>ONBR01000012.1 GCA_900316105.1 uncultured Olsenella sp.
ATCGTTCCGCCATCACCAAGTTGTACGCGGATTTCCAGCCGGGTGAGCTGGTCAAGATTTATCCCAACACGGAGTTCATCTACCGCGAATATGTGGTGATGCAGCCCCTCCAGCGGAGCTATGCCATCACGGAAGACCGCATCCAGAGAATGCTGTCCGCCGGGAGTCTGTCCGGTCTTTACGACGAGGGCAAGGTCAACGAACTGCACACCATGCTTCAGGAATACTACGCTGCCCGCGGATGGGATGCGGACGGCGTTCCCACAGCAGAGAAGAGAAAAGAGCTGAATCTTTAAGAAATGAGGGTCAAATTCTTTGCATATCTGAGAGATCCGGAATATGCCGCCTGCAGGGAAGCCTACATCACAGGGGTCACCACGGTCCGGGAACTCGGATTCCGCATCGGCGAGCTTTACGGGGAGCGTTTCCTGAACGAGGTCTATCGCGAGCACACTGGTCGCTGGTTCTACCACAACGTGCAGAGCGTTCGCGTCCTCGACGTTCTCTATGGGCGCAACCTCGCCCTGCAGACCCTGGATGGGGTCCTCTGCCACAACGGCGAGTTCGAGCAGCAGGTCTTTGAGACCAGCGGCCTTTTGGACTTTGACACCTTCGACCGTGTGGTGGAGGGCTGCTGGCAGGACGGCGGAGAGGCCATTGAACGGCTGCGTCCCATGACGCTTGAAGGTTGTGTCGTGCGCGTCTCGGACATCATTGCCTATGTGGGCAAGGACCGTCAGGACGCCATCCGCGCGGGTCTTGTGGGCGAGGACAGCTTCGAGGACGGGTTGGGTGGGGCATATAACGCCTGGGCCCTCTCTGCCTTTGCCACCGACGTGGTCAACGCCTCCACCGGCAAGGATCGCATCGAGATGAGTGCTGCCGGCTTTTCTGAGCTCAAGCGAGCGAAGCGGGAGAACTACGAGAAGATCTACGGCTCCGCCGAGGTCAATGGGGACCTACCCCGTGCCGTAGGGGAGCTCTTTGCCATGCTCTACGACTACGAGCTCAAGGCCCTCGAGGAGGGTCGCGAGGAAGACCCCATCTTTACCGCTCACATCGAGCCGCTCCAGGAGCAGCTCGGACACTATGGGAAGAGCTACGTCTGGCAGGATGACCTTGACCAGACCGTCTGCGACTTCATCAGTGCCATGACCGACGACTACTTCGTCGCCCTCACCGAGCGCCTCTTTGCAGAGGCCAGGGACCTCTTTCCCAAACGCGGCTACTTTGACGGCGCGTCGCTGACGTTGGAATAAGGCAAACACACTAGCCACCCCTTGCGCCTGCGACGGGCGGCTGGGACAGGCGCCGTTGCAAATTCCTTTGAGGAGGGACCCCCACATCATGCCCATGGATACGCTCTTCTCGGAATCCGAGCGCAGGACCCGCAAGGCCAATGCGCCCCTGGCGGCCCGCATGCGGCCCCAGACCCTGCGTGACTACGTGGGACAGGAGAAGGCCGTGGGCCCAGGCTCCTGGCTCCGTCGCGCCATCGAGCACGACACCCTCTCGTCGGTGATCCTATACGGACCGGCGGGAACGGGAAAGACGACCCTTGCCCATGTGATAGCCAACACCACCCACGCCGAGTTCGTGGAGGTCTCTGCCGTCACGGGCACGGTCAAGGACCTGAGACGCGAGGTGGACGCCGCCGAGCACCGGCTCCTCATGCAGGGGAGACGCACGATCCTCTTTGTAGACGAGATCCACCGCTTCAACCGCTCCCAGCAGGATGCCCTCCTGCATGCCGTCGAAGACCGCACGGTGGTCCTCATAGGCGCGACCACCGAGAACCCCTACTTTGAGGTGAACTCCGCTCTGATCAGCAGGTCACGCGTGGTGGAGCTTGCGCCGCTCACCGATGATGACCTGCGCATGATTGTCCGCCATGCCCTCGAGAGCCCGGACGGCCTTGCGGGGGCCTTCACCCTTGCGGACGACGCCCTGGCCGAGATCGTGACTCTGGCTGGGGGAGACGCCCGCTCGGCCCTGACCTCGCTGGAGCTGGCAAGCCAGATGGCCCTCCCAGACGATGCCACCGTGGCTCCCGACGCGGCCCACCCCCTGGAAATCACCGCCGACCATGTGCTCGAGGCCAATCCTCGTCATGGCTTGAGCTACGACAAGTCCGGCGACATGCACTATGACATCATCTCGGCCTTCATCAAGTCCATGCGTGGAAGCGACCCGGACGCCGTCCTCTACTGGTTGGCCCGGATGATTGACGCGGGGGAGGACCCGAAGTTCATCGCCCGGCGCATTTTCATCCTGGCGTCGGAGGACATCGGCAACGCCGATCCCCAGGCCATTCTGGTGGCCGAGGCGGCGTTCAAGGCAACGGAGGTCATCGGCTATCCCGAGTGCAGGATCAACCTTGCCCAGGCGGCGACCTATATGGCTCTGGCACCAAAGTCCAATGCGGCGGAGGCCGGTATCGATGCCGCCCTCAAGGAGGTCCGCGAGGGGCCACGCCGCGAGGTGCCCAGCTACCTGCGCGACCGTCACCGTCCCGGCTCGGATGAGTACGGGGTCTATCGCTACCCGCATGACTATCCCGCAGGTTGGGTGGACCAGCGCTATCTGCCTGACGGGCTGGAGAAGGGGGCCTTCTATCGTCCCAGCCCCCGCGGTTGGGAGGCCTGGCGCATCGAGCAGACGGGCAGGGACCGCATGGGAATCCTGCCACGCCCCATCAATTCCCAGTCCCGTGGGCAGGCCGATTTGGGGGAGCAAGGCGGCAAGGGTGACGCAGACGGCTCGAATGTATCCAGCGACGGTCGTGCCTAGCGCCCAGATGTCGCCTTGCCGAGCTTTTGGGTAGAATGGGGCAAGCCAAGAAATTACAGGTGACGCCAGGCTGGCGTCGTTGGAAAGAAAGAGGCTAGCCGTTATGGATCCGCTGAAAGTTCTGTTGCTCGTCCTGGTCGCTGCCGGCGTGTGGGCTGTCGTTGAGCTTGCCCTGACCATTCGCAAGGCCCGTAGCTCCGTGGAAGAGATCACGCGCTCGGCCAACGAGACCATCGAGCAGGTACAGCCCATCATCGCAAAGGCCGATGGCGTCATGGACGAGATCCAACCTGCGATAAAGAGGGTCGATCCCCTGGTGGAGCGTGCCGGCGTCGTCGTGGACGAGGCCACCATCAGCCTCGACAAGGTCAATGGCATCCTGACGGACGTCTCGTCGGTTTCCGGTACGGCGGCTAACGTGTCTGGTGTTGTCGACCAGGTGGCAAACAACGCCGCTTCGGGTGTCAACGACGTGATCAACCGTCTGCGCGGCAAGGCGGCTCCCGAGCCTGCCCGCATTGCCGAGGGCGAGGAGGCTGGCTCCGACGAGTCTGCCCCCAAGCGCGCCACTCCCGCAGCTGGCAAGGACAGGGCTTACATTACCTATGACTCTGCCGACGAGGGTGCCGAGGACAAGGACTAGCCTCTTCGAGGTTGGATGAGGAGTAGCGTTTCATGGAAGAAAAGATCGTCAGCCTGAGCGTGCCTGCCGAGACGGGCTATGCGCGCTCGGTCCGAATGTTGGCGGCAAACCTTGCCGTGGTGAGCGGCCTGGGCATCGACGACGTCGAGGATGTCCGTATGGCAGCAGAGGAGGGCTTCGTCTATAGCTGCGCCACGGGTCCCGACCGCTGCGACATCAGCTTTACCCTTGGCCAGGGAGAGGTTGCGATCGACTTTGGCCTAGGCGATGCGAAGGATGAGCAGGTGGAGGCTGCGGGCTTCGACATCAGCATGGCCGAGCTCCTGCTGTCTGCCGTCTGCGATGATTTCGTGATCACGGACGAGGATACCCTTCACCTGGTAAAGAAGGCCAGCGAGTTGGGCGGTGCAGATGCCTAGCATGGATGCGAAGGCAGGCACTGACCCCAAGGACAAGACGGGCGCCGAGCGCACGCGTCCAGCGCGTCGCAGGCTTTCGCGTAGGGTCCCAAAAGGCAAGCTTGCCTGGGACAAGGACAGGACGCGCGAGCTCTTTCGTCGGTACAAGGAGGAGGGGGACGAGGACGCCCGCCAGCAACTGGTGATGAGCCACCTCAACCTCGTGCGCTTCCTGGCTTCAAAGTACAAGAGCAGGGGAGAACCCCTGGACGACCTCATCCAGGTGGGTACCATCGGCCTGATCAAGGCGGTGGACCGCTTTGATCCCGCCCGAGGGCTTGAGTTCACGACCTTCGCGACACCCACCATCATGGGCGAGATTCGCCGTCATTTCCGCGACAAGGGCTGGTCCGTTCGTGTTCCGCGCCGCCTGCAGGAGCTGTCGAACAAGGTAAACCAGACCAAGGAGCAGCTGACCAAGGACCTTCACCGCGAGCCGTCGGTCGAGGAGGTTGCCCAGCACCTGGGCGTGACCGTCGACGAGGTGCTCGAGGCCATGGAGTCCTCCAGCGCCTACAGCTCCGTACCCCTGGAAAGCCCCGGCGCCTCCGCGGACGACGACGCCCCGTCCATCCTGGACCGCTATGCATCCGAGGACAAGGACCTCACGAGCTCCGATGACCGCATGGCCATCGAGGAGGCCATGCGTGACTTCTCGCCGCGCGAGCAGGAGATAATCAGCATGCGCTTCATCGAGGGTCTCACCCAGGTGGAGATTGCACAGAAGCTGGGCATCTCCCAGGTGCAGGTCTCGCGCCTCCTACGTCGCACCCTCAAAAAGCTCCAAGAGAAGATCGACCCCGAGGGGGCAGGTCTCTGATGGCGATGTCTGATGCCCACGGATCGTTCGAGGGGTGTGCATGAGCTTGTCACAAGATGCGGGAGAGGACAGGAGCCAGAAATACCAGAAGGCAAGGGACCTGGCCGTCAGGGTTTGGGCGGCAATCGGTCTCTGCATTCTCTTTGTTGTGGCGGTCAGGCTCCTGGGCTACATCTGGCCTGCCGTGGAGCTCCTGCTCGTAGGCATCATCGTAGGCTTCATCTGCAGCCCCATCGTCAACGCCCTGGAGCGCCATGGCGTGGGAAGGGCCCTGGGCTCCCTGATCGCCCTTCTGGTGGTGCTGGGGATTTTCGTGGCCGTCATCGTGCTTTTGGCTCCACCCTTCGTGGCCCAGCTCATCGAGGTCCTGCGTCGGGTTCCCATCTACACCCAGCAGCTCCAGGACGCCCTCAATTCCTTCTGGGAGAACTTTGGCAACTCGGACACTGCCGGCGTCCAGGAGAGCGTCAACCAGTACGTGAATACCTTTGCGGGCGTGGGCACGGCCGCCTCATCGAAGCTCGTCGAGCGACTGAGCAGTGGCATCGTCAGCAATGTGGTCAGCACGGTCAACCATGTCTTTACCTTCTTCCTGGGCCTGGTCGTGGCCTACTGGAGCGCAAAGGACTATCCCGTGATAGCTCGTGAGTTCTCCCTGATCGCCGGCCCCAAGCACTCCGACGAGCTCTCGGTCGTCCTGGCCGTTATTTCTCGTGCCATGGGCGGCTATATGCGAGGCATCGTGATCACCTCTACGGTGGGAGGCATCCTTTCCTTCCTGGGCTTCACGCTCATCGGTCACCCCTATGCCGGGCTCATGGGCATCACCGTGGGCATTTTCCACTTCGTTCCGGTCATCGGCCCCTGGCTGGCGGCGGGCCTGTCCGCCCTCCTGGCCCTCTTTGTCTCGCCCTGGCTCGCGGTCGCCTCCATCCTCGTGTCAGTGGTCGCCCAGAACGTCACGGACAACCTCATCTCGCCTTTGGTCATGCGCTCTGCGGTAAAGATTCACCCCGTGCTCTCGCTCTTTGGCATCGTCCTGGGTAGCGCCGTGGGTGGCGTCCTGGGAATGGCCTTGGCCATCCCCCTGACGGCGGCGGTCAGGTCCCTCTTTGTCTATTACTTCGAGCGAAGGAGCGGACGTCAGCTGGTCAGTTACGATGGCGCCCTCTTCAAGTCCACTCCCTACGTGAACGAGTCGGGGAAGCTCGAACCCTCCTACGATGCCCTCGACGATGACAAGTACTTTGAGTCCACCCTGCTTGTGAACCCCGAGAACCCTCCCATCGCCCATCCCGCCGAACGCCCAGTGGGCAGCAGGCCCAGCCTACGGAACCGCATCGCGGACCGAAGGAGGAAGTCCGACGACTAGGGAGGCGCCTCGCGCAGCAGGTGGCTCCATGTCCCCTTTGTCGGGATGGGACTTGAGCTTCGATTTTCCGCTCTCTACGTTTACTATGTAATGGTTTGGTTGCACGCGCTTCGTGCGCTGGCAGTGAGGAGAATCATGAGTAGCGCTGACTACAAGACTATGACTACCGCGGAGATCCGCGACGACTTCCTGAAGTTCTTCGAGAGCAAGGGCTGCAAGCTCTATCCCTCTTCCTCCCTCATCCCCGAGGATCCCTCCCTGCTTCTTGCCAATGCAGGCATGAACCAGTTCAAGGAGTACTACCAGGGCGCAAAGACTATGGCCGAGATCGGTGCGACCTCCTGCCAGAAGTGCCTGCGCACCAACGACATTGACAACATTGGCGATGCTCGTCACCTCTCCTTCTTTGAGATGCTGGGCAACTTCTCCTTTGGTGGCTACACCAAGGAGGACGCCATCACCTGGGCATACGAGTTCATGACCAGTCCCGAGCATCTGGGTCTGCCCGAGGACCGCCTCTACATGACCGTCTTTGAGGACGACGACGAGGCTATCGAGCTCTGGCACAAGCAGGGCGTGGACTACGACCACATCTCCCGTCTGGGCGAGGAGGACAACTTCTGGGCTGCCGGCCCCACCGGCCCCTGCGGTCCCTGCTCCGAGATCTACTTTGACCAGGGCCCCGAGTTCGAGGGCGAGAAGCCGGGCGACGACGGTGATCGCTACCTGGAGTTCTGGAACCTCGTCTTCACCCAGTACGACCGCCAGGAGGACGGCTCCATGCCCGAGCTGCCCCACCGCAACATCGATACCGGCATGGGCCTGGAGCGCATGGCTGCCATCATGCAGCACCAGGGCTCCAACTACGAGGGCGACGTCCTGCGCACCCTCATCGCCCTGGGCGAGAAGCTGGCGGGGGTCGAGTACCACAAGGACGAGAAGACCGACAAGTCCCTGCGCATCGTGGCCGACCACTCCCGCGCCGTCACCTTCATGATCGGCGATGGCATCCTGCCTTCCAACGAGGGCCGCGGCTACGTCCTGCGCCGTCTCCTCCGTCGTGCCGTCTACCACGGTCGTCTCATGGGCATCAAGGGGGCCTTCCTCAAGACCTACTCCCATGAGGTTACCCATCTGATGGGCGACGTCTATCCTGCCCTGACCGAGAACCAGGCCCTCATCGACGGCATCATCGATGCGGAGGAGGAGCGCTTCTCCGCCACCTTGGATGCTGGCGAGCAGAGCCTCCAGGTGGAGCTGGAGAAGCTGGGCGAGGGCGCTGTCCTCTCTGGCGAGGTCGCCTTCAAGCTCCACGACACCTATGGCTTCCCCATCGACCTCACGCGCGAGATCGCCGAGGGCCAGGGCCATTCCGTGGACATGGATTCCTTCAACGAGCAGATGGAGGCCCAGAAGGAGCGCGCCCGCCAGAGTGCCAACCGCGACGCCTGGGGTAAGGCTGCCACCGTCTGGGTGAGCCTCTCTGACCGTCTGGACGAGACCGAGTTCTGCGGTTATGACTCCGACGTCTGCGAGGGTGCCAAGGTCCTGGCCATCGTGGACGAGGACGGCAACGAGGTCCAGGAGGCCCAGACCGGTGACAAGGTCGAGGTCGTTCTGGACAAGACCAGCTTCTACGGCGAGATGGGCGGTCAGGTGGGCGACACCGGAAAGCTCGTCGCCGACCAGACCAGCCTGACCGTCACCGACACCAAGCACCAGGAGGGCGGCATCGTCGCTCACGTGGCCGAGGTCACTGCTGGTCAGCTGAAACTAGGCGACATCGTGGACGCCGTCGTGGACCACGGCCGTCGTGAGCTCATCCGCCGCAACCACACCGCCACCCACCTCCTGGACGCAGCCCTCAAGCAGGTCCTGGGCGACCACGTGAGCCAGGCAGGCTCTCTGGTGGCACCCGACCGCCTGCGCTTCGACTTCACCCACTTCGAGGCCATGACCGCCGACGAGATTCAGCGCGTCGAGGGCATTGTGAACGCCGAGATCTTTGCCGCCGAGCCCGTCGTCACCAAGGTCATGTCCCTGGACGAGGCCAAGGCCTCCGGTGCCGTCGCCCTCTTTGGCGAGAAGTACGGAGACGTGGTGCGTGTCGTCTCCACTGGTGAGGGCGACAAGCACTTCTCCAGCGAGCTCTGTGGTGGTACCCACGCGCGCAACACTGCCGACCTGGGCCTCTTCAAGATCGTCTCCGAGGGCTCCGTGGGCTCCAACGCCCGTCGTCTGGAGGCCGTGACCTCTGCCGGCGCCATCGAGTACGTGGACGAGCGTCTGTCAACCCTCGATGAGGCTGCCGCAAAGCTCAAGTGCCGTCCCGCGGACCTGGTGAGCCGCATCGAGTCCCTGGAGAAGGACCTGCGCGAGACAAAGAAGCAGCTCTCCGAGGCTGCCTTTGGTGCCTCCAATGACCAGCTGGCCCAGGCCATCAAGGACGCCGTCCAGTTGGATGGCTATCGTTGCGTGTTCGCAAAGCTCGAGGGTCCCTCGGGTAAGGAGCTCCGCAAGGTGTGGGACAACATCCGCGAGGGCATGGGCGAGGGCCCCGTGGCTTGCTTCGTAGCCTCCGCCACCTCTGACGGCAAGGTAGCCCTCCTGGCAGCCGCTACTGACGCCGCCGTCAAGGCTGGCTTTGCCGCTGGCAACGTGATCAAGTCCGTGGCCGAGAAGGTCGGCGGCCGTGGTGGTGGCCGTCCCAACATGGCTCAGGCCGGCGGATCCGATCCCGCAGGTATCGATGACGCCATCCAGGCTGCCAAGGAGCTTCTTGGCGCCTAGCGCAGATGGGACGGACGCATGAGGGCACTCGCTCTAGACATAGGCCAGAAGCGGATAGGCATAGCGGCCAGCGACCTGACGGGGACCATAGCGTCCCCCGTCAAGGTCCTTCCCGCCCAGGAGGTCCTTTCCAGGGGAAAGAGCTTCGTGCGCATCCTCGAGGACTATGAGCCC
This sequence comes from uncultured Olsenella sp., assembly GCA_900316105.1. GTDB lineage: Bacteria > Actinomycetota > Coriobacteriia > Coriobacteriales > Atopobiaceae > Olsenella_F. Next base: position 9,048 of record ONBR01000012.1, read on the forward strand.
GAGCTGCTCGTGTGCGGCCGTCCCAAGACCATGTCGGGCGAGGACGGACCCCAGGCCGCACGTGTGATTGAGCAGGGCAAGGCAATCGCCAAGGCCTGCCAGCTACCGATTGAGTTCGTCGATGAGAGGTTGAGCTCGGCCGAGGCAAAGCGCATCCTTCATGAAGAGGGCTATAGCGAGAAGACGATGCGCGGCAGGGTCGATATGGTGGCCGCGTCGCTCTTTCTGCAGACGTGGCTTGACGCGAGGAACGACGAAGGCAGGACTGATGGCTGAGACCAGACCAAGCGCCCCCAAACGCACCAGCAAGGCACCCGCCCGGCACACGAGCGCCGCTCAGGTCAGGAAGAAGGGCGCTCCGCGCACCGTTGGCCGTCCTGGCCAGGGGATGCGTCGACAGGGGGGCCAGGCTCCCAGTACCCGTCCCGCTGGCATCACGCGCAGGATCAGGCATGCCAGCAACCAGCACGGTTCTGCCAAGGGTGGCGTTCACAATGACACCCACAGCATTCGCCTTGCCGTCACTGCCGTAGCTGTTTTCCTCGTCCTCATCATTGCTGGAATTGCGGGCTTCATCGCACACAGCAATGCCAACTCCCAGGTGGAAAACCCTGGCGCCAACATCACCCTCACCATCCCCGACGGCGCCACTACCGATGACATTGCAAAGATTCTCAAGGAAGAGGGTGTCATCGCAAACCAGAACGAGTTCACCGACGCCGTAAAGCGCGCAGGTGCCGGCACCAGCATGAAGAGCGGAAACTACGAGCTCGTTGCGGGCTCTGACGTGGAGGGTATCGTCAAACAGCTGGTGGATGGCCCCAACTCCACGGCGGACACGGTTACCATCGCCGAGGGTCTCACGGTAAAGAAGACCGCCAGCGCTGTCCAGAACGCCCTGGGCATTCCCTCCGACGTCTTTCTCGAGCAGGCCAAGGCCTCCAACTACGTGAAGGACTACCCCTTCCTGGAGGAGGCCAAGGACGACTCCCTGGAGGGCTTCCTCTATCCCAAGACCTATGACTTCGCCAACACGGACAAGTCTGCCGACACGGTGATTCGTGCCATGTTGGATCAGTACAAGGAGGAAGTCGCCGGCATCGAGATGTCGGATGCCCAGAAGGCCCTCAAGGAGAAGTACTACGTCACGATGTCCGACTACGACATCATCAAGATGGCCTCCATCATCGAGAAGGAAGCCCTCAACGACGACGATCGCTACAAGATCGCCTCGGTCATGTACAACCGCATGAAGTCGGGCATGCCCCTGCAGAGTGACGCCACGATGGGCTATGTGACGGGTGGCAAGGTGACGGCCGACGACCTAAAGACCGCCAGTCCCTACAACACCTATCTCTACCTGGGACTTACTCCTACGCCCATCTGCACACCCAGCCTGAAGTCCATCGATGCGGCCTTACATCCCGCCGATACCAACTACTACTACTTCTGGATTACCGAGAAGGAGCATGACTTCTCCGAGACCTACGAGCAGCATCAGCAAGCTATCGCCGATGCGCAGGGCTCAAGTGACGATTCCGCACAGTAGGGGATAGCCGTGAGCCTCCTTGCCGCAGATCGCTACATGGCCTTCATCGACCTCGTCAGCGTTTCCGAGCTCCTGGATTCGGGCATAGCCCCAGTGCGCGACCGACCTGAGGTTCTCCGACGTCATGCGTGCCTTGGAGGCAAGGATCGTCGGAGACAGGACCTTTGAGGGAGAGTCGCCAGCGCGCCCCTAGACAGGGGACTTCGATGATAAAATCGCTGCTTGATAACGAGTTGTTTCGGAGCTTTGCGTATGGGTGATTTGGAAAAGGGATATGTGGTCCACAAGGGCTGTGACCACATCTTCTTCATTGGCTTTTTGGGCGCGGGCAAGTCTACCTTGGCGCGCAACCTGGGAAGCCTCTTTAACCGTGACTTCGTGGATACCGACCGCCTGGTGGAGCGTGCGACAGGAAAGAGCGTCTGCCAGATCTTTGAGGAAGACGGTCAGGATCGATTCCGTGAGCTCGAGGCACAGGTCCTCAGAAGCCTTATGATCCGCAAGTCCCTCTTGGTGAGCTGTGGCGGAGGCATCGTCGAGGGTCCAGAGGCCTGCAAGCTCATGCACCAGATGGGCAAGGTGGTCTTTCTGGATGGAGACTTCGAGGACTCGCTGAGACAGATTCGCCACCCCGAGCTTCGGCCGGACTTTGGCTGTGTGGAGACGGCCAGCAAATGCTACGAGTATCGTCGCCCCCTCTATCTGTGCGAGGCGGATCTGACGATTGACATCAGAAACAAGACGTTCGAGCAGGTCTGCACCGCTGCTGCCGAGCTGCTCTGGGAGGAAGGCCTGCTATGAGCGAGGAAAGTCCACTAAGGGACGAGGCAACCGAGACCGAGCTGGCATCTGTCAAGGAGGCAGAGGCAGACCAGGAGGCCGTGGCTGTCGAGGAGCAAGAGCCCGAGGAGCCACCTGTACCTGCGGCGGTCAAGCAGTGGGTGCCCCTTTCGGGCGGCGCCTGCGATGCAAGGTTTGGCTTTGGGGTTCTCGACGAGCTGGAATCGATGCTGAGGAGCGTCTCCGGCCGTCCCCACCGTGCGGCCCTCCTGGCCCCTTCATCCTTTGACGAGGGTTTGGTGGAGCGCGTTCGCAGGGAGCTTACCTCCGCTGGCTTTGAGGTGGCCCGTATCGAGCTCGAGGCTGTGGGGGGCGTGCGGTCCATGAATACGGCCGCCCAGCTGGCCCGCCATTTGGATGATGCGGGCATCTCCGTCGACGACATCGTTTGTGCCGTCGGTTCCACCGACCTCCTTTCCCTTGCCGCCTTCGTCTGCCAGAGCTGGTGTGGAGGAACCCCGCTGGTCAGCGTGGCGGGCGACCTCTCCACGCTCGTGGAGGCCGTGGCCACGCCGCGTGGGCTGGACGTCTCTCGGCACGAACAGATGGTCACCGTCTCCCCTTGGTGCCGCCACATCGTCTGCGACTTTGACCTGGTGAGCCTTGACCCCTCCCAGGAGGACGTCATGCTGACTCGCTCCTTCATGGTCCAGACGGCAATGCTGGATTCAGTGGAGGGCTTCACCAAACTCTGGGATAGGAGTCTGGAGATCGCTGGGGGAGACCTCTTTGCCCTGAGTGACCAGCTTGCCGAGACCTTAAAGGCCCGCGGTCGCACCAGCTCGTCCACATCCTTGGCCCTCAGACAGTCCCTGCGCTATGGCAACGAGCTTGCCAGGGCCCTGGCGCGACTTACCAAGGCTCCACGTTCGATCCTTCTTGCCGAGGGACTCCGCTTTGCCGCGCGTCTGTCTGCTGGCATGGAGCGCTTTGAGGTGGACGACGTCATGGCCCAGGACGAGCTCCTGGAGCGTCTGGGCATAGGCTACCTGGAGGAGGACCTGGATGCCGAGCAGCTGGTCCGAACTTTCAGGGACGAGTGCTTCGTGCGCTCCAGCAGGCTGCAGGTTGCTCTACCAGAAAAGCTTGGCCGCGTTCGCCTGGCAAACGTGACCGACGAGCTTCTGGAGGCTCATCTGGGAGGCTTCTGCGCTACACGCTCGGCACAGTAGCCAATCGCATTCACACACATATAGGCATTCGTCGTAGGGAGACACTTTTATGGATGAGGGTACGGTGCTTGCGGGTCGTATTGGGCGCTTGCGTGAGCTCATGGGACAGAGGGGCTATGACGCGGTGGTTCTGCGCAACAACCCTGACCTTCGCTGGCTCACCGGCGCGGAGCGCGTCTTTGACGACGAGGTTGCCCATACCGCCTTCATTACCTTGGATGGTCTTTGGCTGCATACGGATTCCCGCTATTACAACAGCTTCCTCGAGCGTATGGGTAAGGACGGCCCCTGGCTGCTGGATATGGAGGTAAAGGGCGCACCCGCCTGGGTGGCGGACCGAATATCCCAGGTCCAGGCCCACACCGTCGCCATCGAGGACACGGTCACGGTATCCTTCCTGGACGAGCTGTCCCAGGCCTGCGTCGACCTCGGGCTGGAATGCAGCCTTCCTCGCCTGCATGGTGACATCATGGGCCTGCGCATGATCAAGGACAAACGCGAGCTGGAACTGATTCAACATGCGCAGGACATTACCGACGCAGCCTTCGAGCACATATGCGGCTATATCAAGGCCGGTATGACCGAGCAGCAGGTTCGTGTCGAGCTGGAGAACTACATGTTCAACAAGGGGGCCGATGCCCTCTCCTTCGAGACCATCATCGCCGCTGGTCCGAATGGTGCCAATCCCCATGCTCGCCCAAGCGACTACGTCATCAAGGATGGTGACATGATCGTCATGGACTATGGCGCGGGATATCGTGATTATCACTCAGACATGACTCGTACCGTCTGCGTGGGAGAGCCCTCCTCGGAGCAGCGTAAGGTCTACGACGTCGTTCGCCTGGCTCACGAGACCTGCGCCGAGGCGGCAAAGCCTGGCGTATTGGGTACCGACATGCAGGCGCTCGCCGTCAAGGTCATCGCGGATGCTGGCTTCGGTGACTACTTTGGCCACGGCCTTGGTCATGGTGTGGGACTCGAGATCCACGAACTTCCCAGCTTTGGGAGGAGATACCCCAAGCCCGTTCCTGAAGGTTCCGTCATCACCATCGAGCCAGGCATCTATCTGCCTGGAAAGTTTGGCGTCAGGTTGGAGGATTTTGGCCTGATTTCCTCGGATGGATTCTTGCCATTTACACATTCGCCACACGAGTTGCAAATTGTCGGATAGCTGACAATACTGTTGGCTTATTACAAGCTCTTTACCTTGGTTTTAGCGCGATTGATATATTTGCCAATAAACATGCAGTATTACTGATATTTATGGGCATTTGATTATCGATTACAAACTAGTTCATCTTGTGTGTGAGCACAAATGAGAGGGGAGAGAATTCGTATTTCGATGCGGAATCAGGAAAAATCTAACCGTTTTTTCCGAATAGTTTTTGTTCTTCGTGCTGAATGAGCTAATTCGTCCCGCTTTACCGTTTTAGTTACTGTATGATTAAACAAAAAAGGGAGCGTGAAGCGCATGAATTTTGATGAGATGTATCAATCCAAGCTTGTTTCCGCTGATGAGGCGGCAAAGGTCGTCAAGAGTGGCGACTGGGTTGACTACGCCTGGAGTTCCATCACCCCCGTCGCCTTCGATGAGGCCCTGGCAAAGCGTATGCCCGAGCTCGATAACGTGAACTTCCGCGGCGGCATTCTGGGTCACGTTCCCGCCATCTTCCAGATCGATCACCCCGAGGAGCACCTCACATGGAACTCCTGGCACATGGGCGGCATCGAGCGTAAGGCATGCAAGCTGGGTTATGGCTTCTATGCCCCCATCAAGTACTCCGAGCTTCCTCGCTACTATCGCGATCGTGAGCTCGAGGTCAATGTCGCCGTCTTCCAGGTCTCTCCCATGGACGCCAACGGCAACTTCCGCTTTGGCCTGTGCTCCTCGCACATCATGGCCGCCTGCGATAGGGCAGATGTCATCATCGTCGAGGTCAACAAGAACATGCCCGTCTGCCTGGGTGGTCCCGAGACCTTCATCAACGTCACCCGCGTCGACATGATCATCGAGGGCGACGATCAGCCCATTGATACCCTGCCCGCGGCGGGGGAGCCCTCTGCCATCGACAAGGCAGTCACCGACATCGTGGTTCCCATGATTCCCGATGGCGCCTGCCTGCAGCTGGGTATCGGTGGCATGCCTACCGCCATCGGCGCTGGCATCGCCCAGTCCGACCTCAAGAACCTCGGTGTTCACACCGAGATGTACGTGGATGCCTTCGTGGACCTCTCCCTTGCTGGAAAGATCACGGGCAACCGCAAGAACATCGACCGCGGCAAGCAGGTCTATGCCTTTGCAGCCGGTTCCAAGAAGATGTACGAGTTCCTGGACGACAATCCCGAGTGCATGGCCGCTCCCGTCGACTACGTCAACGACGTCCGCAGGGTCTCTGCCCTGGACAATTTCATCTCCATCAACAACGCAGTTGACATCGACCTTAAGGGTCAGGTCAATGCCGAGTCCGCTGGCACCAAGGAGATCTCCGGTGCAGGTGGCCAGCTCGACTTCGTCCTGGGTGCCTTTGCCTCCCGCGGCGGCAAGAGCTTCATCTGCCTCAGCTCCACCTTCAAGAACAAGAAGACGGGCGAGGTCGCGAGCCGTATCCGTCCCACCCTTGCCGAGGGCTCCATTGTCACTGACACTCGTGCCAACACCATGTATGTCGTGACTGAGTATGGCTGCGTAAACCTAAAGGGCCTCTCTTCCTGGCAGCGTGCCGAGACCCTGATCTCCATCGCGCATCCCGATTTCCGCGATGACCTAATCAAGGAAGCACAGAAGATGAACATCTGGCGTAGGTCCAACAAGATCTAAGCCAGTGTGCATAGCGTTGTAGTTTTGTAGGCGTGTTGGTTTTTGGTTTGTGTCCTATCAAGGAGGATAGCAACATGAGCAAAAAGGTCGTTATCGCAAGTGCCTGCCGTACCGCTATTGGTAAGTTCGGTGGCGGACTGTCCGCGGTCCCCGCACGTACGCTGGGTGCTACGGTCATCAAGGAGGCTGTCAAGCGCGCAGGCATCAAGGAGACCGACGTTGACTTCGTCTACATGGGCAACGTCATCCAGGCTGGCCAGGGCCAGAACGTCGCTCGTCAGTGCTCCCTGGACGCTGGCCTGCCCATCGAGACCCCTGCCGTTACTCTGAACGTCGTTTGCGGCTCTGGCCTCTACAGCGTCAATGCTGCTGCCGAGAAGATCATGGCTGGCCAGGCTGACGTCGTCGTCGCCGGTGGTACCGAGAACATGGACATGGCGCCCTTCGCAATGATGAAGGGCCGTTACGGCTACCGCATGGGTTCCCCCATGGGCAAGTCCGAGCTCATCGACACCATGGTCAACGACGGCCTCTGGGACGCCTTCAACAACTACCACATGGGCATCACCGCCGAGAACGTGGCCGAGCAGTGGGGCATCACCCGCGAGCAGCTGGACGAGTTCTCCCTGAACAGCCAGAACCGCGCCCTGAAGGCCATCGCCGACGGCGCCTTCAAGGACGAGATCGTCCCCGTCGAGGTCAAGGGCCGCAAGGGCAAGGTCACCGTCGTCGACACCGACGAGGGCCCGCGTGAGACCTCCATGGAGCTCCTCGCCAAGCTCCGTCCCGCCTTCAAGCCCGACGGAATCGTCACGGCCGGCAACTCCTCGGGCATCAACGACGGTGCTGCCGCCCTGGTCGTCATGAGCGAGGAGAAGGCCCAGGAGCTGGGCGTCACCCCCATGGCCACCATCGTCTCTGGTGCACTGGCTGGCGTCGATCCCTCCATCATGGGCACCGGCCCCATTCCCGCCTCCCGTAAGGCCCTGGAGAAGGCTGGCCTGACCGTCGCCGACATGGACCTCGTCGAGGCCAACGAGGCCTTCGCCGCCCAGTCCCTGGCTGTCGTCCATGACCTCGGCCTCGACCTCGAGAAGACCAATGTCAACGGCGGCGCCATCGCCCTTGGCCACCCCGTGGGAGCTTCCGGCGCTCGTATCCTGGTCACCCTGCTCTACAACATGAAGCACCGTGGTGCCCACAAGGGCCTGGCCACGCTCTGCATCGGTGGCGGCATGGGTTGCGCTACCGTCGTCGAGATGTAAGGGAGCGCATAGACTATGAGCTTCGTTACCGTCGAGAACCAGGACAAGGTCGCCGTCGTTACCATCGACCGTCCCAAGGCCCTCAACGCCCTGAACCCCGAGGTCCTCGCAGATCTCAAGGCTGCCTTCGAGAGCATCGATCAGGACCAGATTCGCTGCGTTGTCCTCACGGGCGCTGGTGACAAGTCCTTTGTGGCAGGTGCCGACATCGCCGCCATGTCCACGATGACCAAGGAGGAGGGCAAGGCCTTCGGAAAGCTGGGCAACGATCTCTTCCTCGAGATCGAGAACTTCCCCCTGCCCGTGATTGCAGCCGTCAACGGTTTTGCTCTGGGCGGCGGCAACGAGCTTGCCATGAGCTGTGACATCCGTCTCTGCTCTGACAATGCCGTCTTTGGTCAGCCCGAGGTTGGCCTGGGCATCACCCCTGGCTTCGGTGGCACCCAGCGTCTGGCCCGTCTGGTCGGCGCCGGCATGGCCAAGCAGCTGGTCTACTCTGCCCTGAACATCAAGGCAGACGAGGCACTGCGCATCGGCCTGGTCAACGCCGTGTACACCCAGGAGGAGCTCATGCCCGCGGCCCTCAAGCTCGCTGGCAAGATCGCCAAGAACGCCCCCATCGCAGTGCGTCACTGCAAGGAGGCCATCAACAAGGGCATCAAGCTCCCCATCGAGGAGGCTGTCGAGGTCGAGGAGGGTCTCTTTGGAGATTGCTTCGAGACGCACGACCAGAAGGAGGGCATGGGCTGCTTCCTGAGCCACGACAAGCCCAAGCCCAAGCCTGTCTTTACCAATAACTAGGCATCACGCTAGTTCGTTCCTTTGTGTTAAGGCCCGACCGGCAAAAGTCGGTCGGGCAAGTCAAGAAAGGGGAAAACGTGAAAGTAGCAGTCATCGGTGCTGGCACCATGGGTCAGGGCATCGCCAAGGCCTTCGCACAGTCTGGCTGGGAGGTCGCTCTGTGCGACATCAAGCAGGAGTGGGCCGAGGGTGGCAAGGACAAGATTGCCAAGGGCTATGCTCGTCTTGTCACCAAGGGCAAGCTGACCCAGGAGGAGGTCGACAAGCGTCTGGCCGCTATCACCCCTGGTCTGAAGGAGAACATTGCCGCTGACGCCGACCTGGTTGTCGAGGCAGCCTTCGAGGACATGAAGGTCAAGCAGACCACCTTCCAGGAGTTGGACAAGATCTGCAAGCCCGAGACGATCTTTGCCTCCAACACCTCCAGCCTCTCCATCACCGCGATCGGTGCTGGCCTGGAGCGTCCTCTGATCGGCATGCACTTCTTCAACCCCGCTGACCGTATGAAGCTCGTCGAGGTCATCGCTGGCGCCAACACCCCCGCCGAGACCGTCGAGACCATCAAGGGCTATGCCGAGCAGATCGGCAAGACCCCTGTCCAGGTCAACGAGGCTCCCGGCTTCGTCGTGAACCGCATCCTCATCCCCATGATCAACGAGGCTGCATTCATCTACCAGGAGGGTGTCGCTGACATCCAGGGCATCGACAACGCCATGATGCTCGGCGCCAATCACCCCATGGGCCCGCTGGCCCTGGGCGACCTGATCGGCCTGGACGTCTGCGTTGCAATCATGGACGTTCTCTACAACGAGACCCATGACTCCAAGTATCGCTGCTGCACCCTGCTTCGCAAGATGGTCCGCGGTGGCCAGCTTGGTCGCAAGAGTGGCCGTGGTTTCTACGTTTACAACGCTGACCGCACTACGACCCCTGTCGATCAGCTCTAGTAGAAGAGGGACAACCTATGGATTTTGGTCTTACCAAGGAGCAGACGCTGGCTCGAAAGATGTTCGAGCAGTTTGCTGAGGAGAAGGTTAAGCCGCTGGCCAAGGAGGTTGACGCCGAGGAGAAGTTCCCCGAGGAGAACGTCAAGCTCATGGGCAAGCTGGGCATGATGGGCATGTACTTCCCCAAGGAGTACGGCGGTGCAGGCTCTGACGTCCTCACCTATGCCATGGCCGTCGAGGAGCTGTCGAAGAAGTGCGCCACCACCGGCGTCATCCTCTCCGCTCACACCTCCCTGTGCGCTTCCCCCATTTACGAGCACGGCACCGAGGATCAGAAGAAGAAGTACCTGCCCAAGCTCTGCTCTGGCGAGTGGCTGGGTGCCTTCGGTCTGACCGAGCCTGGCGCTGGTACCGACGCCCAGGGTCAGCAGACCACCGCAGTCCTTTCCGAGGACGGCGAGAACTGGATCCTCAACGGCTCCAAGATCTTCATCACCAACTCTGGCTATGCTGACGTCTTCATCATCATTGCCGTGACCGGCACCTTCCTCAACAAGCGTGGCCGCAAGCAGAAGGAGATCTCCGCCTTCATCGTCGAGCGCACCGACAAGGGCTTCTCCGTCGGTAAGCCCGAGGACAAGATGGGCATCCGCGGCTCCTCTACCTGCGAGCTCATCATGCAGGACTGCGTCATCCCCAAGGACCGCCTGCTGGGCGTCAAGGGCAAGGGCTTCCAGCTCGCCATGGCTACCCTCGACGGTGGTCGTATCGGCATCGCATCCCAGGCACTCGGTATCGCCGAGGGCGCCCTGGACGAGACCGTTGCCTACGTCAAGGAGCGCAAGCAGTTTGGCCGTTCCATCGCCCAGTTCCAGAACACCCAGTTCGAGCTGGCCGAGATGAAGGCTCGCGTCGATGCTGCCAAGTTCCTGGTTTATCGTGCTGCCAACAAGAAGAACGACATCCTGACCGGCAAGATCAAGGGTCGCTACAGCGTCGAGGCTGCCGAGGCAAAGCTTATCGCCGCCCGCACTGCTTCCGACGTCACCCGTCGTTGCCTGCAGCTCTTCGGTGGCTATGGCTACACCCGTGACTACCCGATCGAGCGTATGATGCGCGACGCAAAGATCACCGAGATCTACGAGGGCACCAGCGAGGTCATGATGATGGTCATCTCCGGCGCTATGCTTCGATAGGAAGGGCACATTAGATGAAAGCAATCGTTTGCGTAAAGCAGGTTCCGGATACTTCCGGCAACGTTGCAGTCAAGGAGAACGGCCAGCTTGACCGCGCTTCCATGGCAGCAATCACCAACCCCGACGACCTGAACGCCCTCGAGGCCGCTCTGGTCCTCAAGGAGAATACTGGCTGCGAGGTCGTCGTCGTTACCATGGGACCCCCTCCTGCAGAGGGTATGCTCCGCGAGTGCATCGCACGTGGCGCCGACCGTGCCGTCCTGATCTCCGGCCGTGAGTTCGGCGGTTCCGACACCTTCGCCACCTCCCAGATCATCGCCGCAGGCATCAACGCCATCGGCGTCGAGAAGGAGGACGTGGTCTTCTGCGGCCGTCAGGCAATCGACGGCGACACCGCCCAGGTTGGTCCCCAGATCGCCGAGAAGCTGGGCATCCCCCAGGTCTCCTATGTCACCGACATCGAGAAGGATGGCGACAAGCTCACCGTCACCCGCGCTCTCGAGGATGGCTTCATGAAGGTTGAGGTCGAGACCCCTTGCCTGCTCACCTGCATCAAGGAGCTCAACGAGCCTCGCTACATGAACATGTATGACATCATGACCGCCTACGAGAAGCCCCTGCAGGTGCTGGATTACCCCGCGCTGAAGGACGATCCCCTGATCGAGACCGACACTATCGGCCTCAAGGGCAGCCCCACCAACGTGTGGAAGAGCTTCACGCCTCCCCAGAAGGGCGCAGGCCAGATGCTCGAGGGTACTGACGTCGCTAAGCAGCTTGCTGGCATCCTGGCCAACAAGCACCTCATCTAAGGGAGGAGGACAACATGGCAGATCTTTCCGAGTACAAGGACGTATGGGTCTTCTGCGAGCAGCGTGAAGGCAAGCTCATGCCCACCGACTTCGAGCTGGTGAGCGAGGCCCGCAAGCTGGCTGATGACCTTGGTCAGAACGTTGTCGCACTTCTCCTGGGCGGCGAGGGCATCTCCGAGGTTGCAAAGGAGCTGGGTGGCTACGGTGCAGATGTCGTCAGGGTTTGCGAGAGCCCCCTCCTGGCTGACTACACCACCGATGCCTATGCCAAGCTTCTGTGCGACAAGGTCCACGAGTACAAGCCCAACGCAGTGCTGATTGGTGCTACCACCCTCGGCCGCGACCTGGCTCCTCGTTGCGCAGCCCGTCTGCACACCGGCCTGACCGCCGATACCACGCACCTCGACATCGACACCAAGAAGTACATTGAGTTCCTGCGCACTTCTTCCACCATCGACGTCGACAAGCAGAAGTTTGACCTAGAGGACCGCAACCTCAAGATGACCCGTCCCGCCTTCGGTGGCCACCTGATGGCTACCATCGTGTGCCCCCGCTTCCGTCCCCAGATGGCAACGGTTCGCCCGGGCGTCATGAAGAAGGGCGAGTTCGACCAGGCCAAGGCCGACGCCGTCAAGGTCGAGCTCGAGAAGTTCGAGCTCACCGAGGCCGACATCCACACCAAGGTTGTCGCCGTCGAGAAGGCAGCCAAGGAGCTCGTCGACCTCACCGGTGCTGACGCCATCGTCTCCGTCGGTCGTGGCATCGCCAAGGATGTCGAGGGTGGCCTGAAGCTGGCCCAGGAGCTCGCTGACGAGCTCGGTGGCGTGCTTGGCTCCTCCCGTGCCCTGGTTGACGACGGCTTCGTCGAGGCTGACCACCAGGTTGGCCAGACCGGCAAGACCGTTCGCCCCAAGCTCTATGTGGCTCTGGGCATCTCCGGCGCAATCCAGCATGTCGCCGGCATGCAGGACTCCGAGAACATCGTTGCCATCAACACGAACCCCGACGCCCCAATCTTCGAGGTTGCCGACTACGGTATCGTGGGCGACCTGTTCAAGGTTGTTCCCCAGCTCATCGACGAGATCAAGGCTGCCAAGGCTGCTGAGTAGCACCTGCATCCCAGATCGTCTGTGACATCGAAAGCCTGGTGGTAGACTCGGCCACCAGGCTTTTTTCATAGGAACCGAATCCAGAGTTGGGCCGCTCAGGTTCTGGTTATCCACGGGGGGTACTCCCTTTTGGCTTAGATTATCCACGGGGGGGTACTCCCTTTTGGCTTTAAGCCAAAAGGGAGTACCCCCCGTGGATAACTGCCACGCTATGAAGGTGTCATTCTTGTGACGGTATAGCTGGGCGTTTATACTAGAAAAGCTTGTAAACATGTTCCCCTGCGCTTTCGGGCGTCTTGGGTTTTAGAGAAAGCGAGCATTTCGTGGCAGCACTGGGCATTACCGATCTGAAGAAGGGCCTTGGCGTCAACATCAACGGCAAGGATTGCATTATTCTCGAGGCGCAGCACGTCAAGCCTGGTAAGGGCAACACCTATGTCCGCACCAAGTATCGTGACATCCGCACTGGTCGTGTGAACGAGGAGAACTTCCAGCAGTCCGCTCACTTCGATTCCGTTAACATGCGTACCCGCGAGATGCAGTACCTCTACAACGATGGTGACACCTTCTGGTTCATGGACACCGAGACCTATGAGCAGATTCCTGTCGAGAAGGACCTCATTGGCGACAACGACAAGTTCCTGAAGGAGAACGACATCTGCCTCCTCCAGTATGCCAATGACGTTCTCTATGAGGTCGATCCTCCCACCTTCATCGAGGTCGAGATCACCGAGACCGATCCTGGCTTCAAGGGCGATACCGTCCAGGGTGGCACCAAGCCTGCGACCATCGAGACCGGCGCCACCATTCAGGTTCCCATGTATCTGAACCAGGGCGAGAGGATCAAGGTCGACACCCGCGACGGCAAGTTCGTTTCCCGCGTCTAGGGTTCAGGGCTTGATTGACGTCTTCTGGTCTTGCAGCAGATGTCGTGAATAGAATTGATAGGGAGCCCGCTGGCGGGAAAGCCAGCGGGCTCCCTGCGTTTCCTTCCCTGGTATTTCCTTTCTTGCATGGAGAGTCCTGGCTAGGGAGCACGTATACTTAGGGAGTCCGACCATCGAACCTGGAGTAGAGACGTGAGCGATGCTGCCGACTACATCGAGAGTGTCTGGCCCGAGTGGCGGGTATCGAAACTGATAGGCCGAGGAGGCTTCGGCAGCGTATATCGAGCGGAGCGCTCTGCTGGTGACTTCTCCACCGAGGCCGCCATCAAGCTGATCGAATTTCCCTCTTCCCAGGACGAGGTAGACGAGCTTCGCAGCATGGGCAACAGCGATGCGGAGATTCGAGACTACTTCAGAGAGTCGGCAAAGGGGATTGCCAACGAGATTGCCACAATGGAGCGGATGAAGGGCGCCCCTCACGTGGTTCACATCGAGGATTTCGACATGAGGGAGAAGAGGGACTCCATCGGCTGGCTCATTTTGATTCGCATGGAACTTCTGGAGTCACTCAAGGACTACCAACGTCGCTGTGGCACGCCCGATTCGCGCGAGGTGGCCCGTATGGGCGAACAGCTCTGCCAGGCCCTGGCTGCCTGCCATGCCGTGGGAATCATCCACCGCGATGTGAAGCCCGCAAATGTCTTTGTGACGAGGTTTGGGGACTACGAGCTGGGCGATTTCGGCATCGCTCGACGGATGGAGGAGGGCTCCACCAGGTCGGCCTTGACTGCCATAGGTACCTTGGCCTATGCCGCGCCAGAAGTGATGAGCGGGCATTACGGGTCCTCCGTGGACACCTATTCGTTGGGTATCATGCTCTACCAGTATCTGAACGGAGGCCGTCCTCCCTTCCTACCTGCACGGGGACATGTTACCCAGGCCGACGCCCAGGTGGCGAGTGGCCGAAGAATGGGCGGCGACAGACCGCCCCTTCCCGCGGGTGATGGAGTCGACAGTCGTTTGGCTGCAATCGTGCGCCGAGCCTGCGAACCAAATCCCGCGGACCGCTGGGCCAGCGTGGGTGATTTTGGGCTCGCGCTGAAGTCCTGGCTGGAGCACCCTACGGATGGTTCGGACGATTGGGCCCAGGGACGGGTGGCTGCCTATCCCCAACAGACCCAAGGCCAGGGGGCCCAGGCTCGCACTCAGCAACGACGCTCGCAGGCTCAGACGAGCACCCAGACTCGGACCGTTCTGCAGGCTCGTCCACAGACCCGGTCCCAGGGGCAGTCCCAGGCGCAATCCCAGGCGCAGGTCGCGCCACTAACGCAGTCCAAGCCCGCCAGACGTAGATCGCATATGGGTGCCCTTGTGGGCATCACGATTGCCGTGGTTCTGGTGAGCCTCGGTATGGCCCTCTATGCCCTGAGAATACTGCCGAACGCGGGCTCCGTCTCTGCAGGTGGCGACTCGACGGGATCAGCGTCCTCGGGGGTCGACGAAAGCTCGGACACCGTAACCTCTTCCTCGGATGGCATTGCGGACGAGTTGCACGTTGCCTCCGACGGAACCGTCAAATCTTCGAATTACGGCTACACACTGGTGCTGCCCGTATCCTTCAATAGCTACGCCAACGACAACTCTGGCGCGGTGGTCTTCTATGATGCCCAGAGCGACATGACCATTACCCTGTCGGGGGACAACAACCCCAACGGTCAGTCCCTGGACCAGGCCTTCCAGGATGCGAAGGAATCCCTGGGAGACGACCCCTACACCTCCGTGGGCAACAACTGGTTCGTCGTCTCGGACGTCGAGGACAATGGCACAAACGTGCATTACACCATGAAATACGTGGAGTCGGGCCGTACGGCAACGATGCTCATCGTCTACCCCGCGAGCCAAAAGAGCTATGCCGACCAGATGGTGCAAAAGATTCAGCCCACCTTTAAGCTGAGCTAGTCTGAGACGCCTCGGCCAGGCCCTAGTCGGTCGAGAAAACCCTAGAGGTTGATCTGCGGATAGAGGGACTCGTAGCGCTGCTTGTTGATGTTGTGACCATTGGAGGCGTTGTCTGCCTTGATGGGGGAGAGAATCTCGTCCTTGTGGCCGGACGGGTTCGAGTAGCTCACGTCTATGCTCCAAGCCTTGACGATGCAGCCAAGTCGGGCAATGTTGTAGTCGTAGCACTGCAGGGTCTGCTGGTACTGGGTGGCCCAGGAACTACCAGACGGTACGGAGAGTCCCGCCAGGCCATCGCGCTGCTGCTGCAGCTCCGAAAGGAGCGAGGACGCGTCCTGGGAGTTCGACTGGCGCAAGGAGAGGTTGTCGCTCATGAAGTTGGTGTTGAAGGTGGATGCAACGCTCTTGATGCGGTCCGAGTAGCGGGGCAGGGCCTTGTAGTAGTCCACTAGGGTGTCGTGGAAGGCCTGGTCGGCCTGGGCCGCGCTGCTCTGGGAGGAAGTCGAGGACGTGGTCGAGGGGGCAGGCGATGATGAGCTTGAGCTTGCGTCGGAGCTGGCGTTCGACTGAGAGCCGGAATCCGTGCTCGAGTCCGAATTGGCATCCTGAGACGGGTTGCTGACGGAATTGTCCTGCAGGACCACGGTTCTCTTTCCCCCTTGTGAGGAGTCTTGCTGAGATACGGTGGTCGCGCCGTTGGAATCGCCCTGTCCCTGGCCATTCAGATTGGTGAAGGCAAAGATGGCGACGGCAGCTATCGCAGCGGCGCAAAGGCAGCCAATGAGGATGCCACGACCATGATGCGTACCCTTTGCCTGGGCAACGGGCTGGTCGGGGGAGTCCTGGTGGAGGGTGTCCGTCTCGGCAACGGGGGCATCGGTTTGGGGAAGCTGCCGCAGAACGGTCTTGGACACGGGGCTTTCCCCTGCGGGTGCGCCCTCGACGACCTCGGTCTGTTCCGTAACGGGGGCACCACATCGGGTGCAGAAGGCGGAATCGGGCTCGAGCGGGGCGCCGCACTGTGTGCAGAACTTCGGTGTGGGCATGTATCTCACTTCCGTGCTAGGAGGAACCGTCCGGGCGTGCGAGCCTGGACCCGGGAAGAATGCGTCGCTCTTCCTATTCTAAACCAGAGCTATTGATATATAAGCTGTGCAGGAGCTTATGTTGGCCGGCTCTCATGTGGCTCAATTGCGACTTTTTCTCGCGGTGCGGCTATACTGAGAAAGAATTGGTATGGTTGTGTACCCTTGAATGGTTCGGGTTTCTTGCCTCCGCGTCGAAAGGATCCTCATGAGCACAAACGAGCTCTTCATCTCCGGGATCGGCATCTCTAGGAACGTCCTTGCCACCATCGTCACCCTTGCGGCCGAGAAGGTCGAGGGCGTCGCTCGCGTGGGGGGCAACGATACCGCGTCGAACCTCGTATCGGTCTTTACCAGCAGGAGCATCGCGCCCGAGGCTGCCGTTGAGTCCTATGTGGAGGATGGAGACCTAAGGGTCGTAGTGCACCTTGCCGTCTTCTACGGCTATCCGTTCACAAAGCTCGCCGCGGACGTGCGCTCGGCCGTCGCCACTGCTATCTCCGAGCAGGTTGGCGTGGAGGTTTCCGCCGTCGACGTGTGCATAGACAGTCTCGTATTTCCCAAGGAGTAGCCCTCGTGCCAGAAAATAGCTTTCGTGGTCGCACCCTCGCTCGAAGCCAAGCCGTCCAGCTCCTGTACCAGGCAGAGTTTACCGACAGAAGCGTGGACCAGGTCCTGGCGGGCGTCTTCGTGCTCTCCGGTGCCGCACCGGGGGAGTATACGATTACCCGTGTGACCCCAGGCATGGCTCGCGCCAAGGATGACCCGGATGACGGCAAGGTCTGGGTCTGGGAGCAGAAGGGCAACCGAAGGATGCTGCCACGTGCCGCCGATGGCTCATTCCAGGGCTACGAGGAGGCACCAGGCGAGTACGTGCGCGTGCGCCTGCGCTCTGGCGACGACAAGGGCCTCCTGGACGTGCGCGGCCACAACTACAGGATCCTGGTCTGGGACGATTCCCGTGACGCCTACGTAACGGCCCTCCTGCGCAAGGAGGACTCGTTGGCCCTGGACATCGACGAGACGGGCTGCACCGTGTCGGACGAGCATTCGGGCAGGTACCTGATCAATGACTACGAGGGCATCATCGACCCCTATGCCCTGGAGCTCTCGCGCGGCGCCAGCGACCAGCTGGAGTGCCTGGATGAGATCCTGAACCAGAACTCTCCCAACTGGGGCGTCAGCCGCATGCCGGCCCTGGACCGCAACCTGCTGCGCATCGCCCTCTACGAGATGCTCTTTGAGGATGACATCAGCGACGCCGTTGCCATCGACGAGTGCGTGGAGCTGTCCAAGTCCTACGGCACCGATGACTCCTCCCGTTTCATCAACGGCGTCCTGGGCACGATCTCCCGCCTGGACAAGGAGCCCGAGGTCCTTCTGGGCGAGGCGAGGGAGGCCGTGGAGCGCAGGCACGAGGAGGAGCGCATCCGCCGCGAGGAGGAAGAGCGTCTGCGCAAGGAGGAAGAGGAGCGCATTCGTCTGGAGGAGGAGCGCAGGGCAGCCGAGGAGGCGGCCTATGCTGAGAGGGACTACTACGATGGCCCCAGTGGCCAGAGCGAGTACGCTCCTGCTCCTGAGTCCGCCCTCTTTGAGCCCTTTGGCGGCCATGGCGATGATGGCTGGCATGAGCCAGTGGAGCCGGTGGCTGACGACGCCGAGAGCCCCTCTGACCCCGTCGAGGACGCATCGTCTGGCGATGGGTTCGAGTCGGGCGAGGACTGGTAGTCGTGGCAAAGCCAGACACCTCCGCATACCAGAACTTCGAGCAGATCTCCGGACGTCTGGACGAGATCATCGGCATCGTCAAGGACAAGGACACCTCACTGGAGCGGTCCCTGGACCTCTTCGACGAGGCAATCGCCCTTGGCTCGAAGGCGGTCGACATGGTTGATACCACCGACTTCACCGAGGGGGAGAAGGCCAGGCTCCAAAGGGAGGCCCAGGCTGTTGCCGCAAAGGCGGCTTCCCAGACCGACGGCGGCTCTTCCGATGAAAGCTCCTCCGACGGAAAGCTGGAGTAGGCCCCATGGCCAAGAAACCCAAGAAGGTTCGATTGGATGAAGCCCTTGTCGCCAGGGGCTTCTTTGCCACGAGGGACGATGCCCTGCGGTCCATCATGGCTGGCGACGTCTCGACGACCGGAAGAAGGCTTGAGTCCGCTGGCGAGCGCATAGCGCCGGACCTTCCCCTACATGTGCGTGGTCACCTGGCCTACGTCGGTCGCGGTGGCCTCAAGCTCGAGCGTGGCCTGGAAGTCTTTGGCGTCGATCCCACAGGCAAGGCTTGCCTGGATGTCGGCTGCTCGACGGGGGGCTTCACGGACTGTCTCCTCAAACACGGAGCTAGGTCGGTACTCTCCGTCGACGTTGGCTATGCCCAGTTCGACTGGTCTCTCAGGCAGGACCCCCGCGTGACCCTACTGGAGCGGACCAACATCACCGACGTGCCGATTCCCGAGCGAAGGGGGACCGTGGACCTTGCGGTGTGCGACGTCTCCTTCACTTCCGTGCGCGCGGTACTCCCAGCGGTCATGGAGCTCCTCTGTGAAGACGGGTCCTTCCTCACTCTGGTAAAGCCCCAGTTCGAAGCCCATAGGGATGAGGTGGGCGAGGGTGGAATCGTGCAGGACCCAGCCGTCCGCCGCCGCGTCGTCGAGGAGGTCTCGGCGGCGTTCGAGGAGGCTGGTCTTCGAACGGTGGGCTCCTGTGAGAGTCCCATCAAGGGACACAAGGGCAATACTGAGTACCTTCTCTACGGAGTGCGCCGGATTTCTGCCTGACCCAAGAAAGTTCAAACGTTTGTACTGTTTTTCTTGACACCACTGATATACTGTAGTGACCAACCACTAGCAGTTTGAAGGCGTTGTCATGAAGGTTCTGCTTGTACCAAATTATTCCCGTCCTGATGCCTCCGACGGTGCGCGTCGGGTGGAGGACTGGCTTGCCCAGCGCGGCATCGGTGCCGTCTGGGCTCCCGACAAAAAGATCTATCCCCAGAGCAAGGTGGACCTCACCGACGTCTTTCTGGTGGTCTCACTCGGCGGCGACGGCACTCTCCTGCGTGCTGCCCGTATCGTCGAGTATGCGGAGATTCCCATCGTGGGCATCTCCTACGGCCATCTGGGTTTCTTGACCAGTGGTGGTCCTGAGGAACTCATAGAGACGGTGGATGCCGCGGTCAACGGTCGTATGCATGCGTCCCGTAGGGCTACCCTGGACATCGAGGCCACCTTTTCTCGGCCGGACGGGTCGACGAAGCTCGAGCGCGGCTTTGCCCTTAATGACTTTTCGCTCACGCATGGCACCAGGGGCGACATGATCAACTTTGACATCTCGGTCTCGGGCCATCACATCGATGTCCTAAGGGGCGATGGCTTCGTGGTGTCCACGGCCACGGGCTCCACCGGCTACGCTCTCTCCGCGGGAGGTCCCATCGTCACACCTGAGTTCCACGGCATGATCTGCGTTCCCGTGGCGCCCCATTCCATCCGTGCCCGTGCCTTCCTCACGGCCTCTTCGGACGTGGTGGAGCTCACCATTGACGACGACCGACACCCTGAGCGTCTCTTCTTTGTGGACGGCCAACCCCTGGGTATCGATGAGCCTGGTCTCACTGGTGAGAGGGTGCGCGTCCGTCGCGGTCCTGGCGACATCATCCTGCTCGACCGTAGCATAAAGAGCTTCTATCAGAGCGTTTCTCGGGTCTTCTACGGGGGGAGTCGCCAATGATTGACGAGCTGGACGTACGCGACGTCGCCCTGATCCGCGAGGCGGTCCTGGAGCCCGCGAGTGGTCTTACGGTGCTCACGGGCGAGACGGGCACGGGCAAGTCTGCCCTTCTGTCTGCCATTAAGCTCCTGATGGGGGAGCGGGCCGATGCCTCCGCGGTGCGCGAGGGTTCGGATGGTCTCTCGGTTGAGGGTCGCTTCTTCCTCAGGGGAGGGAGCCTGGACGGGGTGGTGGTCAGTCGTAGCGTGGGCGCTGACGGTCGTGGCCGCGTCCGCATCGACGGCCATGCCGCTTCGGTGCGCGAGCTTGCAGAGGGCGTGGGCTCAACCATTGACCTCTGTGGCCAGCACGAGCACCAGAGGCTCCTGCGAAAGGAGACCCATGTGGATCTCCTGGACGCTTGGGATAGGGAGCGCATCGCCCCTGTCGACGATGCCTATCTTGGCGCATTGGCAAAGGCCAAGTCTGCCGCGACAGAGCTCAGACGCGTGCGCCAGATGAGCGATGCTGCTGACTCGAAGGTCGAGGAGGCCGCCTTCGTCCTGCAACGCATCGACGAGGTGGATCCCAAGGAGGGGGAGTACGAGGAGCTCGAGGAGGCCTTGCCAAAGGCAGAGCATACAGAGACTCTGATTCGCGCTGCCGCCGGTGCCCACGAGGGGCTGACGGGAGACGAGGGGGTCTGCGACGGCCTTTCGGGCATGGTGGAGAATCTGCGCGACGCCGCCCGTTTCGACGAGAGGCTGGGAAAGCTTGCCGACGCCCTGGAGAGTTCCCTCATAGACGTCGAGGACACGGCAAACGAGCTCAGACGCTATCAGGACTCAGTGGACCTGGATCAGGAGTCACTGGCCGCCATGCAGGAGCGCATGAGCCAGCTTCAGGGGCTCCTGCGCACCTATGGCCCTCGCATGCAGGAGGTATTTGCCCGACGCGACCAGGCGCGGGAGCTTGTGGAGTCTGCCCGCGATGGGGGCAAGCGCGTCCGAGCGGCCGAGCAGGCCGTGGAGGAGGCCGAGGCGGAGCTTGCAAAGGCGGCTGACGCCCTCGATGCCGCGCGAAGGTCTGCGGCGCCTCGCCTGAGCCGAGCAATCACCGAGCAGATGCACTTCCTGGAGATGGGCTCGGCTCAGCTGGAGATAGCCATGGATCGCCGGCCCCGCAAGGAGTGGACCGAGCAGGGACCAAGCACGGTGGAGCTCATGTACCGGCCTGCCGCCGGACTCACGCCCCGTCCCCTGAGAAAGATCGCCTCAGGCGGCGAAATCAGCCGTGTCATGTTGGCCTGCAAGGTTGTCCTAGGTGACGCCGACGGTACGGAGACCCTGGTCTTCGACGAGGTCGACGCGGGCGTGGGAGGCTCTACCGCCATCGCCCTAGCACAGGTCCTCGCCCGTCTGTCAAAGTCCCACCAGGTCATCGTCGTCACTCACCTGGCCCAGGTGGCTATCATGGCTGACCGTCACTACCTGGTGTCAAAGAGCGGGGGAGACGTACCCGAGACTACGATTCGCCCGATAGACGGCGAGGAGCGCGTTGCGGAGATCGCCCGCATCCTCTCGGGGGATACCAGCGAGGTCTCCCTGGCCCATGCGAGGCAGATGCTTGAGGAGGCCGAGGCAAAGGCATAGTCTGCATATCCATGGATATTGCGACAGTGGAAATTTTTTTAATGAGAAATAGTCAGATGGCCGCCTACGCTCAATCGCGCTATCATCAAATCCCGTAGAAGTTCAGTATTTCTTACGGGAAGGCCCCTCATGACCAAACACATCTTTGTTACTGGTGGCGTCGTTTCATCTCTGGGAAAGGGCATCACAGCAGCTTCGCTGGGACGACTCCTCAAGGCTCGTGGCTATAAGGTCATGATGCAGAAGGCCGATCCCTACCTGAACGTTGACCCCGGCACGATGAGCCCCTTCCAGCACGGCGAGGTCTTCGTCACCGAGGACGGCAAGGAGACCGACCTGGACCTGGGTCACTACGAGCGTTTCATTGACGAGAACCTCACCCGTGAGTCCAACTTCACGACCGGCCTCATCTACTCCACCCTCATCAGCAAGGAGCGCGCGGGCGACTTCCTTGGTGGTACCGTGCAGGTCATTCCCCACGTCACCAACGAGATCAAGTCCCGCTTCCTACGCATTGAGGAGCAGACCCAGGCAGACGTCGTGATTACCGAGCTCGGTGGCACCATCGGCGACATCGAGGGCCAGTCCTTCGTCGAGGCCATCCGCCAGTTCCGCAAGGAAAAGGGCAGAGAGAACGTCGCCATCATCCACGTGAGCCTGGTTCCCTACATCGCCGCCGCTCATGAGGTAAAGACGAAGCCCACCCAGCACTCCGTCAAGGAGCTCCGCTCCATGGGCATCCAGCCTGACTTCATCGTCTGCCGTTCCGACCATGAGGTCGATGCCTCCATCCGTGCAAAGATTGCCCACTTCTGCGACGTGGACGAGTCTTGCGTCTTTGAGAACTCCGACTGCCCCTCTATCTACGATGTGCCCCAGCACCTGGCCGACCAGGGCTTTGACACAAAGGTCCTGGAGCGCCTGGGCCTGGAGGAGCGTGCCAGCGACCTCTCTGACTGGACTTCCTTCACCAACCGCATGCATGCCTGCAAGGACCTGGACGAGACCGTGACCATCAAGGTCGTGGGCAAGTACGTTCAGCTGCCCGACGCCTACCTTTCTGTCATCGAGGCCCTGCATCACTCCGGCGTCTACTATGGCCGCAAGCTCAAGATCGACCTGGTCGACGGCGAGGAGCTGACTCCCCAGAACGTCGACGAGGAGCTCTCCGGTGCTGACGGCATCCTGGTGCCCGGCGGCTTCGGTCAGCGCGGCGTCGAGGGAAAGATCCTCTCTGCCGAGCGTGCTCGCACCCAGAAGGTTCCCTACCTTGGCATCTGCCTGGGCCTGCAGGTGGCCGTGTCCGAGTTTGCCCGCAACGTCTGCGGTCTGGAGGATGCCAACTCCACCGAGTTCGAGTCCGAGTGCCAGTATCCCGTGATTGACCTCATGCCTGACCAGGAGGAGATCACCGACAAGGGCGGTACCATGCGCCTGGGTGCCTATCCCTGCAAGGTCATCGGGCCCCTGGCTCGCGAGGCATACGGCGAGGAGCTTGTCTACGAGCGCCATCGTCACCGCTATGAGGTCAACAACGCCTTCCGCAAGCAGCTCACCGAGGCGGGCATGGTCATCGCTGGCCTTTCACCCGATGAGCGCCTGGTAGAGATGGTCGAGCTTCCCGAGGACATGCACCCCTGGTTCGTTGCCAGCCAGGCCCACCCCGAGTTCAAGAGCCGCCCGACCAAGCCCGCGCCTCTCTTCCGCGAGTTCGTGCGTGCCGCCATTGCACGCCATGAGGGTACCGACCGTCACGAGGTCGCTCCTGCCGAGCTGAATGACTAGCCAGCAGAAGCTTGACCGTCTGCTGGCTGACTACCTGGACTACCTCATCGTGGAGAGGGGCAGCTCCCAGAACACGGTCGACGCCTACACCCGCGATCTTGAGCGTTACGTCGCCTTCCTCGGTCAGGAGGGATGCGACGATCCGGATGGCGTGAGTCGCGAGAACATCGAGCACTATATCGCTGCACTGGAGGAAGAGGGTCGCGCCTCTTCCTCGGTGCAGCGCGCCGTTTCGTCCATCCGTGGCTTCCACCGCTTCCTCCTGAGCGAGGGGGTAACCAGCAATCATCCTGCCGCGGACATCGCCCTGCCAAAGAAGCCCGAGCACCTACCCGACGTGATCTCACGCGAGAAGGCCTTTGAGCTTTTGGACACGCCCTTTCAGGTGGAGCCCCATCCCAAGGAGGGGAGGGGAGGCGAGCCAGACTACACCAACGTCGCCTGCTTTTGGAGGGACAAGGCAATCTTGGAGGTCCTCTACGGCTGTGGCCTGCGCGTCTCGGAACTCTGCGGGCTCAACCTCAGCGAGGTGTACCTGGACGACGAGGTCCTGCGCGTCTTTGGCAAGGGCTCGAAGGAGCGTGTCGTCCCCATCCTGGGCACGGCCAAGCGGTCCCTGGAGAAGTACCTGGAGTCATGGCGCGACCTCTTGGCAGCGCATGCAAGTCACAGGACCGCTGCCTCGGCGGATGCCGTCTTTCTGAGCGTGCGGGGGACCCGCATCACGCGCCAGGCCGTCTACAACATCGTGGAGAGCTACGGGCGCATGGTGGGGCTCAAGGGACTCCATCCCCACACCTTGCGACACAGCTTTGCCACGCACATGCTGGAGGGTGGGGCCGACCTCCGCGTTGTCCAGGAGCTTCTGGGCCACGCGAGCGTATCGACCACCCAGCTTTACACTCACGTGGACCGCACCCACATCCGGATGGTCTATCTGGAGGCCCATCCACGCGCGCACCTGGACGATTAGCGATCCACGGTGCATATACGTATCCATAGGGGTATCCATAGGGGGTACTCCCTTTTGGCTTAAAGCCAAAAGGGAGTACCCCCTATGGATACCCACCCCACACCCCACCCCACACCCCGCACCCCACCCCACACCCCACCCCACACCCCACCCCACACCCCACACCGCGCCCCACTACGGCGCAAGCGTGCCTTCCGCAAGTGGTCGAGTCTAGCTTGCCGGGGCTCTTACCTGGGAAAATGGCAGTGGGACGACGCAACACCAGCTTTGACCTGCTGATTCATAAATCCTTCACAAATAAGCCCAGAAAGCGCCTTTAACGCTTTCTGGGCTTTTGTGTGTCAAAACGCCTGTTCTCACAACATCTTGTGGACACAAAAATCACAAAACGCAGCCATCGACCGTTTGCAAGGTCGTTGTGTCACAAAGTGTTGCAAAGTGTTGCGAAGTGTTCGAGTTGACCTTATAGTGTGAGTCACGCTTTCAAAAGGGTAATGCTCCCTGCGAAGAACGGAAGGGGGAGAAGGATGTATCTGACTGGCACCTACAGGCACAACCTCGATGCCAAGTCACGTGTCACCCTTCCCGCACCCTTCCGCAAGCAGTTCGACTCGCAGGTCTGCCTGATTCCCGTTGGAGGCGCGATTTACGGCTTTACCCCCGAGAGCCACCAGGCGTGGATTGAGAGTTTCTTCAAGGACGGCTACCAGCCGGACAACAGAAGGGACGTCAAGCTCCGTCGTGCCCTCGCCTCGAGCACCGTCACCGTCGACCTGGATACCGCTGGTCGCGTGGCACTTGGCAAGCTCGACGCCAAGAAGCTCGAGAAGTGCGGCATCGACCGCGAGGTGGCAATCGTTGGAAACATCGATCACTTCGAGATCTGGGACGCCGCGAAGTTCGACCAGGAGATGGACGAGCTGGACGAGGACCTCGACGACCTGATTTTCAACAACTAGGGGGTAGCAACTTGACAGCAGAATATCGGCACGTACCAGTGATGATCGACGAGGTTCTCCGTGAGCTTGACCCCCAGCCGGGCGAGGTCGTATGCGACTGCACCCTGGGTGGGGCGGGGCACACGGTGGAGCTGGCCAGGAGGATCCAACCTGACGGACTGTCCATCGGCATCGACCAGGACGACATGGCCTTGGAGGCAGCTTCCAAGCGCTTCGAGTCCGAGGTCCCCAATGCCCAGAAGGCCTTCCTCAAGGGAAATTTCGGACAGCTCGACGAGCTCCTCGTCAAGGCAGAGGTGCCAGGGGTCGATTGCTTCCTCTTTGACCTTGGCGTCTCCAGCCCCCAACTCGATATCCCACAGAGGGGCTTCTCGTACCACGAGGACGCTCCGCTGGACATGCGCATGGACCCGAGGAACAACACCACAACCGCAGCAGAGGTCATAAACACAAAAAACGAAGCCGACCTCACTCGGATCCTGCGCATGTACGGTGACGAGAAGTTCGCCCCGCGCATAGCCCGTGCGATCGTCCGTCACCGAGAGGAGGAGCCCATCGAGACGACCCTTCAGCTGGCCCAGATTGTCAAGGAGGCCATTCCCGCGGCGGGACGCAGGCATGGTGGCCATCCGGCGCGCAAGACCTTTCAGGCCCTGCGCATCGAGGTGAACCACGAGCTCGACGTCCTGGACCAGGGGCTCAGGGCCGCCATCCGCTGGGCCAACACGGGAGGTAGGATCTGCGTCATCTCCTACCACTCGCTGGAGGACCGTATCGTAAAGCACATCTTCTCGGAGATGAGCCAGGGATGCATCTGTCCTCCGGACCTTCCGGTCTGCGTCTGTGGGCACGTGCCGATAGTCGAAGTCAAGACCAGGAAGCCCCTCGTAGCGACCGACGAGGAAGTTTCCCGAAACCCCCGGTCGCGCAGCGCCCTGATGCGCGTGGCAGTCAAGCTGGATGTCACGAGCGTCTAGCGCCAAAAACCCGATGTCCCCGGGCCCTCGCCCGTGACATGCAAACGAAGCACCAATGCAGTAAAAACGCAGCTTAAACGCACTACCAACACAGCAGAAACACGGAAGTCGCCCTCTTTTGGGAGGCGTCTAAAAGGAGCACTCAAGATGGCCTATATGGGTTCGGCCGCATATCGTCTCGACAACGTCGAGCACCGCCGCTACCAAGACGATGCGGGATCCTTTGAGGTCGTCCAGGGAGGTGGCCTGGATGCCCGCGCCCGCAGGGGCGTCTCCGAAGAGTTCCTGGCCAAGCTCCGAGTCTTTGTGATCTGCGTCGTCGCCATCGTGGCCCTGGGCACCGTCCGCGTCGCCCTGTCCGTTGCGGCCGTATCCAACATGCGTGACAACGTGACCCTGCAGACCTCCATCGACGAGGCCAGGGATACCAACACCGACCTTCGCGTCATGGACGCCCAGCTCAGTGCCGCATCGCGCATCGATGCCATCGCTACCCAGAACTACGGGATGATTCCCTCCACCGAGGCCCTTTCTGCCACGGCGACGAACTCGCTCGAGAAGTCCGACAGCTCCGCGCAGGCCACTTCCTCGTCGAAGGTATCCCAGACAAAGTCCTCCGGCTCGGCCTCGTCCAAGACCAAGGCAGGGGAGAAGGGCTCTGCCAAGGCAAATCGCTCGTCTGCAGTAAATGCGCAATCGAGCGCCGAGCGCTAGCGCGCCGCTCTTTTGTCGTAGACTTCTCTTTCGTGAGACGTAGAGACACATATCGCAATGCCCGCGAAGGGCGATTTGGAGGAGCTTCGTATGACGAGGCTCCTCGTCGGCGTTGGGGAGCTCCTGGCGCCGCACCTGGTGACCCCCGACGCTTCGAGGCATTTGCATCAAGGCTCGTCTGGGTCTTTGCCATCATCCTCGCCCTGGTGTGCGCAAGGCTCCTCTGGCTTCAGGTGGTAACTGCCTCTGACCTGGCAGAGGACGCCAGGGCTCGCAGGACCAACGTCATCTCCATGGAGGCGAAGCGCGGCACCATCTATGACCGCAATGGCAACGCCTTGGCCGTGAGCGTGGACTGCACCACCATCTACTGCAATCCCCAAGAGGTCTCGGACCCCCAGAAGGCTGCGGACATTCTGGCGCAGGACCTGGGCGGCAGCGCCTCCTCCTACCTGAAGCCCATCCGTCAGGACACGACCTTCTCCTACGTGAGTCGCAAGGTCGACACCAGCAAGGCGGACAAGGCCAAGGATGACCTGAGGGACGAGGGCATCGCCGGCTTCTACTACCTCAACGACAGCAAGCGCACCTATCCCTATGGGAACGTTGGCGGTCAGGTCCTGGGCATCGTGGGCGTCGACGGCGATGGTCTGACGGGTTTGGAGCTCTACTACAACGACGTGCTCTCGGGTAAGGACGGCGAGATGACCGTGGAGACCGGCGCCGATGGCACGCCCATAGCGGGCGGCATCAGCACCACCTCGGACGCCTCCAATGGTACCGACATAGTGATCTCCCTGGACGTGGACGTCCAGCAAGCCGCGGAGACCGCCATCAAGCAGGGCGTTGAGGATTACAAGGCGGACTCTGGCTCCGTGATGGTCACGGACCCAAAAACAGGCGAGATTCTGGCTGCCTGCTCGACGCCCCTCCTGAACATCACCGACACCTCAACCGTGGAGGAGGGCGCCACTGCGCTCAAGCCCGTCTCGGCCTCCTATGAGCCAGGCTCGATCTTTAAGCTGCTCACCATGTCCATCGGCATCGAGAACGGCCTCATCACGCCCGAGTCTTCCTACAACGTGCCGGCCAAGGTCAAGGTGGGCGACGACTACGTGGGCGACGACGACGGTCGAAGCGTCACACAGGCCATGACTGTCCGCGAGATCCTGCGTCGCTCTTCCAACGCCGGTTCCGCCATGGTCGCCCAGAGAATCATAGGCGCGAGGCGCTTTGCGGATGGCATCGATCGCTTTGGCATCGGCCATACTACGGGCATCGACTACCCCGGTGAGACCACCGGCATGGTCAAGACCATCGACCAGTACAACGGCGCGAGCCTGGGCGCCATGTCCTTTGGCCAGTCCCTGGCCATCCCCATGGTGCAGATGGTCAAGGCGGTGGGCTCCATCGCCAACGGCGGCGTCCTCGAGACCCCCCACTTCCTCCTGAGCAAGGGAGGGGAGAAGGTCAGCTGGGAGAGCCCCGGCAGCTCCATCTCGCCAGAGACCGCAAGCCAGGTGACTGACATGATGCGCACCGTCGTTCAGGAGGGAACCGCAAAGAACGCCCAGGTGAAGGGCTATGACATTGCGGGAAAGACCGGAACGGGAGAGCAGGCGGACGAGACCGGAGGCTATGCCGAGGGAAAGTTCGTCTCGTCCCTGATCGGCTTTGCACCGGCCGACGACGCTGGCGTCCTCGTCTACGTGGGCCTCAATGGCACGCCCTACCTGGCCTACAGCTCTTCGGCGCACGTCTTCTCGACGGTCATGAGCGCCGCACTAACCAACAGCGACATTCAGCCGAGCCAGTAACCAGGGCTCGGATAGATAGGAGGAAGACAGGAATGTTTGAATCCACCGTGGGAGAGATTCTGGAGGCAACGGGGGCTAGGCCCTGCTGCGGTGCCTCTGACACCGTGGTCAGGGGAGCCTGCATCGACTCGCGTCAGGTGGGCGAGGGGGGACTCTTCGTCTGCTTTCCCGGAGAGCGCGTCGATGGAAACGACTATGCGCCCAAGGCCATCGAGGCCGGGGCACATGCCGTCGCCCTTACGCGTGAGGCCTCGGACGAGCTGGTCCGGCAGGCTGAGGAGGCTGGCTGTGCGCTGATGCGCATCCAGGGCGATGACGCGGAGGAGTTCATGCTCCGTCTGGCTGGCGCCTGGCGCAGGAAGAACCCCCAGTGGACCGTGGTCGGCGTGACGGGCTCGGTGGGAAAGACCACCACAAAGGACATGCTGGCATGTTCCCTGGCAACGCGCTATCGCGTGCATGCCACCAAGGGAAACTTCAATAATCTCATCGGAGTCCCCCTTACCATGCTCTCGGCCTCGCCCGACGATGAGTTGGTCGTCTGCGAGATGGGCATGAACCACACGGGCGAACTCGAGCGTCTCTCGGCCTGCGCCCTGCCCACCGTTGCCGTGATCACGAACGTCGGCACCAGCCACATCGGACTCCTTGGTTCCCGAGAGAACATCGCCCGGGCAAAGGCCGAGATTCTCTCGTCCATGGAGCCTTCCGACAAGTCCGTCAACGGCGTGAGCCCCTGCCTCGCAATGACTTCCGACAACGACTTTGCCTCCTTCATCGAGGAGGGCTTCGCACGCCCCAGGGGCGTGGAGGTCGTCTATGTGGGTGCCTCGCAGGGGGCTCGCGTGAGCGCACGCGACGTCCGACTGGACGGGGAGGGATTCGCCTCTTTTGACCTTTGCCTGAGTGACGGCTGGAGCCTCCCTGTGAAGCTCACCGTTCCCGGCCCCAAGGTCATTGCCGACTTCCTCCTGGCAATGGCGATCGTGGACCGTTTGGGAGTCGACCGCGAGGCTGCGGCCAGGGCAATAGAGCAGATGCCCCAGACCCACATGCGCCTCGAGGTCGTGAAGAAGCCTGGCAGGCCCCGTGTGATCGATGACTCCTACAACGCCAGCCCCAGCTCCATGGCCGCCGCCTTGGACGTCTTGGCATCCATGTCCTGCGAGGGAAGGCGCGTCGCCGTCCTGGGCGAGATGGGTGAGCTTGGCTCCGAGGCAGACCGACTGCACGGCTACGTGGGTGCCTATGCTGCCGCCAAGGACCTCGACCTACTGGTGTTCGTTGGCACCGAGGAGGCCCTGCAGATGGCTGACGCGGCACGCACCATGGGCTTCTCGGAGGATAAACTTGAGATAGTCGAGGACGTGGATGCCGCCAAGCGCGTCATTGCCCCCATCCTGAAAGCTGACGATTTAGTACTCGTGAAGGCGTCCCGCTCTGCCGGACTCGACGCCTTTGCCCAGGAGGTGCTTGCCTGATGTTTGGCAACCCCATGTATCCCACCTACCAGATCTTCATCGCCGCGGCCATTGCGGCCCTGGTCACTGGCATCCTGATGCCCTTCTTCATCCGTGCCATGCGACACGAGGGCATTGGCCAGCAGATTCGTGCCGATGGCCCCCAGCGTCACCTGCAGAAGCAGGGCACGCCCACCATGGGTGGCGTGATCATCCTGCTGGGCGTGGTGGCCACCAGCCTAATCCAGGCCCCGCTGACTCCCCAGTTGGGCTGGGCCCTCTTTGCCATGCTGGCAACGGGCTCCCTGGGCCTTCTGGACGACATCGAGTCCGTCGCTCACAAGCGCTCTCTGGGTCTGACCCCCTCCCAGAAGATGATCGGCCTCATCGCCATCTCGGTCGTCTTCTGCCTTGCGGCGGTCAACGTCTGTGGCATTGCTCCCACCATCAGCTTCCCTGGAGGTCTGGACATCGACCTGGGGGTTCTTTCCAGTAGCTTCCAACTGGGTGATTCTAGGATTGTGGTGCCCTGGCTCTACCTCTTCTTCGTCTTTCTGCTGCTGGCCGGCCTCTCCAATGCCGTCAACCTCACCGATGGCCTGGACGGCCTGGCTGGCGGCTGCGTCCTCGTGGTCATGATCATGATGAGCATGGTGGCCTTCAACTACGGCTCCAAGGAGCTTGCCGTCCTCGCCGCCTCCATCGCCGGTGCCTGCGTGGGTTTCCTCTGGCACAACTGCTATCCGGCATCCATCTTTATGGGCGATACGGGCTCGCTTGCCCTGGGCGGTGCATTTGCCGCCCTGGCAGTCCTGACCAAGACCGAGGTGACCTCCCTTATCATGGGCGGTCTCTTCATCGTTGAGGCACTGAGCGTCATCATTCAGGTCGTGAGCTTCAAGTCCACGGGAAAGCGCGTCTTTCTCATGGCACCCATCCATCATCACTTCGAGAAGAAGGGCTGGAGCGAGACCAAGGTCGTCATCCGCTTCTGGATCGTTTCCGCCGCCTTCGCGGCACTGGGCTTCGCCCTCTACTTCCAGCTGAGCTAGGGAGGAAAGTCGTATGGGTTCTGAGCAGCTAGAAATGAGACACCTGGGCAAGGTCCTGGTCCTGGGCGTTGGAAAGACGGGCAGGGACGTCGCCCTCTACCTCAAGGGCCTGGAGGGGACCGGTCGCGTCTCCTCGGTCACCGTCTATGGCGGCGCGGGCTCTCACGAGGGTTCTACGACGCAGGAGCTCGAGGCCTCGGGCGTGGACGTCGTCCTGGGTACCGACGAGGTTGAGGGCAGCTATGACCTGGCCGTGGCATCGCCTGGCATCCCTGAGCCCTCCGACTTCTTCCAGAGCGCCCGCGCGCATGCGAGTGAGCTTATCGGCGAGCCCGAGCTGGCCTGGCGAGAGAGCCCCTACCAGTGGGTGGCCATTACCGGCACCAACGGAAAGACCACGACGACGACCCTGACCCAGCTCATGCTGGACCAGGGCCTGGGCGATGCCGTGGCCGTGGGCAACATCGGCACCCCCACCATCGAGGCGGTCGGGGAGAGGCCCCAGGACCGCTGGCTGGTGGCCGAGCTCTCCAGCTTCCAGCTCCAGACCACCAGGGAGCTCCATCCCCGCGCTGCCTGCCTGCTCAACATCACTCCCGACCACCTGGAGTGGCACAAGACCATGGAGGCCTACGCCGCGGCAAAGGAGAAGATCTTCCAGAACCTGACCCCCGGCGACCTTGCCGTCATCTCCAGGGACGACGACTTTTGCCTGGACATCCGCAAGCGCCTCCAGGAGCGGGGCCTGCGCGTCCTGACCCTGGACGCTCACGAGGAGCTCGAGGATGACTGTGCCGCCTTCACGCGCTCCGGCAGGCTGGTCGTGCGTCTGGACGGGGTGGAACACGAGCTCCTTCCCGTGTCCCAGATGCGCATCCAGGGCATCCACAATGTCGAGGACGCCCTGGCCGCCTCGTCAATCGCCCTGGAGCTGGGCGTGGGAGAGGATGTCGTCTGCGACGTCCTGCGTAGCTTCCACCCCCTGGCTCACCGCATCGAGCCCTGCGGCGAGGCGAATGGCGTCCGCTTTGTCAATGACTCCAAGGCCACCAACCCTGATTCCGTCCTCAAGGCCCTCACGGCCTTCCAGAAGGGCACGATCGTGCTCCTCCTGGGTGGCTACGACAAGGGTCTGGACCTCAGGTCGTTCTCGCGCGACGTTGCCTCCAGCTGCAAGTGCGCCGTCTGCTTCGGTGCGGTGGGGCCGCGTATGGCCGACGCCGTCGAGGAGGCGGTCGTCGAGACGGGCTCTGACTGCCAGGTCGTGCGTGCCGGTGGCCTCAGGGATGCCTTCCAGAAGGCCCTTGACGTTGCTGGCGCGGGAGACACCGTGCTCCTCTCGCCCGCCTGCTCCTCCTTCGACGAGTTCAACAATATGGCGGAGCGTGGCGACCTCTTCAAGGAACTTGCTGCCGAGCAGGTGCAGAAGGCCGAGGGCCATTGATGGAACTGACCACGGCGACAGGGGGAAACATGGCGCCCAGCGACCGCCAGGAGCGGAGGAGGCAGCGCC
The DNA here is from genome assembly GCA_900316105.1 of uncultured Olsenella sp. Classification (GTDB taxonomy): domain Bacteria; phylum Actinomycetota; class Coriobacteriia; order Coriobacteriales; family Atopobiaceae; genus Olsenella_F. Next base: position 42,097 of record ONBR01000012.1, read on the forward strand.
GAGCCGAACGTGACGCTCAGCTCATCTGGGGCGTTCCGGCCCGCTTCATGAAGCCCAGGCTGGTCTTTCTGGCGGCGGTCTTCTTTCTTATGGCTTTCGGCCTGCTGATGATCTACTCCAGCTCCTCTGTCGTCGCCCTGAGCGAGACGGGAGACCCCCTCTACTACGTGGAGCGCCAGCTCATCACGGTAGGGGGCGGCATCATCCTGGCTATCGTCATCGCCGGCGTCGGCTACCGTACGATCATGGATCACTCACGCTTCCTTCTCTACGGGATCCTGCTACTCCTGACGCTCGTGTGGCTGCCCTTTGCCGGACAGGATGCCTACGGCGCCTCTCGCTGGATTGCCCTGGGTGGCTTCACCCTGCAGCCCTCCGAGTTCGCCAAACCCGTCATTATCGTCTGCGCGGCCGATCTCTTCGAGCGCTTCTACGGGGAGGGGTCGCTCGACAGGGAGGAGTACTACAAGCTCCTTGTCATAGAGGTCCTTCTTCCGCTCTTGCTCATCTTTGCCCAGCCGGACAAGGGCACGGTCATGGTCCTGGGCATATCACTCCTGGTGATGCTCTACCTGTCGGGCTGCTCGGGAAGGTCGGTCGGAGGCCTTCTGGCCGTGTTGATCGTGGGCTTTGTGGGCGTCTCCCTCGCCACTCCATACTCGAGGGCGCGCCTGGTGACCATGATCGATCCTTGGAAGGACGAGTTTGGCAGCGGCTACCAGCTCATTCAGGGTTTCTACGCCTTTGGCTCGGGCGGGATCCTTGGCCAGGGCATTGGCATGAGCCATCAAAAGTACTCCTACCTGCCCATGGCCTTCAACGACTTCATCTATGCGGTGATAGGCGAGGAGTGCGGCCTTGTGGGGACCCTGGCGGTGCTCGCTGGCTTTGCGGTGCTCCTCTGGGCGGGCTACAAGGTGGCACGCTATGCCCCCGACCTTGCGGGGCAGCTCATCGCCTTTGGCTGCTCGATCCTCCTCTTCGTCCAGATGCTGCTCAACGTCGCTGGCGTCATTGGCATCTTCCCCCTCTCGGGAAAGCCCATTCCCTTTATCTCCTACGGTGGATCCTCGGCCATATCCAGTCTTATGCTGGTGGGACTCGTGTTTTCCGTCAGCAAGGAATCGAGGCTGTCCTTCACGGAGTATGATGAGCGTCGAGAGGGCTTCAAGGTCGTCGGAGACTCTGAGGAATCCCTTCACGTTGGCGGCTATGGTTCTGACATCGACGTCAGCAGCCAGGTGGGGGAGCCTACGCCCCGCTCCATGAGGGGCAGGGACGGTCGTCCCAACCTCACCCTGGTCAACGGAACCAGGGCCACTCGTTCGAGCGCCAGGGGAGTGCGGAATCGCGACGAGGCCCCCTCCCGCGAGGCGGCAGCTGGCCATGCCGCAGGGCCCGAAGCCAGGGGCGAGCGACGGGGAGTCGCTTCCCATCCCGAGGCCCGCGTGACCATTGACTCGCAGGGGCGGGAGCGGATTGACCTGGGCCCCAGCCCCTCGGACCGCCTGAGGATCATAGAGAACCAGCCCCGCGTGCGCGGTGGCAGAACTTCCGGAGACTCGTCCAAGAGGTCCGGGAGAAGGAACAGAAGGAGCTGATCTGCGTGTCCCAGAAGATGCGTGTTGCAATAGCGGCTGGTGGCACGGCGGGCCACATCAATCCCGCCCTTGCCCTTGCCGAGGAGCTCAGGGACCGTGGCCACCAGGTGACCTTCTTTGGGCAGCCTACTCGTCTGGAGGCCACCCTGGTGCCCCAGGCTGGCTTTGATTTCGTGCCCATCAAGGTTACGGGCTTTGACAGGTCACGTCCCTGGACGCTCGTCTCGGCCCTCTGGCGCATGGAGCGGGCCCAGAAGGCGATTGGCGACTACTTTGCCCAGCACCAGAGGCCCGATGTGGCCGTGGGCTTCGGCGCCTACGTGGAGCTGCCCCTTCTGAGGTGGTGCAGCTCCCATGGCATCGCTTGCGTCCTCCATGAGCAGAACTCCGTGCCTGGCCTGGCCAACAAGACCATGGCCGCAAAGGCGGACTGCGTCTGCGTGTCCCTGCCTGTCGCCATCGATGCCTTCAAGGACCGCGTGAGCGCCCGCACCCAGATCGTCGTCACGGGCAATCCCGTCCGCCGGAGCGTCATCGACGCCAGTCGCGAGGCGGGTAGGACCCACAACAACATTCCCGAGGGCGCCACGATGCTTCTGGTCTTTGGAGGCTCCCTGGGCGCACAGCACCTCAACGAGGGCGTCGTTGCCCTCAAGGAGGAGCTTCTCTCCCGACCGAACCTCTATGTGCTGCACTCCACGGGAAAGAAGCTCTACGACGACGTGGTCGCTTCCCTGGCGCTGACTCCCGATGAGGCAAGGCGCTGGCGGGTCGTGCCCTACATCGACGCCATGGGGGAGGCTCTTGCCGCCTCGGACCTGGTCCTCTCGCGCGCAGGTGCCTCCTCGATCGCCGAAATCGCCGCCCTGGCGGTGCCCAGCATGCTGGTGCCCTATCCCTATGCCACCGCAGACCACCAGACCACCAACGCCCACTATCTGGTGGACGCGGGCGCCGCCGTGCTTCTGTCCGATGACAAGATAGACACGCCGACCTTCTCCGATGACCTGCTGGGCCTCGTGGACGACGAGCAGAGACGTGAGGGTATGAGGGACGCCGCCAGAAACCTGGGCCAGGACCGTGCCGCCTTCAACCTGGCAGACCAGGTGGAGACTGCCGCCCACCACTCCCGATAGCGGTCCATTCGACCATCACGCGATATGATGTGATGCGTGCAAGGAATGCGTGCAAGGAATCCAACAATGAGAGGAAATCTCATGTCCAATACAAACGAGTACGACTTCAAGAGCGCCCACTTCGTAGGCATCGGCGGCGCCGGCATGAGCGGCATCGCCCGCGTCCTGCACGAGCGTGGCTATAAGGTGACGGGCTCCGACCTCAAGGCCTCCAGCTACGTGCGCGCCCTCGAGGATGCGGGCATCAGGGTCTTCGTCGGCCACAAGGCTGCCAACATCGACGACGTGCAGCCTGACGTGATCGTCACCTCCTCGGCCATCCCCGAGACCAACCCCGAGGTCATTCGTGGCCGTGAGCTGGGCATTCCCGTCTGGCCCAGGGCAAAGATGCTCTCGGCTCTCTCTGTGGGCTCAAAGACCGTCGCCGTCGCCGGTACCCACGGAAAGACCACCACGTCCTCCATGGTCGCCACTATGCTGGACCATCTGGGCGAGGACCCCTCCTTCCTCATTGGCGGCATCGTCGAGGAATACGGTACCAACGGCAGGAACGGAAAGGGCGACTACTTCGTCTGCGAGGCTGACGAGTCCGACGGCTCCTTCCTCTACCTGAATCCCGACGTCGTGGTCATCACCAACATCGAGGCTGACCACCTGGACCACTACGGCACCCTCGAGAACATCGAGAAGACCTTCTGCAAGTTCATGGACCTGGTGGGCGAGGACGGCTGCGTGGTCATCAACGGCGACGTGCCTCACTATCGCGAGCTTGCCGCATCCACCGGCCGCCGCTTCGTAACCTACGGCTTCGACGAGTCCTGTGACTACGTCTGCGAGGCCGAGTCCAGCGTCCACAGCCTCAAGAGCACCCTGCGGGTGAAGACCCCCGAGCACGGCACCGTAGAGGTCACCATCGCCGCAAACCCCGGCCGCCACAACATGGCCAACGCCACAGCCGCAATAGCCGTCGCAGACGTCTGCGGCTTCGACCTCCAGAAGGCCGCCGAGGCCCTCTCCACCTTCAAGGGCGCCCACCGTCGCTTCACGCACGTGGGTGACATCGACGGTGTCACCGTGGTGGACGACTACGGTCACCATCCCACCGAGATCAAGGCGACCCTGGCTGCTGCCAAGGAGCTGGGCTTCGACAGGGTCGTGTGCGTCTTCCAGCCCCACCGATACACCCGTACCCAGGCTCAGCTGGACAACTTCGCCCACGCCTTCGGCGATGCGGACATCCTCATCGTCACCGAGGTCTTTGCTGCGGGCGAGACCCCCATTCCCGGCATCTCGGGCAAGGTCGTCGCCCACAAGGTCAAGGATGCTTGCGAGCTGGGCGAGGTCGACTTTGCCCCCACGCGCAAGAAGGTTGTGGCAAAGCTCCTCGAGACCTGTCGCAAGGGTGACCTCCTGATCACTCAGGGCGCAGGTGACGTCACTGCCATCGGCCCGGCCTACATCAAGGCCGTCCGCGAGCGCGACGAGGCAAAGGAGGCCTAGGTTGAGCCTCTTCAACGCATACCTGGCCCTCTCGGGTGCCTATGACGCCGAGGTCCTTAGGGACGAAAAGCTCTCGCATCACACGACCTACCGCATCGGTGGGCCGGCGGACCTCTTCATCAGCGTTCATACCTACGAAGCCCTGCGCAACGTCCTGGCCGTCCTGGCTCGCGAGCAGGTGGAATGGGTCATCCTGGGCAGGGGCTCCAACATCCTGGCCTCGGACGAGGGCTACAGGGGTTGCGTCATCGAGCTTGCCGGTGAGTTCGCAAAGGCCAGCTTCGAGGAGGACGGTCATGTGACGGTGGGGGCGGGCATGCTCCTGTCCGCCCTGGTGCGCGGCACCCTCTCGCACTCGTTGAGCGGCCTGGAGTTCTGCATGGGCATTCCAGGTACCGTTGGCGGGGCGATTTCCATGGATGCGGGCACACGCCACGAGTGGATAGGCCAGCGCGTCGAGAGTGTCGTCCTGGCAAGCTCTACGGGCAAACTTCGTCGCATCTCGGGCTCTGACATCGACTGGGGCTACCGCAGGACCTCCCTGGACCCCAGCTCGATCATCCTGGAGGCCGACCTGGTCCTCGCACCCGGTGACAAGGAGACCATCGCGGCCGAGATGAATCGCCGCATTGCCCGTCGCAGGAAGAGCCAGCCCATGGGGAGACCCTCTTGCGGCTCGGTGTTCAAGAACCCACCCGACGCGTCGGTGGGGCAACTGATCGACTCCTGCGGCCTCAAGGGACGCAGGGTCGGTGGTGCCCAGATCAGCGACGTGCACGCCAACTTCATCGTGAACGTCGGCGGCGCCAAGGCAGCCGACGTCGTCGCCCTCATCAAGGAGGCCCATGACGCAGTCGAGGACCGCTATGGTGTGGATCTCAACTGCGAGGTCAAGTTCCTGGGTTTTGGGATCTAGCTGGTGCTCATGGCTGGCAGTCCCAGGGGTGGGCGGATGGGCTCTCATAGGGGCCAACCCAGAAGGAACAGGCACGAGAACTACGAGAGGCTCCGTGGCACCGGGAGAGGGGCCTCTGGCTCCCTGCGTGAAGGCGGCATAGCCAGTCAGGCGAGCCGACCGCAGTCGCGGGCCATGGCACCCGACCGCCGCAAGAGCCGCGCGGAGGGCTCTGCCGTCCAATCCCATGCCCGTCGTCTGGTTCTTCTGGGCATCGTCCTCGCCGCTGTCGCCATGCTGGCCCTCCTGGCGGTACTGGTGCTTTCCTATACGCCAGCCTTCACCATCAGCAAGGTCGAGGCAGACCCCACCGATCATCTGAGCGAGGACGCCATCGTGAGGCTGGCTGCCGTACCCGAGGGGGCCACCCTTCTCAACCTGGATGAGTCCAGCGTTACCGGCAACCTCAGGCGCAACCCCTGGGTGGATAGTGCGACCTACGTCAGGGAGTTCCCCGACCGTCTGCGCATCCAGGTTCATGAGGCCAAGGTGGGTGCCATCGTGATCATGGGTACGGGCAACGTGGCCTGGCTCATGGGCACGGACGGAAAGTGGATCGAGCCCTATCCCATAGAGGTCCCCGAGGGGGATTCCATAAACGACATCGCGCTGGGGAAGGCCCACGGGATGGGCGTTCTCCTCATTACGGACGCCCCTGCCTCTGTGAGCCCTGTTGCCGCCACTGAGGCGACTGACGAGGCACTGCGTGCCGTGAAGTCCTATCAGGAGGGATTCTCCGACGAGCTCAAGGGACAGATAGTCAGCTATTCCGTTCCCAGCGCAGATTCGATTTCCTGCACGCTTTCGAGTGGCGTCCAGGTCTCTTTGGGCATGGCGACCAATGTGGATGCCAAGCAGAGGGTGATTCTGAGCATACTGGGGGACAACTCCAACAAGCTGACCTACATTAACGTGCGTGACCCCAGCAATCCTACCTATCGAGCCGTCTCGTCCGACCATGTGCAGACCGGCTCGGGCGCGGTGGGAGAGGGCTCCTAGGGGAGCGTCAGTTTGCAAAGTCTCGACTTTGCCCCTCCACCTGAGCGTATGCATCCCTCTGGCGTTGGGGAAAGATGCAAAGTCTCAAGTAGCGCTAGAGAGCGAAAAATTTTAAAAAATACCGTTCTACCTGCTGCTTACACAGAATCATCAAAGTTTTTGACTATTCAGTTGACGATGTGCAAATATAACGCGCTTTGTGTAAGGCATAGGGGTCTACCTGAGGTTTAAGGTTTTGGCGACAGCTTTTCACGGAGTAGAGCAACTGGAAACGATGCACGACTGAGGCAGTACGAACTATGAAACCGAAGCAAAAGGCGAGCCACTTCAAGACAAGCGTCATCCCCACCCCCGAGGCGGGGGAGGATGTTCTCTTTATGCCAGAGGAAATGGACACGTCAGAGCCAGAGGCTGTCACCAAGCAAGGAGGAACCACCATGATCGACACTGACATTCCCAGCAACTACATGGCCGTGATTAAGGTCGTCGGCGTTGGCGGCGGCGGCTCCAACGCGGTCAACCGCATGATCGAGGAGGGCATCCGTGGCGTCGAGTTCGTAGCCATCAACACCGATGCCCAGGCCCTGGCCATCTCCGACGCGGACATCAAGGTCCACATCGGCCAGGACATCACCCGTGGCCTTGGTGCCGGCGCCAACCCCGAGGTGGGCGCAGAGGCAGCCGAGGACTCCCACGACGAGATCAAGCAGGCCCTGGCTGGTGCCGACATGGTCTTCATCACCGCTGGCGAGGGTGGCGGCACCGGTACCGGCGCGGCCCCTGTCGTCGCTGACATCGCAAAGAACGACATCGGCGCCCTGACCGTCGGCGTCGTCACCAAGCCCTTCTCCTTTGAGGGCCGTCCCCGCACCAACCGCGCCACCGATGGCATCCAGACCCTGTCCGAGGCCGTCGACGCCCTGATCGTCATCCCCAACGACCGCCTGCTCGACCTCTCCGAGAAGAAGACCACCTTCATCGAGGCCTTCCGTATGGCAGACGACGTCCTGTGCAAGGGCACCCAGGGCATCACTGACCTGATCACCGTCCCCGGCCTGATCAACCTGGACTTCGCTGACGTCTGCACGATCATGAAGGGCGCCGGCACCGCAATGATGGGCGTCGGCACCGCTTCCGGTGACACCCGCGCCACCGACGCAGCCGAGGAGGCCATTTCCAGCCGTCTGCTCGAGAACTCCATCGACGGCGCCACCCGCGTCCTCCTGTCCATCGCCGGCAACAAGGACCTGGGCATCCAGGAGATCAACGATGCCGCAGACGTCGTCGCAAAGAACGTTGACCCCGAGGCCAACATCATCTTCGGTACGGTCGTGGACGAGTCCCTGGGCGACCAGGTGCGCGTGACGGTCATCGCCACCGGCTTCAAGGACGTCAACATCCAGCAGCCCATCCCCACCCTGGGCGTGGACAAGTCCCATGGCTCTCACGCCGCGGCACCCGCTCCCAAGTCCAAGCCCCGCGTCTCCAGCTCCTCGAGTTCCTCGAACGACAAGGAGTTCGACATTCCCGAGTTCCTGAAGCGCAGCCGCATCTAGCATGGACGCTCCTAGGCTGAGTCGTCTGGTACGCAAGGGCGTGACCTTTCTTTCGGACGAGGCTCGTCCGGGCGGGGTCACGCTCGCTTTCACGGAGCGTACGGGCGGCGTTTCCACGGGACAGTGGGCGTCCCTGAACCTGGGTTCCCGCTGTGGGGACGACTCTGAGGCCGTGAGGGCAAACAGGCTCCGCGTTCTGGATGCCCTGGGAGTCTTGGACCTGGCTGACCGCATGGTCTGCCCCAGGCAGGTCCACGGTGACCGCGTCCTTGTGGCCGGCTCGAAAGGGGAGGGGGCCCTGCGGGACCTTCGCGCCAAGGCCGAGGAAGGTGCCGATGCCATCGTCTGCACCACTCCTGGGATACCCGTCCTCCTGTGCTTTGCCGACTGCCTGCCGGTGGTCCTCGTGGCGCAGGGCGGCTTTGCGGTCGTCCACTCGGGTTGGCGGGGCACGATTGCCCGCATTTCGGCAAGGGCGATGGAAGTCCTCTGCCAGGAGACTGGCTCGGACCCCAGCCAGGTCAACGCCTACGTGGGACCCCATATCGCGGGTCCCGACTACGAGGTCTCCCAGGACCTGCTCGATAGGTTCGTGGGGGAGTTTGGCCCAGACGTCGTGGCGGGCCAACGCAGGCTCGACCTGGCACAGGCCGTGCGGATCGCACTCCAGGACGCGGGGGCAGATCCGTCCCGCATCCTGGATTCGGGGGTCTCGACCCCGCGGAACTTGGATCGATTCTATTCCTACCGCGCCGAGCAGGGCGCCTGTGGGCGTCACGGCGCCGTCGCGGTACTGAGTCAGTAAGGGTATTGGAGGAGGATAGGCAGCATGAGCGACATCGAACCCAATCAATATGAGGCCTTCCTGAGCGACCGGCGCGAGCGCATCCTGGCCCGTGCAAGCGAGGCGGTGGAGCGCTCCGGTCGCTCGCTCGACGACATCACGATGCTTGCGGTCTCAAAGACCGTGGGTCCCGACGAGGTGTACGCGGCGTGGAAGGCCGGTTACCGGAGCTTCGCCGAGAACCGCCCCCAGGAGCTCAAGCGCAAGCTGGCTGGTGTAGAGGATCATCCCGATATGGCGGGCGTACGCTTCGACATGATCGGCAACCTCCAGACCAACAAGATCAACCAGGTCGTTGGCAAGGTCACTCTTGTCCATTCGGTTTCCTCCACCCATCTGGCCGAGGCCATCGCAAAGCGAGCCCTGGCCCACGGCGTGGACTGCGACGTGCTGCTGGAGTGCAACGTGAGCGGGGAGGAGTCAAAGAGTGGCTTTGCCCCCGACGAGGTCAGGGCAGCCCTTCCGAAGCTCATGGGCCTTGGGGGCATCTCCATCAAAGGTCTCATGACCATGGCGCCGGCGCACGACGAGGATGCGGCACGCAGGACCTTCTCGGGACTGCGCGACCTGGCGGACGTCCTGCGTGGGGATTCGGGCCTGGCTCTGGATACGCTTTCGATGGGCATGAGCGACGACTTCCCGATTGCGCTCGAGGAGGGTGCGACCGTGATCAGGCTCGGCAGGATCGTCTTTGATCCTGGCTACGAGCCGGCTTGGTAGCTAGTACTGAAAGGGGTTTTCTGCCAGGGCATGTGATTCTGGCTGGTGAGCTCACGAGGGTCTTGTGACTGAGGTCTCCCGTTCGGTCGGGCGGCCGGAAAGGCGGAAAGATGGGTTTTCTGGACAACATCAGGGACAGGCTTCGTCCCGCAGAGGATGACTACTACGACGACGAGGACTACTACGACGACGGCTATGACGACCAGCCTGCCCAGCGCGGTTCCCGTCGCGAGCCCGAGCGCGAGACTTCGGGTGTCCTAGGCAACACGCGTCGTCCCGAGGCAGAGAGCGTCTCGGTCTACACGCGCTCCGGCAGGCCCGTGGCCCAGCAGGGCGCCCAACCCAGCTCGGCCCGCTCATACGCCTCCGCTGGCAGCCACCAGTACGGCTCTCGTGACTACGACGAGTACGGATCGACCACCACGAGCACGCCCCGCTATGCCACGCGCGAGACCCGCGAGCCCCAGTACGCCACGCGCGAGCCCGAGTACACCCCGCGCAGCCAGCAGCGTGACTACAACTACCAGGAGAGTGCTCCCCAGACTGGCACTCACGAGTCCGTTCTGGGCAACACGACCGGCGGTCACACCCCCGCGGACATCGGCCTGAAGGCAGTGCCCCGCCAGTCCACCTCGGGCAAGCTTCCTCCCTACGTGCTCAAGCCCGCCTCCTACGACGACGTGCAGATGGTCGTCCGCCGCGTGAGCACCGGCCAGCCCGTGGTCCTCTCCTTCTGGAACACCAACGTCGACATCGCAAAGAGGATCCTGGACTTCTGCCTGGGCCTGGCATGCGGCCTGGGCGGCCACGTCGATCCCCTGGGCGAGCGCGTCTTCGTCGTCCTGCCCCAGGACATCGAGCTCACCGATGCCGACATCGAGAAGCTCGTCAAGGACGGCACCATCAAGGAGCAGCAGTAGATGACCTCTCAGCTTGAAAAGACCATTGCCGTCGTGGGTGGCGGCACCATGGGATCGGCCATCGCCTCGGGTCTGGTGGGCACGGGAACCGTCGACGCCGCTCGCGTCCTGGTGGCTGACCACAACGCCGACAAGCGTGAGCGCCTGGCGGCCCAGGGCATGGGGACCTATGCCGATGCGGCTCAGATGGCTGCCTCTGACCCCGACGTCGTCATCCTGGCCGTGAAGCCCCAGGTCCTGACCCAGACGGTTCAGGCCCTGCCCGACCTGCTTACGGGCAGGCTCGTGATCTCCATCGCGGCAGGCGTGACCCTGGGCGCGCTGGAGGGCCTCATGCCCCAGTCCCGCATCGTTCGTGCCATGCCCAACCTGCCCGTTCAGGTGACCTCTGGAGCCACGGCCCTCTGCCTGGGGACCAGGGCCACTGCGGAGGACGGCGAGCTGGCCCAGCGGGTCTTTGGTGCCCTGGGCTGTGCCTTCGTCATGCGCGAGGACCAACTGGACGCCGAGGGCGCGGTCGTGGGCTGCGGCCCCGCCTACGTGGCCCTCTTTGCGGACCTCCTCTGCCGTGCGGCCGTCGAGCAGGGCATGGGGGCAAGGGCCGCCAGGTCCATGGTCCTCACCACTATCAGGGGCGTGGCGGACCAGCTCCTGTCCTCCGAAGAGCACCCTCGCTCCTACATGGAGAAGGTGACTTCGCCCGGTGGCACCACGGCAAAGGGCCTGCGCGCCATGGAGCCTGCCCTGTTTGACGCCGTGGAGGATGGGGTCGACGCGGCCCTTGCACGCACTGCCGAGCTTGCCGGAGAGGGGAGCGGGAACTGATGAGCCTCCTTGCGCGCCTCCTTGACGCCTATCAGGTCTTGATCGTCGTGTGGGCCATCATGAGCTGGATTCCCTCCAGGCCCGGAAGCCAGACCGAGGCATTTCGCTCGGCGCTGGGAACGCTCGTGGAGCCCTACGTCAACATCTTCCGTCGGGTCATACCGCCCGTCGGGGGAGTGGACTTCTCGCCGATTCTTGCTCTTCTCGTGCTTCAAATCGTTGAACACGTGCTGCTCTGACGCGTGGGTATCTGACTATGGGTTACACTACGTTTGTGGTTGAGGTTTCGACTGCTGACGTGGCAAAACGGTAAATTCGAAAGGAACCAATATCATGGCTATCACTCCAGCAGACATCGAGTCGATGACGTTCTCAGAGGCCAAGAAGCATGGTTACAACACCGAGGAGGTCGACGCCTTCCTGGATCAGCTTTCCAGCGAGGTCGACGCCATGCTCAAGAAGATCGCTGACCTCAAGGGCCGCCTGACCAGTACCGAGCAGCAGCTCGCCTCCTCTCAGGCACAGGTTGCCCAGCTGAGGGAGCAGGTTGAGCTCAGCTCCGCCAACGAGTACGTACCCGAGCCCGTCGTGGCACCCGCTCCGGCACCTGTCGCAGACTCCGGCCTGACCGCCTCCGAGCGCCAGATCTCCCAGGTCCTCATCGTCGCCCAGCAGAGCGCCGACAAGATCGTCGCAGACGCCCGCGCCAACGCCGAGACCATCCGCAACGAGGCCGACCAGAAGGCCCGTGAGGTCATCCGCCAGGCCCTGGCCGAGAAGCAGTCCGAGATGGACGAGATCGACCGCCTGAAGCAGTCCCGCGAGGAGTTCCGCGGCGAGTACAAGCGTCTGCTCCAGCACTTCATGGACGACGCCGACTCCGTCTTTCCCGAGAAGGGCCTGACGAGCCCCAATGGCTCTGCTGCAAAGGTGACGCCCGTCGTTCCCGCTCCCGCACCGGCTCCCGCTCCCGCAGCCTCTGCCGTGAAGCCCGCTCCCGTCGTTGACGCAAACGCAACGCAGTACGCCCCCGTCACCGACACGAACTTCAACGACCTGGACTAGCGCCTCCAAGGGACATCCCCTGCAGTGACGACAGCCCCTCCCTCCCGGCTGCGGGAAGGAGGGGCTTTTTGTCGCTTGGTGGGAACAGGCTTGCGGGGCTTTCCCCGCATGAGCTCTTGCGGTAACGTTGTGAGGTCCTGACCAAGTCGTGACGTGAGGTTTTTCGTGGAAGAACAGAAAAGTGGAGGAATCAAGAAGCGCTTCGTCTTTGTGGACGTGCTCAATGTGGTGGCATGCATAGCCGTCGTCCTGCTGCATACGTCCCCGAGCGTCTTTGTCCCCTCCAGGACACTTATGTGGGCTGCGAACGCGGTTGCCCAGGCGATAGCGATCTTTGCGACGCCGGTCTTTTTTATGATCAGCGGCATGAACCTCCTGAACTATCGGCAGAAGTACTCCACCTCGGTCTTCTTTAGGAAGCGACTCCTACGCACTGGCAGGGCCCTTCTCGTGGGTAGCCTTGCCTGCTATATCATCCTCTGTCTCTTTCCTCGGGCCTTCTATGGTGCCCAGAGCTTCGAGGGCGCCTTTGGTCTCAAGGACTTCGTCAAGCGCTTCCTCACCAACCAGATCAATGACACCTACTGGTTCCTCTATTCCATCATCTACCTCTACATCCTTACGCCACTTCTTTCGCTGGCGGCGGGAAGGAAGCGCATCCTGGAATACCTGATCGGGCTCTGCCTGCTGGTTTCCGTCTGCATTCCCTGCCTCGTGTGGCTTGGGGTCGGCGAGCAGTACTTTGCGAACCTCTTTGGCTGGCCCCTCTTTTCCAGCAGCTCTCTGCTGTACTTTCTCTTGGGCTATTACCTCAGGGAGTACGTCGATTGGAAGCGGCCCGCCTGGAACTATGCCCTTGCGTACCTGGTCTCCACGGTCCTCATGGCCCTGATCAGTCTGGGTGTCAACGGCTACTTCTCCGGGTCTATGCCCCAGGCTTACGACAACATGGTCGCCGGCGTCACTTCCCCGCTCTGCGTGGTGCAGGCCGCAAGCATCTTCATGCTGTTCAAGTCGGTCGAGCCGCGACTGTCTGGAATCGGCGAACGAGCCCATGGGGTCGTCAGGGCACTTTCCGCTGCATCACTCAATGTCTATCTCTATCACGTCCTCCTGATCAACCTCATGGGCGTGCAGATGCCTACGGATAGCTGGTGGATGTCCTCCGATCCCTTCACGAAATGCGTCGTCATCTACTGCCTGACTGCCGCTGTCGTCGTAATCGCCCAACGTACCTGGAGCCTTTTGAGGGGACGGCACGCCAACTCCTAGGTCTGGCCAGCGCCCTGGCTCCCCATTCGATTCTGTCTTTGGGAGTAACGGGCAGATTGGATATCATACAGGGTGGCGCAAAGCCCGGGCAATATGGCCCGAGGCGGGAGCTGCAGGCTCCATCATCTGAATGTCCACCAGCCTTTTTCTTTGAGAGGAAAGCTCATGCCCAAGGTTTCCTTTGCCATACCAGCCTACAACGTGGCCGATTTCGTGGCCCGCTGCATCCGGAGCTTGAAGTCCCAGAGCTTCGAGGACTTCGAGGCGGTTATCGTCGAGGATGCCTCGACTGACGACACGGCCGCGATCATCAGTCGCGAGATCGCGGGAGATGACCGCTTCGTCCTCATTCGGCACGAGCAGAACCGTGGCCGTCACATCGCACGTCGTGACGCTGTCCTGGCTACGACGGGGGACTATGTCCTCTGCCTGGACTCTGATGACGAGCTGGCACCCGACTCGTTGGGGGAGCTAGTTGCTCTGGCGGACAATGCTTGCGCAGACTCAATCCACTATGGAATAGCGGTTATTGGGGAAAATGGTCTGCCCGAATCGGAGAGGGCTGCGTTCGAGAGCTTTGTAAATAAGCGCTCGCGTCTTCTGGAAGGCGATGACGTCTTGAGGTCCGCCTTCATCGAAGGAGACGGCCAGACAATGGATTGGCGCATCACACAAAGGCTTATTCGCGGAACTTTGGCTCGTCAGGCCTTCCAGGATATGACTGACCAACATCTGGAGCGTTCCGAGGACGCCTATGAGTGTCTGGTTCTCCTCGATCACGTGAAGTCCAGCTACCCTGCCGAGGACTGTCGGGCCTACGTCTACCACTATGGCGTGGGTGTTACCGGCGCAAGCCCCCTTTCGGTGGACTCCTATCGCTGGGCCTGCCAGAGCACGGCTGCCTGCATCTCTGCGATGCGAGACTACGCCCCTCAGTGCAGACATCCCCGGGTTTATGACTCCTGCGTGGAGGGCGCAAAGCACAAGCTTCTGGAGCTCATCTCCAATGACTGGCTCAATCGCCTCGCCGACGACGACAAGGAGGCGGCTGCCCAGGCGCTCGCAGACTCCTTCGGTGCAGCTGAGGCGGGGCGCGAACTCTATCGCTTCGTGCGCGACCGTGCCTACGAGTATGTGACGAAGGGTACCGTGCCCCAGAATGACGGGGAGCTCGACTTCCTCTGTAGGGTTGCCCAAGGGCTGCATGTCGACGAGGGCCTCATCGACGAAGACCTCCGTCGCTACCTGGACATGAGGAGGGTCGCGAACACCCACATGGCCGACCTGCGACGTGCCCAGAAGTTCTCTGCCTTCGACCAGGAGGACGTACGGATCTTCGTCACTACGCACAAGAGGGTCAATGTGCCCAATGCCAGTTGCATCCAACCCGTCCAAGTTGGCCCCAGCAACAAGACCGACCGCTTTGCGGATACCTACCACGACTGCGACGGCCAGAACATCGCTGACCTGAACCCCATGTACTGCGAGCTCACGACCCAGTACTGGGCATGGAAGAATGTCCGGGCGGACTACTATGGCTTCTGCCACTATCGCCGCTACTTCAACTTCAGCGAAAGGGAGTTCGAGGAGAACCCCTTCGGCGAGATTATGGACGGCTACATCGACGAGGCCAACCTGAGGAAGTACGGTCTGGACAACAAGACCATCAAATCCTGCGTGGAGGGATATGACTTCATCACGACGGGCTTCCATGACCTTCGGGACTTCCCCGGCGACTACACCACTCCCCGTGAGCAGTATGACGAGGCCCCAAAACTCCATGTGGAGGACCTCGACCGGATGGCCCAGATCGTGAAGCGCCTCTACCCCGACTATGCCAAGGACGTCGACGGCTTCCTGAACGGCCACGAGGCCTGCTTCTGCAACATGTTCATCATGCGCAGGGAGCTCTTCTTTGACTACTGTGAGTGGCTCTTCCCGATTCTGGACGCCTTCGTCAAGGAGACGGACATGACGCTCTACAGCAAGGAGGCCCTGCGTACGCCTGGCCACCTTGCCGAGCGCCTGCTCAACATCTACTACCTGCACGGCATCCGCGTGGGTGCCGGATGGAAGACCAAGCAGCTCCAGTGCGTCCACTTCGAGCGACCGGACGCCACACCCCGTCTCAAGCCTTACGTGGAGGTCCGCGGTGCCGATGCGCTTCCCGGCCGCGTGGTCCCCGTGGTCTTTGCCGCAGACAACAACTACGTGCCCATGCTTGCCACGACCATCACTTCCATGGTCGAGAACGCCGACCCTCAGCGTCCCCTGGACATCGTCGTCTTTGAGCGCAACATCTCCTATCTCAACAAGAAGACCCTGGTGGATTCCATTGCGAGCCACCCTAACGCGCTGCTGCGCTTCTATGACGTGAGCCCCCTCATTGCGGACTATGATCTTTCCACGAACAACGAGCACATCAGTCTGGAGACCTATTACCGCTTCCTGGTCCAGGAGGTCATGGGCAAGTACGACAAGGTCCTCTACCTGGATTCCGACCTGGTGGTCCTGGATGACGTCTGCAAGCTCTATGACACCGACCTGGGAGACAAGCTCCTGGCTGCGACCAGGGACGTGGACTACTTGGGCAATCTCAACATGCCCGACGGCATCCGCATGAAGTACACCCGTGAGACTCTCAAGATGGCCAACCCCTACGACTACTTCCAGGCGGGCGTCCTGGTGCTCAACGTGGCCCAGATGCGCAGGCTCCACACCGTCCAGGAGTGGCTGAACATAGCCTCCCAGGGCGGTTACATCTACGACGACCAGGACATCCTGAACGCCGAGTGCGAGGGGAGGGTCACCTACCTGCCGGCCGACTGGAATGTGACTCATGACTGCTTTAACCGGGTGACCAACGTCTACTCCTTCGCGCCCGTGCGAGAGTTCGACGCCTACAACGACTCCAGGAACCACCCTCGGATCATCCACTATGCGGGTGCTCAGAAGCCCTGGGACGACGCCAAGTGCGACTTTGCCCCCTTCTATTGGCGCTATGCCCGCAAGACCCCCTTCTATGAGGCCCTGCTGCAAAGGCTTACTGCCCCCGTTGCGCCCGCTCCTGCTCCGGTACCGGTCCACGAGAAGGCTGTCCCAGAGGACAGCCCCCTCCGACGCTATATTGACCCCATCGCGCCCCTGGGCTCTGCCAGGCGAGAGGTCCTGAAGTCCATCGGCCGGGCGGTGCAGGGAAAGAAATGAGCAAGCTAGCAGGATCGCCTTGGATCCGCCGGGTCCTTGTGGTATGCCTGGGACTCCTTGGGTCCCTGGGCCTCTCGGCCTACCTTGGGGGCACGTACTTCACGGGGGAGGGCTCGAGTTTCCTGGTCCTGGTTGTTTGGGTTGCCTCGGCCTACCTTTGGAAGACGGTCATCGAGGTCCGTAGACGACGGTTCGTGGTCGTGTATGGAATCTATTCCTTCCTTTTGGCCTTCTGCCTGATGGAAGGCAAATTTCTGGAGCAGGGCTGGGAGATGGACTCCTCTAGGCCCATGGTCTACACCCTGCTCCTGAGCGTCTTCTTATACTCCGTCCTTGCTTTTGCCCTGGTCAAGATCAGGCCGGCACAGTTTCCTGCCCCTGGACAATCTTCGCTGGTCCTGCGGGTCGCTTTCCTGGCGGTCGTCTCCCTCTGGGCTCTTGGCTATCTTGCGGCATTCCCTGGCATCTATGTGGGAGATGCCATGACCTGGTATCGGGAGTTTTCGGACCCCAGCATGCCCGTCTCGTCCCAATGGTCTCCCGTCTATGCGGGCTTGTTCTACCTCTTTGTCCACCAGGGCTACCTCTGGTTCGCCAACTATTGGGCGGGCTTCGCCGTCTTTACCCTCATCCAAATGGCCCTGGTGCTCTATGCGGTCTACCGGGTCCTGCGATTCGTCCATGAGGAGGCGGGAGACCTTGCCTGTGGCATTACTGCTGCCTTCTATGGTCTCCTGCCCACGCACATGATCATTTCGGTTTCGAGTGTCCAGGCGGCCCCCTTCATGGCCTGCCTCTCCCTGATCCTTATACATCTGGCACGCATGGTCATACATGCAGAGGATTATTGGGCCGATAGGGGCAACATCGAAAGGTTCACGGTCTTGTGCGTCTTGGCCTGCATCCTGCGCAACAATGCCCTCTATGCCTTTATCCTGACGATTCCCTTCTGTCTGGCCTATCGGCGCGATCATCGTCTCAAGCTGGTGGGTGCCTTCTGCGTCACGGTCGTGGCGGCCCTTGTCTATTCTGGCCCCCTGCTCTCCCTCTTGGGCGTGACAAAGGGTACGGCCCTCCGAGAGATGCTCAGCATTCCCCTCCAGCAGATGGCCTATATGTACAACTACCAGTCGGACGAGCTCAGCGCAGACCAGGTCAGGGAATTGGAGTCCTATGTACCGCGTTGGGAGCTGGAGCGCTATCAAAGTTGCAGCGGTATTTCTGACCCCGTCAAGGAAAACCTCGACGTGGGCCTGGTCCAGCAGGATCCGGGCGAGTTCCTGGACCTGTACCTTTCCCTGGGGAGCCTTTCGCCGTCGAGCTACTTCAGGGCCTTCTACCTGCAGGATTTCGGCCTTCTCTATCTGGACAAGTCATATCCGGACAGTCACATCTGGCATCCCTATCTCAACTATGTGTCATACGAGTTTTCCGATGAAAAGCTTATCAGCATCCCGCGGCTCAGCCATTTCACATCCTATGATGGGTGGCTCAGGGAGCTCTTTGGGTCATCAGAGGCGGGGGATGGCTTTACGACCCCTGCCACATTCTCGACGATTCCGATTTTTGGTCCCCTCTGCAGGGCCTCGACCTACTTTTGGGTCTTGCTCCTCGTCACTGCCTGCGGGATTTGCCATCGATGGCGGGACGAGTGGGTGGTTCTGGCCCCCCTGCTGGGGCTGACCCTGACGATTCTCCTGGCGCCGCTCATTACCTACCGCTACTACGCTCCGGTCGTCTTCTGCTTTCCCATAATGTTGCTTGTGGCGGCGAGGAGATTCTGCCCTGAAGGTGATAAGGCAGGGAGGGTAATTCGGCAAGACTCCCATGCGGCCTGACACATAGCTAGCAAACCTGTTGCGATCTTTAAGGTTGGCGGGCATGACTCTGGGGCCATGCTTACTTCGACAGGGTCTTCTCGCGTCGATTCACGGCCATTCGGGAAGAGGAGATTGACGACCTAGTCACCTCCGACAAGCTCTGGGATGCCCTCTACGCCGACCACCTGGACAACATGGACATGCAGCTTGGACCTCGCCAACTGGAGAAGGACGGGCAACGTGTGGACGATAGCGCCCTGCGATGGCTAGGGTAGGACCCGTTGCCGGCGGGAAGAATCCTCGGGCGTCTGCTGCTGTCTCTGACCAGGGTTTTTCGGTGAAATAGTGGCCGGCCATCCTTGTATGGCTCATACTCTTCTAATTACGACATGGCAGAGTTTTTTGTGTCGTGTGTGATTTCCCAGTGTCACAGAGGAGAGACATGCCTAAAGGTACGAACACACAGACCGTAGATACCCCCGACTACTCCAAGGTAGCCGTCATCATCCCCTGCTACAACGAGGCCCTGACCATCGCCAAGGTCGTGGACGACTTCACCCGCTGCCTGCCGGGGGCGGACGTGTGGGTCTACGACAACAACTCCAAGGACGGCACCGGCGACATCGCCCGGGCCCACGGCGCCCTCGTGCGCTTCGAGCCCCGGCAGGGAAAGGGCAACGTCGTCCGGCAGATGTTCCGCGACCTGGACTACGACTGCTACCTGATGGTCGACGGCGACGACACCTACCCGGCGGAGGCGGCCCCCTCGCTGGTCGCGCCCATACTGGACGGCTCCGCCGACCACGTGGTGGGGGACAGGCTCTCCAACGGCTCCTACGGCGACGAGAACGACCGCGCCTTCCACGGCTTCGGCAACGACCTCGTCCGCTGGCTCATCAAGGTCCTCTACGGGTTCGAGTACGCCGACGTGATGACCGGCTACCGGGCCATGTCGCGCGCCTTCGTGAAGACCCTGCCCGTCCTCTCGCCCGGCTTCGAGATCGAGACCGAGCTCTCCATCAACGCCGTGGACAAGCGCTGGCGCATCGTCCAGGTCCCCATCGACTACCGCGACCGCCCCGAGGGCTCCGAGTCCAAGCTCTCCACCTTCTCGGACGGCGCCAAGGTGCTGGGGACGATCGCGAGCCTCTTCAAGGACTACAAGCCCCTGGGCTTCTTCAGCCTGCTGGCCCTGGTCATGCTGGTCGTCGGCCTCTGCCTGGGCGTCCCCGTGATCCTGGAGTTCCAGGCCACCCATCTGGTGGCCCGCTTCCCGACGGCGATCCTGGCCGTGGCCTTCTGCGGCCTGGCCGCGCTCCTGCTCTCCTGCGGCCTCATCCTGGACACCGAGGTCAAGGCCTCCCGTCGCGACTGGGAGCTCAGGGTCTACGACGAGTACGCGAGGGAACAAAGCAAGCCCTCGCGCTGGGCTTAGGTCGTATACTGTATGCGCGTTCGCGGGTTTTCAACTTTGCTGGAACAGTGACTCCAATGCCGTTGGCTACGGGGTCGCTTTGACTTTGTTTACTTGAAATGAGGTAGGTATGTCCGGAAGGCATTTCGCGCAGAAGCCGGAGGATACGGGCGAGGTCAATTACGCTCCGCCAAGGACGAGCGGGAGGGTGAACCCCCAACCCGAGAGGCAGCAGTACGCTCAGTCCTCCTACATACCCCTGTCTGAGACGGGGAGGGGCTTCGATCCCTTCGAGCCCGAGGACGGGGGTCATGGCCATGCCGGAGCCGTCATCGGCGGAATCATAGCCGCCCTCGTTGTGATTGCGGCTGTCTTTGGTTTCATGATGATGGGGCAGGTCAAGGAGGTAAAGACCGCCGCTCAGGACATGATGGCGCAGAAGGAGCCCCTTGCGGCAGCCCTCAAGACCGGCAACGCCCAGGCACTTGATAGCTCCATCCAGGCCATGCAGACCGATGCCGCAAAGATAAACGAGACCACCCATAGTAGGCTTTGGAACATTGCGGGCAATCTTCCCATCGTCGGCCAGGACGTACGCAGTGCGCAGACCCTTGGCGCAGTGGCAGAGGACCTGGTGGACAACGCCCTCGTGCCCGTGGGACAGAGTGCACGCGGTATGAAGATGTCCGACTTGGTCCAGGACGGGGCAGTGAATGTCGAGGAGATCGAGCAGATTTCTGGCTCGGTGTCGACTGCCATCCCCACGCTGAAGAAGTCGATCTCCGCCATCGAGGAATTGCCCGATCCCGTACTTCCCCAGATGAAGGAGGTCATGGACAAGGTGAAGCCTCCGCTCGAAGGAGCGAGCGAGTCCCTGGACCAGCTTGAGCCTGCCCTGAAGCTGCTTCCCCAGATGCTTGGTGGAAACGGTGCGCCCAGGCACTACCTTCTCATTGCCCAGAACAACTCGGAGTTGCGTTCCACTGGTGGTCTTCCCGGCTCCTGGTCTACCCTCACCGTGAACAATGGTGTCATCTCCATGGGCGACTCCACCTCCATCCTCCACCAGCCTGGCTTCTCGGTACCTGTTCAGCAGGACGAGCTGAGCACCCTTGCCATCGACATCAGCAAGGACCCTGCCCAGGTCAACTGCACGCCTGACTTCGTGCGTGTGGGCGAGATGAGCTCCCAGTACTGGGCTCAGGCGGGCAACGGTGACGTGGACGGCGTGATAGCCATCGACCCCATCTTCCTGCAGAGACTCCTTGCCCTCACGGGCCCCATCAAGGGCCCCGACGGGACGGAGATCAACGGCGACAACTGCTCCCAGGTCCTTCTGTCTGACGTCTACTGGAAGTATCCAGATGGCGATACCCAGGATGTCTACTTCTCGAAGGTTGCCGGCGCCGCCTTCCAGAGCATCATCGCCAACCTGGGTAAGCCTGGCTTTGGCAAGCTGATGCAGGCGGTTCATCAGTCAGGCAAGGAGGGGCGCCTGCTTGTCTGGATGCGCAACCAGGACGAGGAGTCCCTCATGGAGGGTCTGAGTCTCTCGGGTGGCGTACCCACTGACATAATGAATCCCGTCCTCGGCGTATACGTGAACGACGACACCTATTCGAAGATTACCTGGTACACGGGTGTCTCTACGACCGTTGGCGCAGCTACGACGAATGCCGATGGCACCATCACCTACGACGTGAAGACCGTCCTGTCAAACAACATCACGCCCAATGAGGCAGCCTCGGCCCCCAAGTACGTGTACGGTGGAAATCCCGCGAAGCGCTCTCGTGGCGACATGCTCACCTACCTCTTCCTCTTTGCTCCTGCTGGCGGCAGCATCAGTGACGTCTCTACCAATGACTCCGTCCTGGCGGGTGGCCAGGCGCCTGCCACTGGTCAGATGTACGGCTTGTCCGTCGTCCGCATCCACTTGCAGACGCTGGAACAGACGAACTCTACCATTACCTACAAGGTGACTTGTGCTGCGGGATCATCGCCCCTGGCCCTGAGGACGACGCCGCTCGCCCAGCCCAACCTGATGCAAAACTCGGTTCCCGGAACCGAGGCCGAGCTCAACGGCAGTTTCTACGACTTGCTGGACAAGCTTTCCTAGCCTTTGCGGTTCTAGCGATAAGGACAAGCCCCGGACTCCTTGAAGTCCGGGGCTTTCTTTGACTGCATGTCTTGCGATGGCTACTGCCGTGATGGGAGCCTCCCTGCGCCTACGCGAAGTCCTCCTGCGTCAGCTGGGGTAGGTGGGCCTGGGAGAGCTTGACGTTCACGGGGTCGCCGGCGACGCTGATGATGTCGATCGCACGGCCGTTCAGGGGGCAGGTGTAGGCATACATGATGTTGAGCTCCACGCTGGCCAGACGCGTCAGCACCGCTGCCAGGCCTCCCGGTACGTTATCCACCTCTACGGCCAGTACCTTGGTGGTGGAGGTGGTAAAGCCCGTCTTGCGCAGCTGGTCCACGGCGTAGTCGGGGCGGTCGCAGATCAGCCGGACTATGCCGAAGTCAGCAGAGTCATCGATGCTCAGTGCGTGAATCTGCACCTTGGCACGGGCCAGGACGTCGACCATTGACTTGAGGGTGCCGGGGCGGTTGGTAAGCAGTACGGTCAGCTGGTCAATCATAGTGGGCCTCCAGGTCAGAACAACGGTTTTCTTGCTAGCTGAATTGTCGCGCCGTCCTGTTGCGCGGGGGTTTCCGCTTGCATGCAAGGCTGTGACAGCTTGTGCCAAAGAGAGTGTGCCAAAGGGGGTACTCCCTTATCCATAAGGGGTACTCCCTTTTGGCTTTTTCATGAGAAGACGTTCAGGCTTATTCGGGCACGTTTGAGCCGACAAAACATTTGGCGACATTTCGACCTTCTAGACTGCGCATATTGGCAGAGGAGGCAGTATGGATAACAAATGCGCCGCTCAAGTACCTGTAAAGCAAGCGAACTACCCAGTTCGACGCGTGGGATGCAAAGCTGGTCACCGACCCTGGTGGTCGGCAGCCCGTCTGATCGCCTCGGCGGCATGTGCCGTGACGATTGCGGTGGTGGCGCCGACCGTGGTCTATGCGAATACGTCCGACTCTTCCTTGCAGGAACAAAATGTCAATGAGGCCACTAGGCCCACGGGCGATTCGACCCCCGCGACCTCGCAAAGCAAACAACGGTCAGCGGCACCGTTGCGGGTCACTAAGCCCACGAGCGATTCGACCCCCGCGACCTCGACGGGGGGGCGATACCACCTCGGGTTCGGGGAGTTTGGTCGGCAATGGTTCGACTGGATCCGGTATGACCGCCGCTGATTCCTCCAATGACGCGGATGCCAACCTCACGTCGAGATCCGCTGCTCCCAATGGGACGCATTCCGCGGCCGACATTATCGATACGAATAATGACGGCAAGATCGACACTGACGAGGCCATCAAAAACGAACCCATCTCTGCCGATGATTATGCTGCCTTGGGCCTGACCGTTGATACGACGCCCGATGTCAATACCGCCCAGAAGTCTGTCGATCAGGCACAGGCGGCCTTGAACTCCGCCACCACGGACGAGCAGCGGGCTCAGGCCCAGGCGGCCTTGGATAAGGCCAACGCCGACCTGACGAAGGCCAAGGAACTGGACGCCGACGCCCGGAGCAAGGCTCCCTACGATACCAACCAGTACACCTACCTGGAAGTTCCCGGCGAGATCTATGTCGCGGCAAACGGTGCCTGTGGCAACAAATACACCGTGCGAGATGGCTTCGACGCCCTCAACGGCAGGGGCTCCGATGCCTCGGATCACTCCAGCGCATACGGTACCGTCTATGACACCTATGACTACTACGGCATCAACCGCGGCAGGAAGAACTACGGCACCTCGTCCAACTTCAGCTCGAATACGGGAAACGCCCTCGCCCAGGGCGACGCGGACTTCAACGGCATGTACGCCACCAGCGTCGCCTTCAGCCATAACACGGGTCAGAACGCAAAGAAGAACTGGATTGCCGAGCTGCATGCCTACGCCGGCACCTCTGTGCAGACGGTACAGATAGACAATCAGAAAGTGTATGCTTCGGGCGGAATTGTCATCTTCTTTTACTCGCTTGACGCGCACGGCAACCGCACCGGGCACCATATGGATTTTCCCACCGTGACCCGGGGGCAGCTGGGCGACATTACTACCAAAGACGGCAAGACGACGTCGCGATACCTCTATTTAGACGCCGGCTACAACCAGGAATACGACGCCTACTTCGATATCGAGGCAGCGGACGTGGACGGCGACGGGGCCGACGAGATCTTTGCCTACACGGGTGCCTACGAGGACAAGGACGGCATCCGCTACGCCATCGTGGATATGTTCAAATTCAAGACGGGGGCGGACGGTTCGGTTGCCGATAATGCGGACACCGTGCACTACACCACGAAAATCGCCTGCGGGCCGGCCAGCGAGTATCTCGACTCCTCCACGCAGGGCTGGGACGGCAATTACAGCGCCTGGGAGGCTCTGAAGCGCGCGCCGGTTGTCACCCTCTGCGGCGGGGATGTGGACCGCGACAAGCTCGATGAGATCGCAATCTGCACCTCTGCCCCCACGGGACACTCCCATGCCGCCGATGCGGCGCATGCGTCTATCTTCAAGTGGAATGCCCAGGCCAGTAGACTGGAGACCTTCGAGGGGATGGACCAGATCAACCTCTTCCAGGACGGTGCGGACAAAGACGGCAAGAAGTACTGCTCCATGGTCTCGGCCAACGTCGCCTTCGGCACCTTCTCCATTCCCGGCAAGAACAAGACCGTGGACGCCTTCGTCTTTGCTGGCTACCAGACCAACGACGGTGACGAGACAGCCCTGCTCCACGAGCCGGTGCACAAGAGCGGTGACAAGCATCCCTACTCCAGGTTTGCCTACCGCTTCCTTTATTACGACGTGACCCTGAAGAAATGGATCACTACCGACTACACCGAGCACCTCCTGGACAGGGTCGCCTGGCAGATCTCAAACAGCTACCACCTGGAGGGCAGGCGCTACGTGCCGGTCTTTGCGCCCTTGGCCCTGGCCTGCACGAATATCGACGGCGTCCTTGCCAGTTTCGATGCGGGCCAGCAGGGCACCATCGAGAACGACGAGATCCTGGTTGGCGGCGACATCTATGAGGCCACTTTCTCCGAGTACACCAAAGAGGACAAGACCAAGACCA
>ONBR01000042.1 GCA_900316105.1 uncultured Olsenella sp.
GGAGGAAGCTCTCCCTGGGGTGGAGGACGCCCATGGAGTACAGGAGGGCAGCGCTCACCGGCGCGGCATAGCCGCTCCAAGAAATCGTCCGCACCCCCCAGGCGGCCCTCAGAGGCCACAGGGAAGCTGATTCTCATGGGATGAGGAACACCCACAGGCATGAGCATATAGGACTCCTGAGGCTGCTCCACAATGTCCTCGACCTTGCAGACACCCTGACCTGGATGGACGATATACTCACCGACTTTGTACATGAGGACGCTCCTTTCTGCTTTAAAGTATCTTAGCACGAAAGGAGAAAAATCTCTAACTTCTGTCGAATAGTGCTTGTACTATCGCAAGCCTTTGTATATATTTAGTCGTTTTCTCTTGTTTGTCCTCTACTGCTTTGACTCCTCATTCGACGAATCCTCAGCGGGACAGCAGCCCACGACCCAGGCAATCAGGTTGTCCTGTGGATCACCTTGGAGCTCGGCCAGCTCGAAACCACGGCCCCAGACTGGCTGGAAGCTCACGTCCTGGACGCCGTCGTAGTGCTGCAGGGCCAAGGCCAGATTGAGCTCGCCGGTCAGAGACGAGATGGAGCTAAAGAGGCCCGAGTTGATACGCCAGTGAGGGGCCACCGCGGCCTTGCCGTAGCCCTCGTAGTGACCGCTCAGGTTGTAGAGGGGGTTCATGGCGTTCACGCGGTCTGCCATGGAGCTGTCCTCGGCATCCTTCTTTGCCAGGTCGTCATTCCACTCGGTTACGTACTTTTGGTCAAAGCCCTGGGCTGCGGCATAGGCATCCTGGTGCTGGCTCAGGAGGTCGGCCACGGTCTGGTCGAAGTGCAAGGTGCTCTCCTGACCGATGCCAAAGAGCTGGTTGAAGCTGGAGCTGCGGTCAATCATGTCGTAGGCGCAGACGGAGCGGTTCGCGGGCTTGCAGTGGTTGACGAAATCCCACATGCTGGAGATGCGGACGGTACCCAGGCTGGAGCTATAGGTAATCCAGCGGTCACCGCCGTTGAGCTGGCTCAGGTAGGTGGAAGGCGAGTCATAGACCGTGGAGCTCACCGAGGTGACTCCCGTTGCACTGGAGCCCGAGGCATCGGTGGATCCGTCCTCTCCCGAGATGGAACTGGCAGTCTGCTCATCCTCGCTGTTGCGGTTGGGGTCACCGGGGAAGCAGGGGTCTCCCATCTGCCCAGGCGTGTAGGTGTAGGGCCATGAGGTGTTGGCAAAGAAGTCTGCGGCAGACTTCTGGATGGTCTCCATGACCGTCTCGTAGTAGCTGCCGTCCAGCATGGTGCCGTCGCTGACGGCGCCAAGCTTGAGGGCGTTGTCCTTGGAGTCGCGCAGGTCCATGGAGTTGATGTAGTCACCGTAGGCTGCCGCAAGGTCATTGGAGAGGAGCTTGGTCCAGGTGCCATCCGCACGTGTGTCGGCATTGGAGAACTGGCCCATCATCCACTCGTAGGCGCTGTCCTGGGTGTCCAGGGAGGTGATGGGGCACCAGGAGGCAGAGCCATAGACCTTGTCGGAGATGTCGTTGCCCTCAGCGTCATGCGTAGCTGCGCCAACCTCGCTGAGGTATTTGGTGTAGATCTCCGCGTCACCCATTGCGCCCATGACGGAGCTCAGGCCGCCACCGGCGCCATAGCCAAAGACAAAGACGCGCTCGGGGTCAATGGGGAGCTTGGAGGCGTTGTAGCGCAGATAGCGCACGGCTGCCTTGAGGTCCACGATGGGCCAGGGAGCGCCACCGGCGATCATGGTGTCCTTGGACTTTGAGTCATAGCCACTGGAACGACCGCGGAAGCCCGCATACACATAGACCAGGCCAGCCTGGAGATAGCGGCCCAGACCCTCGTAGCTGTAGGAGTCGGGGCAGGACTGCGCGGAGAGGCGCACGGAGTTGATGGGCATGACCGCGGGGGCGGAGGCTGGCGTAAGCTGCCCCACCTTTGCGTCCTTCTTTACGGTGCAGGTGAAGGTATCGCCGTTCTCCTTTGCGTCAAAATAGGCACCGGGGACAAAGATGCAGAGCTTCTCGTAGTTGGTGCTCGCTGCCTTGGTGCAGTAGGTCAGACCCATCTGGTAGTAGCAGTCGTTGTCCTTGTCGTACTGCCACTTGCCCTCATCCAGCTTCAGGTCCTCGAACTCCTTTAGGTCGACCTTAGACTCCTCGGGCTGCTTGTCCTCCTGCTGGTCCTGGGAGTCATTGCCATTGCCCTGCGACGCGCAGGCGGCAAGGGTCAAAGCGCCCAGTCCCGAAGCCAAACCTAGGAAGTTCCTCCTGCTAGTATTCATGTGCCCTCCCGATATCGCCTGGCATATGGCTGCGCCCACGCGAACACTACCGCCACGTGAGCAGCTGATTGCGAAATAATCACCTTTGGATGCTATTGTACGCATTATGCAAGACACGCAAAAGTATGCGCGCTCGGTCGAGGGGAATCGGTGAGTCACATGTTTGGCTTTGGGGGACGCGAAAAGAGACGTGATGGGGCCCGGACCCAGGACGGCATCGGAGCGGGTGGAGAGCCGACGAAGCCCCTGGCGCCTGGCACCCGCAGGCTCAGGATGGTCTTTCGCGGAGAGGTCCAGGGCGTGGGATTTCGCTGGACCGCTCGTATCGTGGCCGATCGCGTGGGCTGCACGGGCTGGGTGCGCA
>ONBR01000041.1 GCA_900316105.1 uncultured Olsenella sp.
CGTCCGCGACCTCGGCCTCGACGTGATCACCATGGGCGACCCCGACGGCCTCGGCGACCTCAAGCGCCTCAACCAGGTGGCCTACCGCCTGGAGGTCGTCTACAGCTGGGCCGTGCTCGACCCCAAGGGCTTCGCGGTCCTCAAGTCCGCGGCCGCCTAATGGGCGCCGAGAGCCCGCTCGCCACCGTAGAGGACCTCGCGGCCGTATGGCCGGGCTACTCGGTGTCTGACGAGAAGAGGGCGGAGTCGCTCCTTGAGATGGCCTCCGCCGCCATCCGGTCCCTTTGCGACGTCTCCGCCGTCGACGGCGACGTGCTCAGGCTCGTCGCCTGCAAGGCGGTGGCCCGGATGATGAGCCAGGAGGTCGGCGAACCTGGGGCGAAGCAGCAGTCCTGGTCGGCTGGCTCCTACTCGGGGTCCGTCACGTATAGCAACCCGTCCGCCGACTTCTACCTCACGCAGCAGGAGCGCCAGCTCCTGGGCGTCGGCGAGATGTCGGCGGCCTACGTCGGGCCGTCCGTGCCCGAGTGAGGGGGAGAAGTGAGGTACCCGACCGTGACCCTCGTGGTCAGGCTCCGCGAGCGCACCGGGACCGACGCGCTCGGCAACGACGAGTGGTCGCTCGGCGACGGTGTGTCCGTGGGAGGGTGCCTCCTTGAGCCGGGGACTCCCAGTGGGCTTGCGGAGAGCCGCCAGAGGGCGTGGAGGTGGACGCAACGGCCCACCTCCCGACCGGCTACGTGGCTGACCTGCGCGGCGCCATGGTCCAGGCCCCCGACGGGAGATGGTACGGGGTCGTGGGAGACCCCGTGCCCCTCCCCGCCGGGACTGTGCCGGGGCCGTGGGACCGGGCGGTCCCGCTCAGGGAGGTTGATGCCTTGTAGCGTGAGGTACAGGCCGAACGGGTCATTCGCCCGCTCGGTGATGGGGGGCGCTGTCGCCCGCGCGGCTGTCGCGGCGAAGGCCGCGAGGGTCCGGGCGGCGGCGAACTCCATGTACGGTGCCTCCGGCTACGGCATGCGTGTGGGCACGCGGGGCAAGAGGGCCCACGCCTTCGTCTACACGGGGGACACCCACTCCATCAACTCCAACCGGAAGCACAACACGCTTCTCAAGGCGCTGGGGAGGTGACTGGCGACGTTCGACTCGATCGAGATGGCTGTCTCCTGGGCGGCAGGGGTCCTGGGGGCCAGGGCGGGGACCTACCCGCCAGCAACCCCGCCGGACCTCTTCTGCGTCGTGGAGCGGACGGGCGGGGAGCCAGCAAATTCAACCCAGCAGCTTCGGTTGCTGGGTTTTGTTTGGACTTTTATGTGCATTGCCGTGCCTTGGACGAGCAGGTTTTCGCCAAGTCAAGAGAACGGGAGAACATCACGACTCCAGAATCAGCCAATCCCGGTATCGACCCCGTTGATGGGAAGTGAGGGGTAGACTTGGATGAAAATTGGTATTTTGACTTGCATCCAAAGGCTGGCTGCGTATAATTACGTCTCGTTGCATTCCCCGGTGGCGCAGTGGTAGCGCAGCTGACTGTTAATCAGCGTGTCGCTGGTTCGAACCCAGCCCGGGGAGCCAGTTTATTCAGGCCAGAGGCTTTTTGTCTCTGGCTTTTTTTGTGACTTTGGGCATTTATATGGCCTTCCTCCTCCTGTGGTAGGATATTTCAGTTATATAACGCTTCATTCTCGTAATCTATTGGAGGCGTTTTGGCAGAACAGACCCAAAGCACTTCGGCCCCGAGCCCCGTATCGACGTCTCAGGAAAGCACCTGGTACCAGGGGCGGCAGAAGGACCTCTTTATCCTCAAACAGCTTGTGTCAAAGGACTTCAAGCTCAAGTATCGTCGCAGCGTTCTGGGCGTCGTGTGGAGCGTCCTGAACCCACTGCTCATGATGATCGTCATGTCGCTGGTCTTCTCATTCTTCCTGCGTTATGACAACATCCAGCATTACCCCCTCTACCTCATCGTGGGAAACATCATTTGGTCGGTCTTCAACGACTCCACCAGCGTTGGCATGCTGTCGATCATCGATGCGGCACCGCTGCTCAAGAAGGTCAAGGTAAAGAAGGCCATCTTCCCCGTGGAGAAGGTCCTCTTCTCCCTGGTGAACTTCCTCTTCTCCCTGATCGCTGTCCTCATCGTCATGCTCTGGGAGGGGGTTGCGCCAACGCCGTATATGGCCTTTGCGCCTTTGATCCTCCTGATTCTGATGGTCTTCTGCGTCGGCCTTTCCCTCCTGCTTTCCGCCCTGGCCGTCTTCTTCAGGGACCTGGTGCACCTATGGAGCGTCCTTCTGATGGCATGGATGTACGCCACCCCCATCTTTTGGCCCGCGAGCATGATGGACCAGGTGCCCTATCGTGTCGTCAGGGGTCTCATGAAGGCCAACCCCATGTATGGCTTCATCACCATGATGCGCGACACCGTCATCTACGGAAGCGCGCCCGATCCTGCCATGCTGCTCAATTGCGTCTTCTGGGCAGCCGTTTCCCTGCTGCTGGGCTTGGTAGTCTTTAGGCACAACCAGCGCCGCTTCATCCTTTTCATCTAGAAACAGTGCCTCGGGCACGCAATCGAGGAGTTCTTCGTGCAAGATACGCTTAAATTCGACACGGGCGGAAGCGTCTTCCTGGCCCTGTCTGCGACCTCCATTCGCGTGGGGGACGAGCTTGTCGTCACTCCGCGCTTCACCGATGCAAATCCGGATGATTATTTGTTCAACTACATCTGGAACCATGAGGGAAGCTGGGACGAGGGCGAGTTCGACTCGACCATCGAGCATGAGGGTCACACCATTCCCCAGCAGCAGTGGAAGTGGACCCCCGAGAAGCCCGGTCGATACCGCATCGCCATCGACTTCGAGGACTTGAACCGCAAGTTCCAGGGCAACATCGAGCGTTGGATCATCGTTGTTGGAAAGAACGAGTTCATGCGCCCGCCCCTTCCCTCGCCGGATGCCCCGACGGTGGTGGACGTCGATCACGTCTCTATGATCTTCAACATCGCATCCGAACAGTTCAACTCCCTCAAGGAGTACTTTATCGCCGCCGCCCGTCATGAGCTGACCTTCAAGGAGTTTCGTGCCCTGGACGACGTCTCCTTCCAGGTAAAGAAGGGCGAGGCCTTTGGCCTGGTGGGTACCAACGGTTCCGGCAAGTCCACCATGCTCAAGATCATCGCAGGCGTCCTGGAGGCTAGCAAAGGCAGCTGCGGGGTCACGGGTACCATCGCCCCCCTGATCGAGCTTGGAGCTGGCTTCGACCTGGAGCTCACGGCGCGCGAGAACATCTACCTCAACGGCGCCCTCCTTGGCTATCGCAAGGACTTCATTGACGAGCACTTCGATGACATCATTCACTTTGCTGAGCTCGATAACTTCATGGATGTCCCGCTGAAGAACTACTCCTCGGG
>ONBR01000020.1 GCA_900316105.1 uncultured Olsenella sp.
GTGGGCGTCAAAGAAGAGTAGCGGAGCTGGTCCAGGCTTTGTGCCACTCGGCTTCAAATCGTCTACTCCCATGGGAGGCCTGCCAGACGGGAGATTACACGGCCGGCAATCATCTGTCCCATGATTGGTGGCATGTAGCTCATGGTGCCCAGGATTGATGCCCCCTCACGGACGAAGCCTCCCTCTCTCAGGGCATCTTGCTTGCCTTGGGGCTGGCGGGGGTGTTCGTCTGACCAGAGCACCTCCAGACCGTGGATACCGCGCTTGCGACATTGCTTGCGCATGACGCGGGCCAGTCGGTCCTCTCGCGTGTCCTCGATGTCTCCGAAGCGCAGCCGCGTGGGGTCAAGCTTGTTCGCTCCGCCCATGCTTGATATGAGCGGCAGCCTCTGGTCCTGGCACCACTGGGCAATCAGGAGCTTTTGGGTCATGGTATCGATGGCATCCACCACAAAGTCGGGCCGGGGGAGAGAGTTCAGTGTCTCTACCAGATTCTCCCTGGAGAGGAAGGCCTGTACGCTAGTGACCTCGCAGTCTGGGTTGATGTTTCGTACCAGTCGTTCCATCACTTCGGCCTTTACCTGACCGACCGTGCTCTGCCAAGCAACCGCCTGTCGGTTGATGTTGCTGGGTGCAACGACGTCACGGTCCAGAAGGACCAACGATCCCACGCCTCCTCGGGCTAACGCCTCCGCGCAGTTCGACCCCACGCCGCCCAGGCCGATGACCATCACCCTTGAAGCTTGAATACGAGCCAGGGCCTCGTCTCCCATGACAAGGCGCAGACGGTCGACGGCCGTCTCGGCGGGTTTACCTTCCGCGCTCGCAGGCCAGTCGTTTCCCTCGGCGGCTTTGGCCTGGGTCTGCTGGTCCTTGTCCTCCATGTGAGCGCTCCTGTCTTCATTTCCAGTCATGTGGCGGTTGGTCTTCATTGTCGCGCAACGCCAATGCCCGTGCTATCCTAATACGCTGTATATCTGCAACTTTTACGCGCCCATGCGTGTACGGGAAGGCAAACATCGTGGAAGACATGCCAAAGACCTACGATCCGCAAAGCACAGAGCCGGAGCTCATCCAGCAGTGGATGGATGCGGGCTGCTACCAGCGCTCCAAGGGCGTTGGCGACTGCACCGTCGTGATTCCCCCGCCCAATGTCACGGGCATCCTGCACATGGGTCACGCGATGGATGACACCATCCAGGACACCTTCATACGCTTCAACCGCATGCGCGGCCGTTCCACCCGCTGGGTCCTCGGCACGGACCACGCTGGCATTGCCACCCAGACCAAGGTAGACAAGAAGCTCAAGAGCGAGGGCATCTCCCGCCTGGAGATCGGCCGTGACGCCTTCCTGGACGAGTGCTGGAAGTGGCGCAAGGAGTACGGCGGAACCATCGTCAACCAGATTAAGCGTATGGGCTGCTCCATTGACTTCGACGACGAGAAGTTCACCATGAGCCCCGAGTACGCAAAGGCCGTGCGCAAGGTCTTCTGCGACTGGTACCACGATGGCCTGATCTATCGCGGCAAGCGCATCGTCAACTGGTGCCCCTCCTGCAAGACGGCAATCTCCGACGACGAGGCCGAGTACAAGGACGAGAAGGGCCACCTTTGGTTCCTCCAGTATCCGCTGGTGGAGCCCATTGACGGCATCGACCACGTGACCGTGGCCACCACCCGCCCTGAGACCATGCTGGGCGATACCGGCATCGCCGTGTCTCCCTCGGATCCTGACAAGCAGAAACTCGTCGGAGCCAAGGTCATGCTCCCCATCGTCAATCGTGAGATTCCCATCTTCTCCGACTGGCACGTCGATGCGGGCTTTGGTACCGGCTTCGTGAAGGTTACGCCTGCGCATGACCCCAACGACTACGCCATGGGCCAGACCCACGACCTGCCCCAGATCAACATCTTCGACGAGACCGCTCACGTGGTGGACGGCTACGGAGAGTTCTCTGGCATGGATCGCGACGAGGCTCGCGAGGCCATCGTCAAGTGGTTCGACGACAATGGTCTGCTCGAGAAGGTCGAGGACCTGGACCATTCGGTCATGCACTGCTACCGCTGTGGCACCGCGCTAGAGCCCTGGCTGTCCGAGCAGTGGTTCGTTGCCGTGGACAAGCTCAAGGGTCCTGCGACCAAGGTCGTGAAGGACGGGGAGGTCACCTTCCATCCTGCCCGTTGGACTGACACCTATCTTACCTGGATGGAGAACCTCAAAGACTGGTGCATCTCCCGTCAGCTCTGGTGGGGTCACCGCATCCCGGTCTTCTACTGCGACGACTGCGGCTGGCAGGACGCCCTCATGGAGGACACGGACGTGTGCCCCAAGTGCGGAGGTCATCACGTCCACCAGGACGAGAACGTTCTGGACACCTGGTTCAGCTCCCAGCTATGGACCTTTGCCACGCAGGGTTGGCCTGACCACCCCGAGCAGATGGAAGGCCACCATCCAACGACGGTGCTGGTCACTGCCCGTGACATCATCGCCCTGTGGGTCGCCCGTATGGTCATGAGCTCCCTCTACTTCACGCATCAGATTCCCTTCAAGGACGTCTACATCTACGCGACGATTCTTGCCAAGGACGGTTCCCGCATGTCCAAGTCCAAGGGCAACGGCGTGGACCCCATGGCCCTGATCGAGATGTACGGCGCTGACGCCATGCGTTACAACCTGCTGACGCTCATCACCAACAACCAGGACGTCAAGTTTGACGCGAACCTGGACAAGAAGACCCGTGCCCTCAAGGACAGTCCCCGTACCGAGCAGGCGAAGGGCTTCGTGACAAAGATCTGGAACGCCAGCCGCTTCGTCCAGATGAATCTCGATGGCTATGTACCCGGTCCCGCAAAGGCGGAGACCCCCGAGGACGCCTGGATGCTGAGCCGTCTGGCCCGCATCGTGAAATCTTCCACCGAGGCACTGGAGAACTACAACTTTGGTGACTACGCCCGTGAGATTCAGAGCTTCTTCTGGGGCGAGGTGTGCGACTGGTACATCGAGCTCTGCAAGAGCCGCCTGCTGGACGGTACGCCCGAAGTGAAGCTCCAGGTCCAGCGCAACCTCGTCTTTGTCCTGGACACCTCCCTGCGTCTCCTACACCCCGTGATGCCCTTCGTGACCGAGAAGATCTGGGACGCCCTGCCCCAGAGCAGCCTGGGCCATGGTGCTGCCGACGGCGAGGGCGAGGCACAGTTCCTGATGGTCGCTTCCTGGCCTGATCCCGCGAAGTACTCTGCCCTTGTCGATGAGAAGGCCGAGCATGACTTTGACCTTGCCAAGCGCCTGATCAGCGCCGTCCGCTCCACGAGGGCTCGCTATCGCCTGTCCCCGCGTGCCGACCTGGATGTGGTCGTGAACTGCAAGAGTGAGGTTGCTGCGGTCTTTGAGGCCCAGCGTGATTTCATCTGCTCTGTGGGTCACATTGATCAGCTGGCTCTGGGTGCCGAGCAGGACAAGCCCGCAAACTCCGTGTCGGTTGCCGATGCCGAGTTCGAGGCCTTCATCGTCCTTGGCGACCTGGTTGACTTCTCTGCCGAGGCCGCTCGCGTGAAGAAGGAGCTGGCAAAGGCCCAGAAGGACCTTGCAAGCGTCACTCGCACCCTTGGTAACGAGGGCTTCGTGGCCAAGGCTGCTCCTGCTGTCGTGGAGAAGAAGCGTGCCCAAAAGGCAGAGCTCGAGGCTACGATCCAACAGCTCGAGGCTCAGGCGGAAGACTTCTCGTAGCTTATGATCAACGCTTCGCCAACAAGCGACGCACTGTCACGCCGTCGGGGTTTCATGGCCCTGGCGGCGCTCTTTGTGGTCGACTTCGTGCCCAATTACGCCCAGTACCAGTTGTCTCCCATGGCGATTCAGATCATGGAGACCTTTGGCATAGACAAGGTTGCCTACTCTGCGCTCTTTGCCGCGCCGATGATCCTGGGCGTGCCTCTTGCCTTTGCTTCCGGTGTCCTGTTGGGACGCCACAACCCGCGCAACGTCGTGTTGGGCGCCCTGTGCATCTCGACTTTGGGGTCACTGATCGTGCTATTGGCGCCAAGCTACCTACCTCTCTTTCTGGGATTCACCCTGGAGGGGTGCTGCCTGTCTTTTGTGGTTCCGACCTGTGTGATCGTTGCCACTAAAGACCTAGGTGCGCGGGGTGTCACCTGGGGTGTTGGCCTGATGTTTGCGGCGGCTTCGCTTTCGCAGGCACTTGCCACGGCCACGACTCGACTGCTGCCTGGCCTTCTGGAGGCTCGGGAGATTTCCTTCGGCCTTTTCGTACTGGCAACCCTGACCTTCCTCATACTCTTCCGAGTCCCCGTTGATGTAAGGTCGCGCGGTCGTGAGGAGGACAAGAAGCCTGCGGAATCACCGCTGTCAACTGTCGGTCAGCTTCTCAGGGGCCGTGACTATCGCATTCTTTGCGTGTGTCTCTTCCTGAACATGGGCATATTCGTCTTGGTGGCATCGCTCGTTCCTACGGCTCTTTCCGAAGTCGGCGTGGATGCGGTCCATGCGGGTGCCTTTGCCTCCTTCTTTACCCTGGGCAATCTGCTGGGCTGTTTCGTGGTTCCGGCTCTTGCGGGGCGTGTGCTGGGAATGAGGTCCCTGGTCGCCCTATTGGCAGTTCTAGGCGCGCTGCTGGTAAATGTGGTGCCTGCTGGCCCTGCTTTGATAGCGTGCATAGCTTTGGCTGGTCTATTTGTCGGCGGGTTGAAGCCGCTTTTGGTGTCGCTCTCGGCTCGTGCGAAGGCGGCGCGGGGTGGCAGGGAGGCAATGGCTTCCGCCCTTGCGGCAATGATGCAAGCGCTTGGTGCCATCGTGCTGCCCACCTACGTAATCCTGCCTCTTGTGGGTGGTGCCTTGGATTCAGCCTATCTTTTGGGAGGAATTTGCCTTCTTGTCTGTGCAGCGCTGGCATACTGGTTACCCGAGTAGGGACTTCGCTTGGGGAAGGGCTAGGTGTCCTAGATGGATGACGTCAAGCAGCGAAAGAAGGAGCTCAGGGCACGCCTGCGCAAGAATCGTGATGCTCTGGATGGTGGGCGCAAGCTTGTCATAGACAGGACTATCTGTCTGAATGTGACCAGCTTGCCGGAATTCGTGAGTTCTTCTACTGTCCTTACGTATCTGGATATGGGGTCTGAGGTGGATACCCATGGCATCATCCAGGCGGCCTGGTCTGCAGGAAAACGGGTCGCGCTTCCACGTGTGACGGGCAAGCATCAGATGCGCTGGTACCTGGTGGAAGGCCCCCGGGACTTACTCGAGGATGAGGTGGACATGGGGAGGGGTCTCCAACGAAGCCGCTTTGGCGTGTTGGAGCCACCCATGGATGTGAATCGCGAGCTTGTTACCTCAGGACTTCTGGACGCCGTGGCAGTCGTACCGGGTTTTACCTTTGACCGTCGGGGTTACCGCCTGGGATATGGCGGTGGATTCTATGACACCTTCCTCTCTGGTTTCCCCGGGGTGGCGGTTGGGATTTGCAGGGCCAATACCCTGACAGATGAACTTGATATCGTCGAGCCCCACGATCGTAATGTTCAGATTGTTGTAACCGAAAGTGGCATCCTTCGGGTATAGGGAGCCTGGATTTGCCCGACCGCTACCCTCAGACACATCCGACCTTTGTGGTCGACAAAGAGGTGGCCGCGGATGTGCCCTCGGGTAGGGATATTGATATGGTGGGTAGTCTGCTCGATCAGAGCCATGAGCTTGATGGGCTTGCCGTTCAGACTATGAGGTCAACCGATGAAGGTCTGGCTATTTATGTCGATTGTCAGGGTGCGACGGTCTATCATGCCGGCGATCTAAACGTCTGGTGGTGGCCCAATCGGGACGTTTCCCTCAATGGGCAAAGCATCAAGGATTGCACCACCTACTGTTTGTTGTGTCGATGCGATGCCTATGGGGGCGTCGCATCTTTTCTATATGCCATTGACCACACAGGTAGGGCGCTTGTCCTCCCCAAGCAGACGAACGTTCTGCCACATGTGCTGCTGCATACGCCGCATGGAGCCATTGGTGATTCCTGCGATGTGGGGAGAGAAGAGCACACGCTCTGACGCTTCCTGGCTGAGATGTAGAAGGGGGTTGTCTGGAGTAACGGGCTCGGGAGCCAACGTGTCGATGCCCGCTCCTGCAAGATGGCCTGACTCAAGCGCCTTAACCAGCGACGCATTGTCTACGAGCTCGCCACGGGCGGTGTTGATGAGCCGTGCGCCCTGCTTCATCTGCGCGAAGAAGGCCTCGTTCGCCATTCCTGTAGTCTCGGACGTAACAGCGCAGTTGAGGCTGACGAAGTCGCTCTGCGCCAGGAGGTCGTCTCTCTCCGCCCATTCGATTCCCATCTTTTCCTCGAGCTCTGGCTTGCGATGGTGGGAATTGTAGATGACGCGACATCCGAAGGCGGTAAGCCGGGCAGCCAGTGCTTGACCGATGGCGCCAAGTCCGATGATGCCAACGGTCATGTCCATGATGTCGTCCTGTCCGCTCGAGAAGACCTCGTGCTTCGCCTCGATCTGCCTTCCCGCGCGAACGGAGGCATCTCCTGAGACTACGCGATGCAAGAGGCCCAGCATCAGGAGTACCG
Source organism: uncultured Olsenella sp. (assembly GCA_900316105.1). Lineage (GTDB taxonomy): Bacteria > Actinomycetota > Coriobacteriia > Coriobacteriales > Atopobiaceae > Olsenella_F. The sequence goes on from ONBR01000020.1 coordinate 6,585, forward strand.
CCTGCTCCGCAACTGCGCCAGCATTTCCTCCAGCGTTGTTGGTCACGTAGATTCCTCGCTTTGCTGCGGCATCGCAATCAATTTTGTTGTAGGCAACACCCTCCGAACACACCATTCGGAGCTGAGGAAGGGCGTTGATGAGCTCTGCCGGAACAGGGGAAATCGCATCGGCAAAGACGACCTCTGCGTCAGGCGCCAGCGCAGCCGCCTCTGCGGGCTCGGCACTCTCCCCAGCAAAGACGATGCTGTCTCCTGCTGTGGCCAAGTCCTGTGGATCGAAGCGTTCGTACTTGGGTCTACTGCTTATCGCAAGAATCTTCAGCATGTCTTTCTCCAATGTCTGAGGTCCCGCTTCCTAGAGGGGCGATTGGGTTTCTTTCTGATGAGCATTGTATCACTTCGGGAAAAACTAATGTTCTAAAATTTAAAAAAATTTCGAACAGAAGTTTTTGAATTATGTTAGGATAATATCACATTAAAGGATTCGGCAGGCTACGGAGGGGTTAAATGGGCACAACAAGCGAGAATTCGCATGCTTCGTACGTGATATTCTTCTGCACCTTTGACCCATTTGGCCGTGGCCTCAGAAGGTATACCTATCGCATGATGTGCGAGGAGGATTGTTGTAAAGAGCCGTGGAATGGTAGCAAACACGTCTTCCTGAATGCCGTTGGCACTGCCGGAGAGGTTAATCCCGAGCTAGAGGGTGTCCTGAGCTGCCTCGCAGGGGATAATGAGGACAAAGACAGTCTTGTGAGAGTATCAAGGACGCTGTCGGCAGGGCCCTCTCTTCTACCGGAAGGAGGAGCGACTACATGCATTACGAGTTGAAGTTGCTGGAGCGGGAGCGTGAGGCGACCGAGCGGGGCATGGAAAAGGGCGTAGAAAAGGGCGTAGAAAAGGGCCGCGCGGCGACCAAAGAGGCATATCGTCGCCTGTACCGCGAACTCGAGAAGAGGGATAGGACCAGCGAATTCATCCCCGCACTTCTGGATGACGAGAAGATGGACGGTCTTATGAAGGAATTCAAGATCTAGGAGTTTGCCGATGCCGTGGAATCTTAACGCCGAAATCAATGAGCGGGAAAAGCTCAAGAGGATATACGAAGAGTCGTACAAGGTTGGGTATGAACGAGGCCTACGCCTGGGATACATTGAGGGCCTTAGGAAACGAATGGAAAATCTACTTGAGGATGGCAGTGAGGATGCGTTGGAAGAAGCGAGATACTGCCAAATCCTCTTATCCCTCTTCGATAGCTATAAGACCGCACCAAAGCTCGAGGAAACCAATCGTCCCCAGTGAGGTCAGAATCAAGAGGTGAATCCACCAAAATGTTTATTATTCATCCTCTCTACCCAACTTCTTGCCCGTGCTCCGCGAGACCGGACTTTATCTCAGGGATTTGTAGGAACGTTACGTTCTACAAAACTAATTTCGTAATGTTTCCTTGCCGAACGGTGATAGGAGCAATATAAAAAAATTAGGGTCATTCGTCCCGTGAGACTCGGTAACCTTTGGCGCGCTGCGCGACGCCAAGAAGCGAAAGGAAGTTTTTTGATGGCAAAGTCAGACATCGAGATTGCCCAGGAAGCTACCATGCTCCCCATCACTGAGGTGGCCAAGAAGGCCGGCCTCGAGCCCGAGCAGCTGGAGCTTTACGGAAACTACAAGGCGAAGGTGGACATTCACGCCTTCAAGGACGAGCCCATGAAGGGCAAGCTGATTCTGGTGACTGCCATCAACCCGACTCCAGCGGGTGAGGGCAAGACCACCACATCGGTGGGCCTGCAGGACGCCCTCTGCAAGCTGGGAAAGAAGTCCATGCTCTGCCTGCGCGAGCCTTCCCTGGGTCCCGTCTTTGGTATCAAGGGCGGCGCTGCGGGTGGCGGTTACTCCCAGGTGGTTCCCATGGAGGACATCAACCTTCACTTCACGGGTGACTTCCACGCTATCGAGAACGCGAACAATCTCTGTGCTGCCATGCTGGACAACCACATCAAGCAGGGCAACGAGCTTGGCATCGACCCCCGTCGCATCGTCTGGAAGCGTGCGATGGACATGAACGACCGCCAACTCAGAAACATCGTCGACGGCCTGGGCGGCGTGGCTAATGGCACCCCGCGTGAGGACGGCTTCGACATCACGGTGGCCTCAGAGGTCATGGCGGTCTTCTGCCTGGCCACCGACCTCATGGATCTCAAGGCACGCCTCGGTCGCATGGTCATCGCCTACACCTACGATCGCAAACCTGTGACCGTTCACGACATTCATGCCGAGGGAGCCATGACGGCTCTCCTCAAGGATGCCATCAAGCCAAACTTGGTCCAGACCCTGGAGAACAACCCAGCCTTCGTCCACGGCGGCCCCTTCGCAAACATCGCCCATGGCTGCAACTCCGTCGAGGCTACGACGACTGCCCTCAAGCTGGCCGACTATGTGGTCACTGAGGCGGGCTTCGGCGCCGACCTGGGTGCGGAGAAGTTCCTGGACATCAAGAGCCGCATGGCTGGCCTGCACCCCAATGCGGTGGTCCTTGTCGCCACGGTTCGTGCGCTCAAGTACAACGGAGGCGTGCCCAAGGCCGACTTGGGACAGGAGAACCTCGAGGCTGTAAAGGCTGGCCTGCCCAACCTCATCCAACATGTTGGTAACATGAAGGACGTCTACGGTCTACCCGTGGTTGTTGCCATCAACGAGTTCCCTACCGATACCGAGGCCGAGCTCAAACTCGTCGAGGAGGAGTGCCACAAAATCGGCGTCAACGTTGCCTTGTCCCAGGTTTGGGCTAAGGGCGGCGAGGGTGGTCTGGACCTGGCCCGTGAGGTCGTCCGACTCTGTGACGAGCCCAACGACTTCCACTTTGCCTACGACCTGGATCAGTCCATCAAGGCCAAGCTCAACGATATCGCTACGAAGATCTATCACGCTGATGGCGTTGACTACACCAGCAAGGCGGAGAAGCAGATCAAGCAGCTTGAGGACCTTGGCTTTGGCGGTCTGCCCATCTGTGTGGCAAAGACCCAGTACTCCTTCACGGACGACCAGCACAAGCTCGGTGCTCCCCGCGACTTCCGCATCACTGTCCGCAACGTGAAGGTCTCCGCTGGTGCCGGCTTCATTGTGGCTCTGACCGGTGACATCATGACGATGCCTGGCCTACCCAAGGTACCCGCTGCCGAGAAGATCGACGTCACGTCCGAGGGAAAGATTGTTGGACTGTTCTAGGCGTCAGTCGGGCTAAAGATTCGCGTGGGGTTAGCGCGCAGCGCGAAGAGCTGCTCAAAAGCCCTGCTTAGAATCTTTAGCTCGACGAAAGTTTTAGCCTTCCGGCATGATTCCTGGCCCGGCATCAAGATCATCACTGGCGCCTTGGACAGGCCGGAGGACATTTGACGTGATTTGTCTGTTGACAGTTTCTTCGTTCTGTATAGATTTAGCTTGTTGATTGCCGGATTTGTTCTGGTGGAGATGGGTCTATGACTGATGACGAAAAAATGGCTGACATGAGTCTTGTGGATTTTGGCGGTGCTCTGGCGGCAAAGAGGTCAGTGCCCGGAGGCGGTGGCGCTGCGGCGTACGTTGGTGCCCTGGCCGCGGCTCTTTGCTCGATGGTTGGTCAGTTTACCAGGGGAAAGAAGCGTTATGCAGCCTATGAGGCTGACGTTGAGCGCATGATGGATCGTGCCGAGGGGCTTCGCGTTTCCCTGATCAAGCTGGTCGACGAGGACGCCTACGCCTTCTATCCGCTGTCACAGGCATATGGAATGCCCAAGTCTGACCCAACGCGAACCCAGGTGTTGGAGGACGCCACCAAGGGCGCCTGCAAGGCGCCGCTCCAGATGATGGAGGAGATTGCTCAGGTCATCGACCTTCTGGAGGAGATGGGCCAGAAGGGCTCCAAGATGCTTCTTTCGGATGTTGGCTGTGGCGCGCTCCTGGCTCGGGCGGCGCTTGAGGCCGCCAGTCTGAACGTCTTCGTGAATACCAAGTCTCTGATGGACTCGAAGTTTGCCAGTGCCGCAGAATCTCGTGCTGACGAGCTGCTCGAAAAATACGTTCCCCGTGCGGAAGCCATAGAGGCCCGGGTCATGGCATCTATTCGTGGCACTCGGGAAGGAAGGGCATAATGGCTGATCTACTGAAGGGCGCTCCTGTCGCAAAGGCGCTCACGACAGAGCTTGCCTCTCGCGTTGATATCCTGCGTGAGCGTGGCGTCGTGCCCAAGTTGGCGATTCTGCGCGTGGGGGAGCGGGAGGACGACCTTTCCTACGAGCGTGGTGCTCTCAAGCGCTGCGACAAGTGCGGCATCGAGGTCCAGCGTTTTCTCTTGCCGGCCGACTGCTCTCAAGACGACCTTGTGGCAGCCATTCGTCAGATAAATGCGGGCGATTCCATTCACGGCTGCCTGATGTTCCGCCCACTGCCCAAGTCCTTGGACGAGGCTGCTGCCTGCGCCTTGCTTGACCCGACAAAGGATGTGGATTGCATCACCGAGGGCTCCCTCTATGGGGTCTTTGCAAACCGTCCCCAGGGCTTTCCTCCCTGCACTGCCGAGGCAGTCATGCAGATACTGAAGTTCTATGGTCCCAAGGGGGAGGGGCGTGTTCCCGAACTCCGCGGTGCGGACGTGACCGTCATTGGTCGCTCCCTCGTCATTGGCAAGCCCGTGAGCATGCTCCTGCAGGCAGCTAACGCCACCGTGACCATGTGCCACACAAAGACTCGCGACCTGCCAACAAAGTGCAAGGATGCCGATATCGTCGTTGTGGCGGCCGGACATCCCAGGACTTTCTCGGCAGATTGTGCAGTTCCTGGCCAAGTGGTCATCGATGTGGGCATCAACTGGGACCCGGCGGCTGGAAAGCTCGTTGGCGACGCGGACTTCGACGCTGTCGAGCCAATTGTCGGGGCAATTACGCCCGTTCCGGGTGGCGTGGGATCGGTGACGACCGCCTGCTTGGCAAAGCACGTCGTCGAGGCTGCCTCCCGCTTGTGTGGTACACGATAATGCCTGGGATTGCGTCCCAAAATGTGACAATAGCGCCTGGCCTCTTTGTCACATCCGAACGGTTATTGAAAGGAGTCTGGCCATGTTGCCAGAAACTAGTACCTATAAGGCGGCGGAGCTGACGGGGGAGACCGACGACTTTGGCCGCCCCGTGAACGACCAGGGTTTTGCCCCTATTGACGCCAAGCGCGTCGAGGCTGCCATGCGCGAGTTCCTGCTTGCCATCGGCGAGAATCCTGACCGCGAGGGGCTTAAGGGTACACCGGAGCGCGTGGCCCGAGCCTGTCAGGAGCTTCTGGGCGGGACCCAGGAGAATCCCGATGCCCACCTGCGCAGGCAGTTCTTTGCCGACGGCAACCAGGACATGGTCATCGTGAAGGATATTCCCTTCTCGTCACTTTGCGAGCATCACATCCTGCCGTTCGTCGGTAGGGCGCACGTCGCCTACATACCGCGTGGCGGGCGCATCACCGGCTTGTCAAAGATCGGTCGCTGCGTCGAGGGCTACGCACATCGCCTGCAGGTTCAGGAGCGTCTGACGGGACAGATTGCAGACGCCCTGGTACGCGAGCTCGATCCACTGGGCGTTATGGTGGTCATTGAGGCGGAGCATACCTGCATGACCATGCGCGGTGTGCGCGCAGCTGGCTCTCAGACGGTTACTTCGGCTGTCCGCGGTTGCTTCAAGAAGGACATCAAGACTCGTGAGGAGGGCCTTCGTCTCCTAGGACTGGGCAAGTAGCACCGACTAGACAAATTCGGTGAGAATCCCTGTTCAACCGTCGTTTTCCAAACGACATTTTTCGAGCGGTCTTGATACGATTGCCAGGTATTGTGGCCATTGCGGATATTGGTGGCCTGCGTGGAAACACAGTTCAGACACCTAGGAGGGAACGACTCATGAAAGAACAAACCAACGCTAGTGCATCGCCCACTCCTGTATACCCCGATCCCTGTGCTCTCGGACCGGCCGCCATCGAGAAGAAGGCGGCGACCATAGGCAAGGGCAAGGCTAACCTGACAGGTGCCCAGTCCTTCGTCCTTGCCATGCTGGCGGGCTTCTTTATTGGTATCGGCGCTATGTTCATGCTTCTCGTGAAGTCTGACGCCAGTCTGTCCTTTGCCGCCTCGTCTGTCTTTGGAGCCATGGCCTTCAGTGTGGGTCTCTGTTTGGTGCTCGTTGCTGGAGCGGAACTCTTTACCGGCAACTCGCTGATGATTATCGGCCGCATGCATGGCAACTATTCCTGGGGAAAGCTCCTGCGCAGCTGGGGGATTGTCTACGTTGGCAACCTTTGCGGTTCCCTGCTATTGGTGGCTCTGCTTGTTGGAGCAAACTATGCTGGCATGGGCAAGGGCGCCGTGGGTGCAACCATGGTCAGCGTTGCGGCCGCAAAGACTGCCCTGCCTTGGGGAGTGATCTTCTTCCGCGGCATCATGTGCAACGTCCTGGTCTGCTTGGCAGTGTGGATGGGCTTCGGTGCAAAGACGGTCATCGATAAGTTCCTGTGCGCGATACTGCCCGTTACCTGCTTCGTTGCCTGCGGCTTTGAGCACTGCGTGGCCAACATGTTCTTTATCCCCATGGGCCTGGTGGCCAACTCCATGGGACTCGCTGGTGAGGGCGCCGCTACCGCATCGTTGACCCTGGGTGGTTTCCTCTCCAACCTAACGGCAGCGACTTTGGGCAACCTCGTTGGAGGCGTCATCCTGATCGGCCTGAGCTACTGGTTCGTCTACGGTCGTGCCAGCAAGTAGTCCCTTGCAGCCCGCCATGCGACAGCTACGTGTCAGTCTGCCGAACGGCTATCATTCTGCCTCGATTATCTTGCATCGAAAACGCATTTACCCGTGAGGAAGCCTGTCGCATGACATCGAACAAGAATAACTACCGCATTCCCTTTGACGTTCCCACCTACAGCTACGAGCAAGCCATGGGTCAGCTGCGTGCCACCAAGAAGTTTGGCATACAGCCCATGCTCGAGAGCGTTGTGGACATGATTGCCGAGCTGGGAAATCCCGACGATTACTTCGAGAGCGTGCAGATTGCCGGTACCAACGGAAAGACCTCAACGGCTCGTTATGCTGCGGCCATCCTGATGGGAGAGAGCCTTCGTGTCTCGCTCTACACGTCGCCCGAGCTCGTCAGCTTTACCGAGCGTATGGAGGTGGACGGTCGCCCCGTCAGTGAGGAGCTCTTTGCCCAGGGCATAGCAGCGGCGGTCGTCGCGGGCGAGCGAGTGAACGACCGGCGCGAGCAGCAGGGGGAGCGTCCCTATGACATCACGGAGTTCGACCTGCTGACCGTGGCGGCGCTTGTGGTCTTTGCCCTGGCTGGCGTGGATGTGGCCGTGTTGGAGTGCGGAATGGGCGGCCGCTGGGATGCTACCAGCGCCACTCGCAATATCCGCTCTGTCGCCATTACGGGTATCGGTCTGGATCACATGCGCATTCTGGGTGACACTCTGGAGCAGATTGCTGCGGAGAAGGCGGCGATCATCCAGTCGGGCCGCACCTGCGTCCTGGGCGTGGGTACGGCGACGCCCGATACGGTCGAGGACGTCTTTCTGAATCGCGCAGCCGAGCAGGGTGTCACGCCGGTTCTCTTGCGTCCCGAGCACTTGGAGGACGCTACCGGTGAGATGCACCCTGGCACGCCGCGCGCCAATGAGGACCTGCCGCACGCCAGCTATGTAATCACCCAGCGCCCGCCCCGCATTGGGGCTCCCGTGGAGCTGACGGTGCGCACGCCGCGTACCAGCTATCCTGAGCTTGCCGCGCTCAAGCCCAGCTACCAGGCAGCAAACATCGCCTGTGCCGTCACCCTGTGTGAGCAGTACCTGGGTCGCGGGCTCGATCAGGAAAAGCTCTTCGAGTCTGTGGTGCGCTGTCCCACGCCAGGACGCTTTGACTTGGTGAAACCCGAACCCCCCGTCCTCATCGACGCCTGCCACAACCCTCAGAGCGTGCAGACCTTCCTGACTGCCGTTCGCAGCGTGTCTCCGCAGGTTGAGGACAGGCCGGCCCTGCTGTGCGCAGTTCTTGCTGACAAGGACGTGCAAGCTATCGTGGACCTGATGGCGCCAGAGTTCCCTGAGGTCTACGTCACGCAGACGAGTTCGGACCGCGCGTTGGCAGCTGGCCAGCTGGCTGCTATGTTCGAGCAAGCTGGGAAGAAGCCCACTGCAGTCTACCCGGCAGTTCGCGAGGCAGTCGACGCCCTGGACGCCGCGGGGGTCTCTTTCGTGGCATGCGGATCTATTACCACGGCTGGTGAGGTAGCGGGAATCCTGCGTCCTGGCGTGCAGAATGCCCACGGCGACGAGGACGTCACGCGGACTCACCCGAATCCAAAGTAGCGCATAGCTGCGACTTTCGATGAAAGGTAACCGCTCGTGGCGAGCCTGGCTGGCGACTCACATGAAAGATGCTTGCACGTGACATCTTGAGTATCCGCCGCCTTGCGTTGAGTTACTATTACAGTGTTGTCAAAGTCCGATAGTGAAGGAGCACACGCTTCATGGCAGACCTGCTTAATCAGCTTATTACCCCCGAGGTGCGCATGGTCCTGTACCTCATGCTCGCCTGCGTCGTGATGCTCTACGTGCTGTCTATCGTCTACGTGATTCGCGACGCCCAGCGCCGTGGCGCCGAGCCTTGGTGGCTTTGGGCACTGATTTCAGTCATCCCCATCGTTGGCCTGCTGGCTTACGTAATTCTGCGCCCCAGCTCCTACCTGGTCGACCGCGAGGAGCAGGATCTGGACATCGCCCTGCGCGAGCACCAGCTCTCCCACTATGGCATCTGCCCTAAGTGCGGCGCTCCCATCGACCGTGACTTCGTGGTGTGCCCCATCTGCAATACCCAGGTGCGCAACGTTTGCCCCACCTGCCACAGGCCACTTAATGCCGACTGGAAGGTTTGCCCCTACTGCAGGACGCGCATCCAGTAGCAGCGGACCGCGGAGTTCGGTTGCACATGGTTTTAACCAGAATGCGGGCACCTTCGGGTGCCCGCTTTTCTTGTGGATGGCCTGGGCTGGTCCTGCGCTGGGCAAGTCTTGTGGATGGCCTGGGCTGGTCCTGCACTATAGTCCTGCGCTATATATTTCCCAAGTTCAGAGTGGCTGGTGGTTTGCCTGCTGAAACCAGGACACCATCTCCTTCCGAGCCGTTGCAACGTCTTTGCTGCGTTGAGCTGCCATAACGTCCGAGCCCATGTAGCTGCCCACGCGAACCATCGCGCGCAGGAAGCTCTCGAACTTCTCGAAATGCAAACTCGTAATGGTCACGACCTCGTAGCCGTTGGCTCGCAGCCCATCTGCGCGGTCCTTGTCGAGCGAGGCCTTGCCTTCCTCGGAGTGGAAATCCTTGCTGTCGTATTCCACGATCACTTTGCGATTGCAAAAGAGGATGTCCGGATAACGTTCGACACCACCCGCCACAAAGGCCTCGTCGCCCTCGAATTGCTCCCGGGGATTCATCTGAAAGTCGCCCATCCAATATCCGCCAAGCTCAGGTGAGTAACTCAGGGCGCATGCGAGATCTGTTTCCCTGGGAGAGGCGCTACGCTCATGAAGGAGCGGAATCATCCCTCGGATTTTCTTTATGTTTCGTTTGCCAATAGCTGTGCCAGCGAAATCCTTGATTGCATTGATGGTCGTGAGCTGGGAAAGGCCCATTTGGAAACCGTGCTTCAGGTCGGGGTCGACTGAATAGGTTCCACAGAACTCGTAGGCGACTGCCAAGAGCTCCAACTGACTGAGTTCTTCGGCCAACAGGAGCAACAGGTACTCCGGCATGACCATGTAAATCCCCTCGTAAAGGATGCAGAGCGCGCTGGATGGCGGGTTGGCGCTAATCAAATGCGGCCGGAGGATTTTCGATTTGTGACGCTGCTTGCGGCGCGTGACCAGAACATCGATTTTTCCTACCCCAGATAAGGGGTGGTTTCGGGCGATGACCATGAGCCTACGAAGATAGACGGAATTCTCGTCGTTGTCGGTGTGCTTTGCCAGGAGTTTCCTTAGCTCGGTCGCACCCGAAAGGGTTGAGTCGAGCTTGACCTCCGACGAGTTTGGGACCGGAGTCGGCTGGGGAATCTTCCCCTGGCGGATTGCGCGCCAGATTCGAAGCGCGCTTCTATGAGAGATAACGAGTTTCATGCCTTAACTTTAGAACGCTGGCGGGGTGCGGGCTGCGGGAAGTTTATTTTGGCTAACGGCTGGCTGGCATATGGCTGGCGGCTGTCTTGCGGCGGTCATGGAACGGTGCAGGTCAAGGGGCGTGATTTAGATCAGACGAAAGGGGAGAACGCGGAAAAACAGTTGTACTGGTTTGCGTGAGTGATTGGCGTGGGATTTGCCTCTGGCATGGGCGTCGAGCGGCTTCGGGTGTGCGTATCTCTTGACCGGTTGTGTGTACCCGCAGGTCTGAAGTGAGCGTCCGCGATGCGGGTGTGTGTATCCAGGGGCCGGTTGTGTGTACCCGCAGGTCTGAAGTGAGCGTCCGCGATGCGGGTGTGTGTATCCGGGAAACGGATGTGAGTATCCAGGGGTCGGATGTGAGCGTGCATTTTGCCAAATTGGGGCCGAGTTCGGGGCATCGGCCAAGAAGCGATTTACATTTGCGCAGGTAGATGGCGTTGCGACCAGTAGGTCGGTTGTGAGTAGGTACTCACAACCGCCATGGGGATACACACATCTGACGACGGATTACACACGACCGTCTCGCAGGCACTCACAACCGATGCCTGGGTACTCACATCCGACGGCCAGGCACTCACAACTTGTACTCAGGCATCCTCGTTCCGTTGCCAGGGCACTCACAACCGGCGCCCGGCACCGCGCCCGCCGGCAGGATACAGGCAACCGGCGCCCGGCACCGCGTCCGCCACCCTAGCACTCACAACCGCCACCCGGCACCGCGTCCGCCGGCAGGATACAGGCAACCGCTGCCAGGGCACTAACAACCGTCGCCTGGGCAGCCGCGTCCGCCGGTAGGGCACTCACAACCGGCACCCAGGTTGCCCGCCTGCCGCCGTCCGGATACCCACGTATCCGAATCGTCTCGGCCACTTCCGTGGTCATTGAAGGCTGCCGACCTGTCGGTTTGCGTGTTTGGTCAGCTCTTCGGGGGAGTAAACGACTCGTCAGGACCGTTGACGTAGGATAGGAAAGAGAAATCTTGGCATCCGAGGAGCTGCCCATGTCAGATCGCCCGTCACCCGCGCCCGCGCCAACAAAGCCCTACCGCCTTGCCTGCGACGTCCACACTCACACGCTGGCCTCTCGCCACGCCTACTCCACCCTGGCAGAAAACGTCCAGGCAGCTGCCGACGCCGGTTTGGAGCTCCTTGGCTCGGCGGATCATTTTGGCTCGATGATCAACCCCGCGGGCGACCTGCGCAGCGTTCAACACCTCATCAACTGCGAGATTTGGCCCCGTAGCTGGCATGGCGTCACGCTTTTGCGCGCCTGTGAGGCCGACATCATGGACTTGGCCGGTCACCTCTACGGTTGGGACAACCCGATTACCCTGGGCATCACTGGCAAGAAGCTCTCGGCTCCGACCACGTTGAAGGACTACGTCTTTAGTCGGCTGGACTACGTGGTCGCGAGTATTCACAACAACGACCCCATGCTGGGGGCCCCGATTGCGGCGACCACACAGATGTATGTGAACGCGCTTGAGGACCCCAAGGTTCTGATTTTGGGCCATACCGGTCGCGCGGGTGTCCCCTTTGACGTGGACGAGGTTCTGACCGTGGCGAAGGAGAAGGGCAAGCTCATCGAAATCAACGAGCATAGTCTGGAGGGGCGGCACGCGGGGGCCTCTCACAATCACTGCCTGCGGATTGCCGAGCGCTGTGCCGAGATGGGCGTAATGGTCTCGACCTCGACGGATGCGCACCTGTGCAACGCGATTGGCCAGTACAGACGCGTGCGCGAGCTTTTGGAAGATTTTCATTTCCCCGAGGAGCTCATTGCCACGCGGGACGCGAAGACCTTCCTTGCCGTCGCCAAGCGCGCCATCGGCTTCGCGATGTGAGTCCATTCTCGCACCAGCCTGTTGTGAGCTGCCGGCTTCGCGATGTGAGTCGCTTCTGACCCGCGCCGACCCGCGGCCCGCGCTGGCACCCCCCGCGGCCCGCGCCGACCCTACATCCAGACCTTGAAGGTGTAGTAGCTCTTTGCGTACTTGGGGCTCAACAGGAACTTGTCACCCTGCTGCTCCCAAGAGTAGGAGTAGCTCTCACGGGTCGAGTGCTTGCCGGGATCAAAGATGTCGTACTGGTCCGTCGCGTTTGCCGTGGCGGTGCCATCGTCCTTAATGGTGCCCCAGTTGCTGAGCTTCTGGTCGTCAGTTACCAGCGAGACACGCCAACTGCCGCAAACGTTGCCGGCGGCTATCCCCGTAGGCAGGCTCAGCGTAAACTTTGCGCCAGAAATGGTGTCTCCGCCCTGGGTTGCCGTGCCCTGCAGCTCGAAGGTGACGGTATCCTGGTCCGAAGCTGTCTGCACTAGGCGACCGCTCAGGAAGTTTCCGCGATAAAAGACCGTCGCTTGCCCGTCGGCAGATGCATCCACATACAGAAGGTCCTGGTAGGTGGTGCCGTCGTTGCCCTGGGCGATGGCGATGTGCCCCTGAAAGTACTGGCTTCCCGTGTCGGGGTTCGTCGCGATGCCCGCGTCCTGACTGCCGTAACCCGTGTACTGGGTAATCGCGCCCGAGTACCAGGCGGTCGCTATGCCCAGGCCAATCACGGCAAGGGCCAGGATTACGATTGCGACCACATAAGGGATGCGGCCGAACTTGCTGGGCTGGTAGTACTTGGGGTAGTAGTACTTGGCCGCGCGGCGGGCCTTGCGCGAGGAGTCAGGCCGGTCGGAGGCGTGGGGGATGACCGAGGTCTCGTCCACGGGGATGCTGCCCAGGTGGGTCTCGCCCAGATCGACCTCGGGGCGGTCCTGGGCTGCTGCGTCGACGTCCTCGGTGGTGGATTCAGGGGAAAGGGGGCTCTCCGCCACGCCGGTGTTTCCGGTGGACAGGCTGGCTAGGGCTGCCCTGGCGCCAGAGGGGTCATCGTCCACATGGGCGGCGAACTTGGGAGCGTAGGCTTCGGCGATGGCTGCGGGCGAGAGCGCGGAATCACCATCGACTTCGGTGTCGGCTTCGGTTTCGGAATCCGTATCAGCTTCGGAGCCCGTGTCCATGTCTGCCTCGAGCTCGTCCTCCGCACCAAAGACCTCGCCTGCATAAACGTCTTCCTCGGCGTTCGCCTCCTCGCGGACCAGGGTTTCCTCGCCGGAGAGGGAAGTGGCGGCCTCGGCCCAGTCGGTGCCGTCGGCCCAGAAGGTCTCGTCGGGTGTGGAACCCTCGTCCCAGGTTTGGGACGAATCCGCTGCGGTGGGATTGTGCGTGTCGACGACGGCGTCGCTGGGCGCCTCTGATATGGCGTCTGCCGCCGCGGCAGTGCCGTCAATATCTCCCATTCCATCGTCTTCGGGCCCTGCACCCTCGCCCTCTGGCACCTCGGGTAACGCATCCAGTGAGGCAAAGGCTTGCTCAGCGGCCTCGTCCTCATCCACCGCGTCGTCCTTGGTGCCGCCGTTAGTGCGAGCGTCCCCGTCGCCCTCGCGCACCAGGTCGCCCAGCTCCGCGGTCTGCTCCATGGCGCCACAGTTATTGCTGTTGACCTGCGGTTCTGTCCTGTCCAACTTGGAATCTTTCCGCTTGCCCATCGGACCTCCAAACCGCCGTGGTGACGCATGCCTGCCTACTCGAAAACGGTATCTTAGTACGCTTCCAGGATGCCATACAGGATAAAACGAACTTGCGACAATTAATCACTCGGAGCCAAACGACTCGTGTCGCGCGTTGCGCCCGGGCAGGATTCGCCTCGCGCATGCACGGCGTGATCGAGCCCAACGCCAGCAAGGTCGCACGTCGCATCCGGGCAGGATTCGCCTCGCGCATGCACGGCGTGATCGAGCCCAACGACTCGTGTCGCGCGTCGCACCCGGGCAGGATTCGCCTCGGATTGTCGAGTCCCTGAGAGCCCGAATTTGGCCCTATTTTGCCCTTGAGCCACCTAGCAGGCCTTATATCTACTGGAAAATTTGAATAGGATTTTGACCTATTTTTGGGGTACGCCAAAAAGTCCGCACTCGAGCTTCTGGCGAAAGAAGCCAACTGCGGAAACGTCCACGAAATTCCTGATTTCACAATTCGAGTGCGGACTAAAACCCGTACCCCCAAAGTATCCCGAAAAATCATGCATAAAATCAAGATGTAACTGCATATAATTCCACCTGTTTCCCCTCCAGGCACAAAATCTGCGCCCCAAATTACGCCGCTCAAGCCCCCGCGGCTCCCACGTCACCTCCAGCACCCCTAGATCCAGCCAAATCCCTCCATCCAAGCCTTCATCCTGCTAATTCATCGCGCACACAGCCCAATAAATGTATGGTTCATGCGAACCATACGTATTACAGGTATACTTACTGCGTTTTACCTTAGGTTCAGCTGAGCTATTGCCACGACAAGTCGCCAGCTCAGCTCCAGTTTCGTCCGACAAGCAGAGAGGCCCAGGGTGAGTAGCGCATTCCGCTCCATAAAAAAGCTCGCTCTCTGGGCGCTTGACCTCGTCGGTGTCTTTCTCTCGTACTTCATTTGCATGCACCTGCGCTTCGGTGCCAATGGCTTTGCCGCGCTCTCCCCGTCGGAGGTCCACACCCACAAGGTCATGGTAGTGATCCTCGTGATCATGGTCGTGATCCTGAATCTCAGCGACCGCCGCAACAAGCGTGGCCTCATGCGCCGCAATACCGCCCAGGAGCTCCTGGTAGTCATCACCTACAACTTCTACCTGCTGGTTGGCATAGCCGTCCTGGCCCTGGCCCTGCGCCTGGAGCCCATCCCGCCGCGCTCGGTCATTCTGGGCACCGCCCTGCTCAACATCCCCATCATGCTGGTCCTCCGTTGCCTGGCAAAGGCCCTGACCAGGCGCGTTTTTGGCCGCGACAACGCCATCTCCAACGTCCTCATGATCGTGGACCCCGGCCAGCGCTCCGAGCTGGAGCACCGCTTCTGGGTGGGATCCATGTACCGCATCGCAGGCTGGCTGACCATCAGCTCCGACGGTACCAAGCTCGACGGCCAGTACGATGGCCATCCGGTGTCTTGCCAGGTCTTCGAGCTCCAAAAGGCCCTGGCCCGCTACAAGGTCAACGACGTCTACGTCGGCGCCCACTCCATGGATGAGGACGCAAAGAGTGTCCTCATCGAGGCGGTCCAGTCCCTTGGCGCCGTCTGCCACCTCAGCATCCAGGTCCCAGGTTCCGGCGTGGAGTCCGCCTTCCTTGGCTATTTTGGCGACCTCCCCGTGATTACTTACGCCAGCAAGGGCAGCGCCTTCTACCGCCTCTTCATGAAGCGTGTGCTGGACATCATCTTTAGCGTCATCGTCACCGTGCTCATCATCATTCCCGGTGCCATCATCTGCCTGATCATCTCCTTGCAGAGCAAGGGCTCGCCCTTCTACACCCAGGAGCGTCTGGGCCTCAACGGCCGCCACTTCCGCTTGCTGAAGTTCCGCTCCATGGTCGCGGACGCCGACGACGTGGAGAGGTACTTCACCCCTGAGCAGCTCCAGGAGTGGCACGCGGAGCACAAGGTAGAGAACGATCCCCGCATCACCGGCGTCGGCCGCATCTTGCGAAAGACCTCCCTCGACGAGCTGCCCCAGTTCCTCAACGTCCTGAAGGGCGACATGAGCATCGTTGGCCCCCGCCCCATCGTGGACGAGGAGTTGCAGAACTTTGGCCCCTACGCAAAGGAGTTCCTGAGCTGCAAGCCTGGCATCACCGGTTGGTGGCAGGTGGAGGCCCGCAACGACGCGGACTTCGCCTCGGGCAGGCGCCAGAAGTTGGAGCTCTACTACGTGCGCCACTCCTCGTTCAAGCTAGACTGGGAAGTCGTAAAGCGCACCGTCGGCGCCGTCTTCCACGGAACGGGGAGGTAGCAGGTATGACAGTCCCGCAAGGAGAGCAGATTCGGGTCCTGGTGGCGGCCCACAAGCCCTACTGGATGCCGGACGACCCCGTCTACCTGCCCTGTTGGGTCGGTGCTGCAGCCCACCCCGAGAACGCTGCAAAGATACCCTCCGCCTGGGCCCGCGACGACCAGGGCCAGAGCATCAGCCAAAAGAACGCCAACTACTGTGAGCTTACGGGCCTCTACTGGGCTTGGAAGAACCTCGACGCGGACTACCTGGGCCTGGCCCACTACCGCAGGCACTTTGCCGGCTCCTCGGGCCAGGACAAGCATGCGCGGGTGGCCTCTGGCGCACAGCTTCGCTCGATCCTGATCCAGAAGCCCGTGATCCTGCCTCGCAAGCGCAACTACTTCATCGAGACCAACTACTCCCAGTACGTCCATGCCCACCACGAGGAGGACCTGGCCCAGACCAGGGCGATCCTGCAGGAGTCTTACCCCGATTACCTGGCATCCTACGACGACAGCATGCAGCGCACGACGGGCCATCGCTTCAACATGTTCGTGATGCGCCGGGACTTGGCGGACACCTACTGTGCCTGGCTCTTTGACGTGCTGGGTCAGCTGGAGGGACGCCTGGACATCAGCTCCTACAGTGTCAACGACGCCCGCGTCTACGGGTTCGTGGCAGAGCGCCTCCTAGATCCCTGGCTGGAAACGAATGGGGTCGACTGCGCGGAGCTTCCCGTGGTGAACCTGGAGGACCAGCACTGGCTCCGCAAGGGCACGAACTTCCTGAAGCGCAAGTTCGTGGGAAAGAAGGACTAGTCCCATGAGCGAAACCGAACCTGCCCTGGTCAGCCTGGTGCTGCCCGTCTACAACATCCAACGCCCCTACCTGGAGCAGTGCCTTGCCTCGATCTCGGCCCAGACCTACCAGCGGATCGAGATCCTCCTGGTGGACGACGGCTCCACCAACGATGCGCCCGAGGCCTGCCAGGCCTACTGCGCTCGCGAGCCTCGCGCCCACTACATCCACCAGCAGAACTCCGGCGTCTCCGTGGCGCGCAACACTGGCCTGGCCCACGCCCAGGGCGACTACGTTTGCTTCGTGGACCCCGACGACTGGCTGACTCCCGGCTACGTTGAGGGCCTGGTCGCCCGCGAGGAAGAGACCCATGCGGACATCGTGGTCTGCGGCTGCCTCTTTTGCGTGGGGGAGCGCCAGGAGCCCAACGCCTTCCTCGACAAGGGCGACGTCGTCCTCACGGGCTCACAGAAGGATGCCCTCCTCTACCAGCTGGTAGGCAAGGCCCTCTGCGACTACTACCCGCCTCACATCGCGGCGGGCGTCCCCTGGTCAAAGCTCTTTCGCAGGGACTTCCTCCTGCACAAGGACCTGCGCTTCATTCCCGGCATGGTGCGCATGCAGGACAACATCTTTTGTCTCTATGCCCTGCAGGAGGCCGAGTCCGTGGCCTACCTGGACCAGAACCTCTACTGCTACCGCAAGGACCTGGGATCCGCCAGCCACAAGTACAACCCCCGCATCATCCAGTACTTCGAGTTCTACTTTGACAGGACGCGGGACTTCCTGGATGCCTACCAGCGCGAGGACGTCCTCTACCGTGCCCTTGACGCAAAGACCCTGACCAGCGTGAACTCCTACCTGGTCAACTACTTCTTCAACGACCAGAATCCCGACAGGCCTGCCGAGCGCAGGCGCAAGCTCACGGTTCTCCTGGACGGGCCGCGTTACGCCCAGGCATTCGAGCGCGTGGATGATAGTATGCTCTTGGGCACGGAGCGACCCTTCGTGCACGCCCTGAGGCGCCGGAACTTCTTTCTCCTGCGCCTGATGGTGAGCGCCCGCGAGGCCTTGCTCAATAGGGGCCACTAAGACAACGACCAACGAACGGTTTTACCTATGAAAAACGACTTTCACGACAGGGTTGCCGCGGTAGTGGTGACCTACAACAGGAAGGACCTGCTCAAGGAGTGCCTGAACGCCCTTTTGGCACAGTCCTACCCCCTGGAGTCCCTGGTCCTGGTGGACAACGCCAGCACCGATGGTACCCACGACATGCTGCGCGATGGGGGCTATCTGGACGACGACCGCGTGAGGCTGGTCCAGATGGACACCAACACGGGCGGGGCCGGCGGCTTCTATGCCGGCATGAAGGTGTCCTCTGGCATGGATGTCGACTGGGTCTGGGTCATGGACGACGACACCATTCCCGGGTCGGACTCCCTGGCAGGCCTTGTGGAGGCCTCCCATACCGTGGACCAAAAGGCCAGCTTCTACGCCTCCTGCGTCTACGGACCAGAGGGCGAGCCCATGAACGTCCCCAACATCGACCAGTCAAAGGCCCCCAACGGCTACAAGGACTGGTATGCCCACCTGCCCCAGCGTGCCGTCCGCATCGCCGACGCCACCTTCGTATCGCTCCTCATTAGGCGCGACGCCGTCACGCGCTGCGGCCTGCCCTGCAAGGACTATTTCATCTGGGGCGACGATACCGAGTACACCATGCGACTCATCCGGAACTATGGCCCTGCCTACCTGGTGGGATCGAGCTCAGTGACGCACATGCGTTTCAATGCGAAATCCCTTTCCCTCAGGCAGGAGGACAACCCCGGTAGGGTGAGGATGTATCGGTACTTCTATCGGAATAACCTCATCAATAGGAAGCTTTACCTGGGGAAGGGTACCTTCATTCGTTTCCTGGGCGGTGCCATCCTTACCTCCTTCGGTAGTCTGGGAAAGCCCTTGGGCGGGGCGAAGTTCCATGCCGTCTGGCAGGGAATCGGCGGTTACCTGAGCGAGAGGAAGAAGTTCTCCCGTTACATAGCTGACCAGCTACAGAATGGCGCAGGGGAGCCGCGTAGTGGCCAGTAAAGAGGAACGGAATACCCAGAGAAAACCAAAGGGTACCAGCATGCTGGGTGCCATAGGTGCCCAGTTTATCTCGAAGTACACGAACGTTGCGCTCCAGCTCGTGCTGACGGCGGTGCTTGCCAGGCTGCTGACCCCTGCGGAGTTTGGATCTGCGGCTATCGTCACCGTCTTCTCCAGTTTCTTTACCATTCTGGCGGACCTAGGCATCGGCCCCGCAATCATCCAGTTCAAGGACCTGGGCAGGGAGGAGCATGAGTCGCTCTTCAGCTTCTCCTTGGTTCTGGGCTTGGTCTTGGCTGCTATTTTCTGCCTGGCGTCCTATCCGATTTCTGCCATCTATGGTGACCCACAGCTGGTACCCCTCTGCTGTGTGATGTCCGTATCGCTCTTCTTCAACGCCTTGAACATGGTGCCTAACGGGCTCATGCTAAAGAACAAGCTCTTTAAGTCGATCGGCGTTCGTCTGGTCCTGGCCACCCTGGCCTCGGGCTTGGTCGCTATCGCAGCCGCTCGCATGGGATTGGGCGTCTACTCACTGGTCATCCAGGCAGTCACCCTGTCGACTGTGGTGTTCGTCTGGAATGCTTTCACTGTGCGAATCAGGCTGGGGAGCTTCCACTTCGGTGACATCATTCGAAAGATTGCCCGCTACTCTGGCTACCAGGCACTTTTCCAGATAGTCAACTACTTCTCCCGAAACCTTGACAACCTCCTGGTAGGTGCCATGATGGGCTCCTCGGACCTTGGCTACTATGACAAGGCCTACAAGCTGATGCAGTATCCGAATACCTACCTTAGCGGCCTTATAGCGAGTGTCATCCAGCCATACCTGTCTGACTATCACAACAAGCTGGACTTCGTCTATCGGTTCTGGATCAGGATGTCAAAGTTCCTCTGTTTCCTGGGCGTTTGGGTGACGGTTGTCTGCTTCTTTGGGGCCGAGGGCATCGTTCGCATCCTCTATGGCGACCAGTGGCTGGCCTCGGTACCCGTCCTGCAGATGCTGGCCCTGTCCATAGGACTTCAAATGGTCAACTCTACCTCGGGCGGGGTCTTTCAGAGCGTGGGACACACGGACCTGCTCTTTGAGTCTGGCTTGGTCTGCTCGGCCATATCGGCGGGTCTTATCCTTTTGGGCGTAGGCGTGCTTCGGGACCTTACTGGTCTGGGTGCCTGTATCTCCCTTGCTTACCTGCTGCATTTCTGCTGCACTGTCTATTTCCTGGGATGGAAGGTATTTCAAAAGAAGGCCCTGGAGATCGTAAAGGAATTCGGGCGACTCCTGTTGGCTGGTGTCATTGCTGCGGCAGTTGGCATGGCTGTGAGCTACCTGCTTGCGGGTGTCGCTTGGATCATTAGGTTCGTTGTCGCATGTCTGACAATCAGCCTCGCATACCTCGTGGCCTGCAAGGCCCTGGGTGAGGGCGAGACGATC
>ONBR01000013.1 GCA_900316105.1 uncultured Olsenella sp.
AGGGCGGCGCAGGTGGAGAGGTCCTGCTTGTAGGTGACCTCGTTGGGCGCGTGCGCCTGGGACTCGGCGCCAGGGCCAAAGCCCACGCAGGGGATGCCGTAGCGGCCCTGGATGGACACGCAGTTCGTGGAGAAGGTCCACTTGTCGCACAGAGGCCTGCCCTCACGCTTGTCCATGGACTTCTCGCAGCCGATACGCTTCTCGCCGAAGAGGGCCTTGTGCGCGTCGACGAGGGCCTTGACGTGGGGCGCGGACTCCTTGTTGATCCACGTGGGGAAGTACGCCTCGGTCTCGTAGACCTCGCCAGTCCAGCTGGGACGGTCGTACATGTACATGGAGACCTTCACGTCGTCGCCATACTTCTTGACGGCGGGCAGGTTGCGGACCTCCTCGAGGCAGGACTCGTAGGTCTCGCCCGCAGTCATGCGGCGGTCGATGGAGATGGCGCAGGAGTCAGCCACGGCGCAGCGGGAGGGGCTGGTGTAGAAGATCTGGGAGACGGTGCAGGTGCCACGGCCCAGGAAGCGGGCGTCCTCGTAGTGCTCGGGGTTGTACTTGGGGTCGAGCATCTTGACGAGGCCCTTGATGGAGGTGGACTCGTCGGCGCCGTTGCGTCGGAGATGATGTCGGCCATCTTGTAGATGGCATTGTCGCCGCGCTCGGGCGCGGAGCCGTGGCAGGAGACGCCCTTCACGTCGACGCGGATCTCCATGCGGCCGCGGTGGCCACGGTAGATGCCGCCGTCGGTGGGCTCGGTGGAGATGACGAACTCGGGCTTGATGCCGTCGACGTTGTAGATGTACTGCCAGCACATGCCGTCGCAGTCCTCTTCGCAGTCCTCTTCCTGGACGGTGCCGACGACCATGATCTTGTAGCCCTCGGGGATGAGGTCCATGTCCTTCATCATCTTTGCCGCGTAGGTAGCGGAGGCAACGCCGCCCTCCTGGTCAGAGCCGCCACGGCCGCCGATGAGCTGGTCGTCCTCAAAGCCCTCGTAGGGATCGAAGTCCCAGTTGTCGCGGTTGCCGATGCCAACGGTGTCGATGTGGCCGTCGATGGCGATGATCTTGTCGCCGTCGCCCATGAAGCCCATGACGTTGCCCAGACCGTCGACCTTGACCTCGTCGAAGTTCAGCTTCTCCATCTCGGCCTTGATGGTGGCGACGACCTCGCCCTCCTCGCAGGACTCGCTGGGATGAGAAATCATGGCGCGCAGGAAGGCAGTGATGTCCTTCTCGTAGCCCTTGGCGACGGACTTGATCTTGTCGTAGTCCAGTTCCTTCATCTGTGGACCTCCTCTTGGTACCGCAACCCACTTATATAAACCAAAATTTTTGTAAGCCAAACTTTTTGTTTGGCAGTTTTATTAAAGCACGATGTCGGCGGGAATCAAGGGGGGATTTCAAACACTCAGAATTGGGTCGCCAACGGCAAGTATTACGGCGCGAACGGGACATGCGGGCCCATACTGCGCTGAGTTTCTTCGTAACAGAACCCTGGCCTCAGCCTTATACGCTTGCGAGATAATGACACTGACAAAAAGTTTGGCGCCCGCGAGGTGCCGCTTGGCAAGGAGGTCACATGCCCTGTACCGTCGTTCTCATCCGTCACGGCCAGACCTACTGGAATGCGGTAAAGAAGTTCCAGGGACAGGTCAATATTCCCCTCAACCAGACCGGCATCGAGCAAGCCCATCGCCTGCAGAAGCAGCTGGCCGACTATCCCATCGAAATCTGCTACACGAGCCCCCTCACGCGATCCTACGAAACAGCCCGCATTGCCCTGGAGGGTCACGGCGACGTCCCCATGGTGAAGGACGAACGTCTGATGGAGCAGTCCTACGGCGTGCTCGAGGGACAGGAGTCTAGGCTGACCGATCACGGATACGAGCTCGTGGACGAGCAGAAGGTCTACAACGAGGACCCCGCTCACTACGTCGGAGGCATCGGCTCGGAGAGCTTCGAGCAACTCTATGCCCGAGCCCAGGGGGTCTTGGATGACCTTATCTTTCCCGAGGCTAAGCGCAGAAACTGTTTCATGGTGTCTGGACACGGGGCAATCGACGCCGCCATCCTCGGTAGGATTTACGACATCCCGCTGAAGGACTTCTGGTCAGCCAAGCTCGACCACAGCGGCTTTGCCGCCCTGAAGGTCGAGGACAGGCAGGTGCGAGTCGTGGCCTCCTCGAGCGAACGTCTCCTGCACCTCTTTGCCCAATGAGTCATTAGGGACGGAGCACTTTGTCTCAGTCGTCCTCACTGCAGAGGTGGTCTAGGGCGTGCACGATGCGGAGGTCGGGCACGATCCAGAGGGCATAGGCACCTATCAGGGGCAGGAAGGCCAGGTGTGAGGTAGGCAGAACCATCGAAAATACCAGCGCAAGCAGGGACAGGGCAATCGTCCAACGCTCCTTCGTGAGGTCGACGCTCTGAAGGCGCTCAAAAAGCTCCGAATTCTTCTTTATGTTGTTCTTCGCGATGACACGCTGAACGTTCATGTAGGTCAGCGAGACGAGCAGGTTCAACGCGACATAGGTAGTCGTCGGCAGGGCGGCAAAGCTCGTCTTGTCCACCCAGTCCGTAGCCACGGGCACCAGGGACAAGACAAAGAGGAAGAGCAGGTTCGACCATAGCAGGCGGCCGTTCACGTGCTGCACGAGATTCAGCAGGTGATGATGATTATTCCAATAGATGCCGACGAGGACGAAGGAGATCGCATACGAGATAAAGCCGGGTGCCATCGACAGGAGGTCGGAAAATCCCGCTCCAACCGGAGCTGACATCTCCAACACCATGATCGTGATGATGATGGCGATTACGCCATCGCTCATTGCCTCAAGCCTTCCGCTGTCCATTCCTGCCTCCAATTTGCTGATACCTTCATGGGGCGCACCCCTGATACCTTCATGTGGCGCACCCAAACCCCGGCGCGGCCAATCTTATCGTTGATGACCTATCCCCTAGCCAGAGCCACCAGCAGAAGGGCAAGGGCGAAACCCACAAAGAAGAGCAGGCATCCCGAGCCGCCGTCCTTCCTAGGCCCACTGCCACCCGAGCGTCCGCCTCCGGCCCCACGGTTCATCTGGTCCAGCAGGGCATAGTCCGCCCCACTCACACGCCCATCGCCATTGACGTCAGGCCCAAAGAGACAAGGCAAGCCCAGCGACCGCAAGCAACGCACGCCAACTCCAGGCGCCAACCCCACCATCATTGCTCGAACTCCGCGCGCTCGGGCAACTTGCCCGTGCGCATGTAGCGCTGGTAGATGGCAAGCAAGAGGCGCCAGGCCACGCGTGGCAGGGGCTGTCCGGCATCACGTCCCTCGGCCAGGTCCTGGTCCACACCGCAGAGCTCCACGGATATGTCCCCATCCTCTAGGTGACCGATAATGTCGGGCGTCTGGTACACGGGGTCGGACACCTCGCGAGTGCCACCATCTTTGCGGCGAATCTTGCGGACCCTCTTTCCAGGCTTCTCCAGCGAGCGCTTCTGAATGGTAAGCATCCCCTCCTGGCCAGCCAGCTCCTCTCGCCGTCCCTCGAGCAGGCTGGCGTTGTCTCCCTTGTATGTGTAGAGGGCGGTCTGCCCGTCTTCCATCTCCAGCTGGCAAGAACCGCTGAGCCAAGCCGCCATGTGCTGCCTCCTCTGTCGAACCAACCAAAGGAGCAGGCACGCAGCGTGCTCCCATCATATTGCCTTCCATCATACGGCACGAAAAACGACCCCGCGCACAGGAACGCGGGGTCGCCAGGAAAGGTGGTCGATTTTTGGCTGCGGTCTAGACCGGCTACCGCCCGCCCAGATCGCCTGAGCTCAAGCCCAACTTACTTGTCGGACTCCCATGCGCCGTCCCAGACAACCTCACGGTAACGAACGGGATCGGTGTCGCCCTCGGTCGAGAACATGAGGACCTTGGAGTCGGGACCCAGCTCGAGCTTGTCGCGGAGCTCGGCGTAGGCGGGGTCGGTCATGACCGTGGAGATGACGCCCATGCCCACGGCGCCAGACTCGCCGGAGGTCACTGCGGGATCGCCCTTGACGGGGGCAGCCAGCATACGCATGCCCTTTGCGGAGACCCAGTCGGGGCAGGCCAGGAAGGCATCAGCGTGGTTGCGCAGGATGTCCCAACCGATGGTGTTGGGCTCGCCGCAGGCCAGGCCAGCCATGATGGTGGTCAGGTCGCCGCCGACGATACGGGGCTTGCCGTCGGCAGCCTCGGCGCCCTTGTACAGGCAGGCGGCTGCGTCGGCCTCCATGATGATGAACTTGGGCGGGTTCGTGGGGAAGAGGTTGGAGAAGTAGCCAACCATGGAGCTGGCCAGGGAGCCAACGCCAGCCTGGACGAAGACGTGCGTGGGACGATTGACCTCAAGGGCACGGAGCTGCTCGGCTGCCTCGTTTGCCATGGTGCCATAGCCCTGCATGATCCAAGAGGGGATGTCCTCGTAGCCGTCCCAGGCGGTATCCTGAACGATTACGCCATGCTCGGTCTGCTCGGCCTCCTTGGCGGCCAGGCGGACGCAGTCGTCGTAGTTGAGCTCCTCGATGGTGACCTGCGCGCCTTCCTTGGCGATGTTGTCAAAGCGAGTCTTCGTGGAGCCCTTGGGCATGTGGACGACGGCCTTCTGGCCCAGCTTGTGGGCAGCCCATGCCACGCCACGGCCGTGGTTGCCGTCAGTGGCGGTAAAGAAGGTTGCCTGGCCAAAGTCGCGCTGGAGCTCGTCGGAGGTCAGATAGTCATAGGTCATCTCGGAGACGTCCTTGCCGGTCTGCTGCGCAATGTAGCGGGCCATGGCAAAGGAGCCGCCCAGCACCTTGAAGGCGTTCAGTCCGAAACGATAGGACTCGTCCTTGACGAAGAGGCCACCCAGGCCGAGGCGCTTTGCCATGCCCTCGAGGTTGGCAAGGGGCGTGACGGAGTACTGGGGGAAGCTCTTGTGGAAGGCGCGTGCCTTCGCGACGTTCTCGGTACCCATGATGGGGAGGTTCTTGTCTTCATCCTTGGGCATGTTGTTGGTGACCCACTTGATCTTTGGCTCCATTGGTCTTCCTTTCCCTGGAATGTCCCTTGTGGTTATCATACTGAACTTTAGTAAGGCTTACCAACTTTTTGTTTGGCATCGGACAAACAGTGGCGAACGGTCATAAGTAGGGCGTTAACGGGACCGCACACGCGCGTCGGGGAGACGGTTCTCTTGACACGCAGTAAGCCAAATGGGGC
The DNA here is from genome assembly GCA_900316105.1 of uncultured Olsenella sp. Classification (GTDB taxonomy): domain Bacteria; phylum Actinomycetota; class Coriobacteriia; order Coriobacteriales; family Atopobiaceae; genus Olsenella_F. Next base: position 5,221 of record ONBR01000013.1, read on the forward strand.
CAGGCCATCATTGACTCATTTGCTTCATCCCCAGATGAGCCAAAAGTGGCCTGGCCCCTTTTGGCTCATCTGACCCATTTGGCTCACCCGGACGTTGACGACCGTCATCGCTCGTCCGAGGTCTTCTCCTTGCCCTTCTCCATCATGAGCGCTGCCGTCTGCGCAATCTGGCTCGCCGCCTCGGCCGCGGCCGTCGCGGCCCGGGCGGCCTCGCTTGCCGCTCGAGCCGCCTCCGTTGCAGCCCGCGCCGCGGCCTCGGACTCGCGGAGCCTGTAGGCGCCCGCCTCCTCCGTGGCTCGCTCCTGCTCCCGGATGGCTGACTCCAGGTGCTCGGGCCTCACGCTGGAAAGCTCATGCTCAACGCCGTGCGCAACGGCAGTCTGCGCCGCGCCCTCGTCGAGTATGGCCCCGTCCGCAGCCGACACGTCAGAGTCGCTCGCGGCCTTTGCGTCCGGGGTAACTTCCGAGGCCCCGCTCGCTGCCTCGTCAGCAGGAAGGGCCTTCTTGTCCGGCGGCATGATGGTGTTGAGAACGATGGCCATGATGGCGCAGGGCGTGATGGCCGAGGTGCCAAAGATGGTGGTCAGCCACTCGGGCATGCCTGGGCCGGCAAGCGAACCCGAGACCTCGGCAATGCCCAGGCCAAAGGCAACAGACACGCCAAAGACCGTGCAGGCTCGGGGCGTCAGGCCGTCCTTGACCAGGATGCGGATGCCGTTGAGGGTGATGGTGCCAAAGACGCTGATGGTGGCGCCGCCTATGACAGGCTGTGGAATCATGGTGAGCACGGCCGAGACCTTGGGGCAGAGCCCTGCCACCAGAAAGACGAAGGCAGAGCAGGCAAAGACCCACTTGTTGATGACCCGCGTGGAGACGATGATGCCTACGTTCTGGCCGAAGGCGGAGGTGGGCACTCCTCCCAGGAAGGCAGATACGATGGAGGTCAGTCCCTGTGCCTTTAGGGCACCCCCGATCTCGTGCTCCGTAGGCATCCGGTCCATGCCACCCATGGAGGCAGCAGACAGGTCGCCGATGAGCTGGACGTTGACCATGACATAGACAACGGCCAGGGTCAGGCATGCTGCGGGGTTGAAGGTGATGGCAAAGGGCATGACCTGAGGGAGCGAGAAGACCGCCGCCCCCTGGATGCCCGATATGTCGATCATGCCAAAGGGAATCGAGATAAGGCAGCCAATCAGGATGCCAAAGAAGATCGAACCGAGCTTGAGGGTGCCCTTGGCGAAGTTTGTCAGACCAAAGACCACAGCGAAGGTGATGAGGCCCACCAGCCAGTTCTGGGCAGACCCGAACATGGGAGTTCCTGCTCCGCCAGCCATATACCTGATGGCCGTGGGATAGAGAGAGACGCCAATCGTAAAGATGACGGTACCTGTCACCAGGGGTGGGAAGGCCCCCTTTACCTTGGGATAGAGGGAGCCGAAGACAATGGCCACGAGACCCCCCACCAGCTCGGCCCCCAGGAGGGTCGAAAAGCCAAACTGGATACCCAGGGCCTGGAAGGCGGGCAGGAAGGCAAAGGAGACGCCCGACAGTATGGGCAGCCCCGACCCTATGCGGCCGAAGAGGGGGAACTGCTGGAGGAGGGTGTCGAGGGCCGAAAGGATAAGTGCCACCTGGATGATGGCGGTCTCCTGCTCCTCGGTAAAGTTGCAGACGGAGGCGATGATGATTGCCGGGGCGATGATGCCGGCAAAGCTGGCCAGGACGTGCTGGAGGGACAGGGGTATGAGGTCACGTATGGGTGGAAGTCCCTCGCGGGAAAAAAGGACGGCAGAGAGCCCCGTCTCGTCTGCTTGGGTGGATGCAGCTTGTGATGCAATAGGTCCTCTTGTTGCCATGTGTGCTCCAAACCGGTGGCCCAAGCGACGGGAATCCGAGTTTATTCCCGCGTGATAAGGCGACCCTGTGATAACCCTTGACTGGGCGGCAAGCAGTTTGCGGGCGTGCCTAGAGAAAGGTCCCCTGACACGAGGCCACAGCTCACGTCTTGTCGTACAGCAGACTAAATTTTAGTTTGGCTTACGTAATGTTTGTTTGTTTTCTTTCCCTCTAGCCGCCAGCGGCATGCTCGGTCACCCCAGCGGGCATACGAGGCGAGCAAGCTGTGCGTTTTTTGTTTCAGAAAGGGCGGTGGATCGCAGATTGCTACGCTATCAGCGGAAAATCACCTGAGCAAGAGGAGCGTTATCGTGACCGAACTCATCTCTGCCGACAAGGCCCGCGAGTTGGTATCGAAGGCGATCCCTGGCCGCGAGGAGGCCGAGGCCGACACCCTGGCCAACGCAGCCCTGACCTGGGCCATGAAGAACGCCGAGGGCCAGACTGCCTCCCGCATCATCACCTATGCCAAGTACGGCAAGACAGACCTCACTGTGAAGTTTGCTCCCGGAGAGTCCGACCACGGCGGCGAGGGCAACGCCTTCTACAACGACCTCCTTGCCAACAGCAACGTCAGGGTGGCCGACGCCATCGCCGACATCATCTATGGGCGTGACCAGAATGTCCTCTCCACCATCCAGGAGATGCGCCTGCTGAACTTCTACAACGCCCGTCTGGTCAAGTTCGTCAAGGACCTCAAGCGGATGGGTTACTCGGTTGATTCCGGTACCGCCTCCTCCGCAACCCATGGCTACATCCACAAGGACGACTCCACCATCCTGGTCTCCTGGGTCAAGGAGTAGCAAGCAGCCCTACTTGCTGGACGCGACTTGGTCGGAAGCGCGCAGCCACACCCCCACGCAAAAAACGCCGCCCCCCGAAAGAGGAGCGGCGCATTCGAACGCAGTCATCTTCCCATGCGGAAGCGGCGGATTAGAAGAGCTGGCTGCCGGCCACGAACTTGTGGGCGATCTTTCCGCCCTCGGCCTGCATGTAGCAGAAGCGCTCCAGACGCTGCTCGACGGTGAGCTCGCGGGGGCTGCGGATGCCGGAGTCATCCAGGACCAGGGCGTCGAAGTCATAGCCCTCGGCCAGACTGCCGACCTTGCCAAAGAAGGAGCCGCCGCCCAGGGTTGCCAGATAGAAGGCCTCCTGGATGGTCAGGGGAGCCAGCTCCTGGTCGACGCAGCGCCAACGCAGCTTGGAGACTGCCACGGCGTCAGAGACAGCGCGGAACATGCTCAGGTTTGCGCCACCAGCAACGTCCGTAGCCAGGCCGACGTTCATGTCAAGGTCAAGGTAGTGACGGATGGGTGCGATGCCGGAGGACAGGTAGGCGTTGCTCTGGGGGCAGTGGGCGATGTAGGTGCCGTGCTTGCGCATGAGCTCGACCTCCTCGTCCGTGCTGTAGTTGCAGTGGGCCATGATGGTCTTGGTATCGCCACCGAGGAGGCCAAAGCGCTCGTAGGTCTGGCCGTAGCAGGAGCTCCAGGGGCAGAGACCCTTGACCCAGTCGATCTCGGAGAGGTTCTCGGAGAGGTGGGACTGGACGTTCAGGTGATGCTCGGCGGCAATCTTGCCCAGGCCCTCCATCAGCTCATCCGTGCAGGAGGGGGTGAAGCGAGGGGTGATGATGGGCAGGGTGTTCTCGTAGTTGCCCTCGACGAGGTCTAGCCACTCGCGGGTGGCGGCCAGGGACTTTTCGCAATCGCCGTCGGTCAGGTAGTCAGGGTTATTGCGGTCCATGTTGACCTTGCCGACATAGGTCTTCAGACCAGTGGCCTCAAGCTTGTCCATGAGGAGCTTGGTTGCAGGAACGTGCAGGGTGCCAAAGACGACCGCACGGGTAGTGGCGGACTTCTTCAGGTCGTCGGTGAAGTAGTCATAGGCCTCACCAGCGTAGTCCAGGCCAGCATACTTGGACTCCTCGGGGAAGGTGTAGGTGTTGAGCCAGTCCAGCAGCTCCAAGTCCATGGCGATGCCACGGAAGGCGTACTGGGGAGCGTGAACGTGGATGTCGTTCAGACCAGGAACGATCAGCTTGCCGGAGCAGTCGATGAGGGGCAGACCCTTGTACTCCTCGGGCAGCTCGTCGAAGACACCCTTGGAGACGCCGTCAACGCAGACCACATAGGCATCCTTGCGTGCGTCGAACTCCTTGAGGGACTTGTTGTAGCAGACAGCACCCTTGAGGACGAAAGACTTCTTCTCGTTGCTCATTGAAAAGACCTCCTATACAGCGGCGCAAATCGTATGCGCACCGCAAACCATTCAGCATTCAGTAATAAAAGAACTCTGGTGACGTAGAGAAAATCTTGAGATTGATGGTGGCTTCGGGGTGCGCCAACGGTGCCGACGCACCCCGATTGGGAACAACCACTACATCATGCAGTATTTCAGAACAAACAGAACTGCCAGGACGTACATCATGGGGCTGACCTTGGAGCGGTTCTCCTTGCCGGTGAGGGTGTTGATCAGCACGTAGGCGATGATGCCCAGGTAGATGCCCTCGGCGATGCTGTAGGTAAAGGGCATGGAGATGCAGGTGATGAAGGCGGGGATGCCCTCGGTGATGTCGTTGAAGTCAACGCCGAAGAGAGCGCCCATCATCGAAAAGCCAACCACGACCAGCGCGGGAGCGGTGGCGAACATGGGGATGGCCAGGAAGATCGGGGACAGGAGCAGAGAAATCAGGAACATCAGGCCAACGAAGACCGAGGAGAGGCCGGTACGGGCACCAGCGGTGATGCCGGAAGCACACTCGACGGAGACGCAGGTGGGAGAGATGCCGAAGGCTGCGCCGACCATGGTGGTCAGGGACTGTGCGACAAGAGCGCCCTTGGAGTTCTTGAGGGAGCCGTCCTCCTCGAGCAGGTTTGCCTTGGAGGCAGCGCCAACGAGGGTGCCGATGGTGTCGAAGAGCGAGGTGAACAGGATTGCGAAGACGACGGTCACGAAGCCGACGGAAGCCAGGTCAGAGAAGTCCATCTGGAAGGCAGTGGGAGCCATGGAAGGAACGCTCAGGCCATTGGAGAAGTTGGGCAGGACGCTCTGGAAGCCAGCGGAGGGATCGGGAACGTAGATGCCTGCGAACTGGCAGACGATGCCCAGAAGCCAGGTGCAGAGGATGCCGACCAGGATGGAGCCCTTGACGTCCTTTGCCATGAAGATGCCGGTGATGACAATGCCGATGAGGGCGAGCAGGGCAGAGATGCCAGCGGTCTGGAAAGTGCCCTCGGCAACGCTGTTGTGGAAGTTGAAGAGGCCGACCAGGGTTGCGTCATTGGAAACGATGATGCCGGCGCCCTTGAGGCCGATCAGGGCGATGAAGAGGCCGATACCAGCGGTAATGGCGAGCTTCAGGCTCTGGGGAATGGCGTTGATAATCAGGTCGCGAAGCTTGCTGACCGAGACGATCAGGAAGACGATGCCCTCCACAAAGACGGCAGCCAGAGCAAGCTGCCAGCTGTAGCCCATGCCGAGGACGACCGTGTAGGAGAAGTACGCGTTCAGGCCCAGGCTGGGTGCCAGAATGAAGGGATAGTTGCTCAGCAGTCCCATCAGGCAGCAGCCGATGAAGGACGTGAGTGCCGTTGCCGTGAAGACTGCACCGGAGTCCATGCCTGCGGCGGAAAGGACGCTGGGGTTGACGGCGAGGGTGTAGGCCACCGTGACGAAGGTGGTCAGGCCGCCAAGCAGCTCGGTTCTTACAGAAGTTCCACGCTCCTTGAGGTGGAAGAACTTGTCTAGAGTCTCCTCCATAATTGAAAAAGCACCTCCCTGCCCTTCCCTACTAGAAAAGGGCTCCATTGCCCGCTATGGGGCTTACTCCTTTTTACTGTGGTGCTGACGGCGCGTCATGCTATGGGAATGCCATCGCGACCGTCAAATATTGGCCTCGTATCGTGGGCCGGACGTTCTGTACTTGCCTAAGTCTGTTTCCTGAATTCCTTTGCCTTCTTCTCCTTTCGCCGAAGAAACCACGTATGCCGCGCAAAGCGCGGTCTTCGTTGCATGGCGAATGTCTGAAGAGGCTAGATACGGTAGATCCAGTTGAACTGACAAGCTTTCCATGCGGTGTTTACGTGAAGAAACTCGTGAGCGACGCCTGTTTGAAGGCTGTTTCAGTCGCTCCATGCTTTTGATGGTTATCACCGTAATGGTTCTGTAATCTCTTTATCTCCGCATTGAGGTGCGCGGTTGCTATCCATCCATGAACGGTCAATTAGTTTTTGCTACTAAATATTTTTTAGGTCTGAAAGTAAATTGATACATTGGCCAGATACAGGCCGTAGTGTACGAGTATTGCCCATCTGGGTTGTCTAATCGGGGGTAGCCCCCCCATTTAGCACGAATCCTGTGCAAAATGGGGGGCTACCCCCGATTAGACAACCATCGATCAGATAGGGGACGCCAGCGTTTGCCGACGTCCCCTCTCGCTAAAAACTATGTGCTTGCTGCTCGGTCCTAGGCCTTGGCCGCAAACTCGTCCTGATGTTCCAGGCACCAGTCAACGGCCTTCTCCACGGCGTTCATGACGTCCTGGTAGCCGGTGCAACGGCAGAGGTGGCCACTGAGCATCTTGCGAAGCTCGTCGCGGCTGTAGCGCTTGCCGGAGCGGACGATCTCCTCGGTGCTCATGATGAGGCCAGGGATGCAGAAGCCGCACTGGACGGCAAACTCGTCCACATAGGCCTGCTGCACAGGGTCAAGCTCGCCGTTGGGTCCCTTGAGGCCCTCGACGGTCTCGATGCTCTTTCCCTGAGCCCAGTCGGTCAGGTAGAGGCAGGTGTCGGTGGCAACGCCGTCGATCAGGACGGTGCAGGCGCCGCACTCGCCCACCTCGCAACCGCGCTTGACGCTGGTCATATGCAGGCGGTTGCGCAGGGTGTCCAGCAGGGACTCGCGGGGGTCATAGCCCACCTGCACTTCCCTGCCGTTGAGGGTGCACTTGAGAATCCTCATGTCCATTAGATATCGGCTCCTCCCTTGCGAGCTGCCTCGATCAGAGAGCGCTCGGACATAATCTTGATGAGCTGCAGGCGGAAGTCCTTGGATGCACGCCAGCTGTTGCGCGGGTGGGTATCCTGCTGGGCCAGCTCGCCGATCTTCTCGGCGGCCTCGGCAACGGGCAGGCCGCGGACTGCGGCCTCGGCGTTGACGGCGCGCATGGGAGTGGGGGCAGCTACGCCGAAGGCCAGGCGGATGTCGTCGATGGTCTTCTTGTCCTCGCTGAGCTTGACCAGGCAGCAGCAGCCCATGGTCGCGATCTCCAGGGCACGGCGCTTGCCGTACTTGAAGTAGTGGCCAGTGAAGCCCTCGTAGTGGTCCTTGGGGATGCGAATCTTGACCAGGATCTCGTCACGCTCGCGGACGGACTTGCCGGGGCCGGTGTACCACTCCTCGATGGGGATGGTTCTCTTTCCGCGGGCGCTCACCACATCGAGAAGGGCGCCGTAAGCGAAGAGCGTGGAGGCGGAGTCTGCAGATGTGGCAGCGTTGCAGATGTTGCCACCGATGGTGCCGGCTACACGGAGCTGGGGACCGCCAGGGGTGTCGCAGGCATCGCCCAGGGTGGGCACCGTCTGCTTGATGATGGGGTCGGTGGTGATGGAGTGGAAGACCGTGGTGGGGCCGATCTCCACGGTGCCGTCATCCGCCAGCTTTACGCCAGAGAGCTCGTCGCGCAGCTCGTGGACGGACACCAGGTGGGCAGCCTCGCCCAGCTTGCCATCGCGGAGCTTGACCAGGACGTCGGTTCCGCCGGCAATGACCATGGCCTTGGGGTCTTCGGCGAGCGCACGTGCGGCGTCCTCGACGCTCGTGGGCTCGTACAGGGATTCGATATCGTACATTAGATGAGGCCCTCCTTCTTGAAGCCCTCGAAGAGACGCTGAGGGGTCATCGGCTCGTGGTAGAACTTCACGCCAGTGGCATCCAGGATGGCGTCACGGATGGCGGATGCCGCAGAGATGATGGGCGTCTCGCCGACGGCCTTGTTGCCATAGGGTGCCGTGGGCTCGTAGTTCTGGACGAAGTCGGCCTTGAGGTCAGGCACGTCCATGGTGGTCGGAATCTTGTAGTCCAGCAGGCTGTTGTTGCGGACTCGGCCGGTCTTGGGGTCGATCTCGACCTCCTCGAAGAGGCCGTAGCCGATGGACTGGGCCATGCCGCCGTGCACCTGCTGCTCGCAGGTCTTGGGGTTGATCAGGGTGCCGTTGTCCTGGACGTTGATGATGTGGTTGACCGTCACCTTTGCCAGGGGCATGTCGACCGTGATGTCCGCGAAGGTGCAGCCCATGCAGAGGGCGTTGGTGTGGATGTTGACGGTCTCATGGGCAGACAGCTGGTCGTTGGACTCGGTGTTATAGTAGGCCTCCAGAGCCAGGGTAGGCAGCTTGCAGACGACGTTGCCCACGCAGTCGTAGATCTTGTCGTCCACAAGGTCCAGCTCGCCCTGAGAGTTGGGATAGATCCTCTTTGCGAAGTCCAGGATCTTCTTGCGCAGGACAAGGCCGGCCTTCTTGCAGGCGGAACCAGAGACGTAGGTCTGACGGGAGGCATATGCACCGGGGTCGTAGGGCGTGACGTCGGTATCCTGCCTGGAAGTCACATGAATCTGCTCGGTGCGGACGCCCAGTGCCTCGGCGGCAATCTGGGAGAAGACCGTATCGGCGCCCTGGCCAATCTCGGTTGCGCCCATCTGCAGCTGGAAGCTACCGTCCTGCAGGAGGGTGATCTGGGCAGAAGAGGTCTCGAGGGCGAAGGGCGCGACGGCCGTCTTGTAGACGAAGAAGGCAACGCCCACGCCGTGGCGGATGGGGCCAGTCTCGTTGGCATACTTCTTCTTGAGCTCGTCCCAGTGAATGTACTCCTTGCCCTTCTCAACGCACTTGGGCAGGTCGCAGGTGTGGGCAGCGATGACACCATTGGGCGTGAACTCATCCACAAAGTCATCGGTGATGGCGTTCTTGAGCCTGAACTCGACGCCATCCCAACCGTTGTCGTAAGCTATGTCGCTCATCAGGCACTCGGCCGCCCAGTTGCCCTCGGGCACGCCGTAGGCACGCATTGCACCGGTGTGGGGACCGTTGGTGTAGACCGTGAAGGCCTCGCTGTGGGTGGCAACCTCACAGGTGTGATAGAGCCAACGGAAGGAGTTCACGGAGTTCAGCACCAGGGCGTGACCATGGTGCACGTAGGCGCCGGTATTGGAGTAGCCGATGATCTTGCGGGCACGAAGCTTCATGTCGGAGCCAACGGAAGCCTCGATGTCGAAGGACTTGGGCTGACGACCAGAAGTGGCATAGAAGAGCTCCTCACGGGAGATCTCCATACGAACGCAACGGCCACCCAGCTGCTGGCAGACCCAGGCATTGAGGGGCTCGTAGTGGATGTCCTGCTTGGTGCCGAAGCCGCCACCGATGTAGGGCTTGATCACGCGGACGTTGCCCCAAGGAATACCCAGGGCCTGGCCGATGATACGACGGCAGATGTGCGGGATCTGCGTGGAAGAGACGCAGACGATCTTTCCGGCCTCCTCGTAGCAGTAGGAGACGCAGGTCTCGATGTGGACCTGGGACTGTTCAGCGGACTCGGCCTCGATGTGATAGTACTTGTAGTTCGGGTCATGCAGGGCGTCATCGACGGTCTTGTAGCCGTACTCCGCCAGCTTGTCCTCGGGAGTGACGGCCAGACTGTGGGCCACGAGGTTGTCGGGGCACTCGTCGTGGACGGGGTGCTCGGTGTTTGCCAGGGACTCCTTGGGGTCATAGATGACTGGGTACTCCTCGTACTCCACCTTGATTCGACGAAGGCCACGGTCGCAGGCCACGGTGTCGTCGCCGACGACGACGGCGATGTTGTCGCCGTACATACGGACGCGGTCATCCAGAAGGCGGCGGTCAGCCTTGTCGCGCTTCTCGGCGCGAGAGTCGGCATACCAGGGGTGACCCGCAACGGGATAGGTAAACTTAGGCGCGTCAAAGCAGGTAAAGACAGCCACGACGCCAGGGACCTTCAGGGCCTCGCTGGTATCGATGGACTTGACGCGACCATTGCCGATGGTTGCATGGAGGATCTTTGCGTCGAGGCAAGGCTTGGGGCAAAGGTCATCGGTATACATGGCCTGACCGGTCACCTTATCGTGCGCGTCGACACGCACGAGAGGCCTACCCACCTCTTTCAGTTTTTTCATACTCTCCCCTTCCACACTTTGCAGTGCTCCTATGCGTCCACGCTCATGGTATGCGCAGACGATTTCTGAACGACACTGTCTGAAAGGGGCCGCGCTATGCACCAGCGGCGAGACGCGGTTGAACTGACAGGTCACATCTACGTGACTCGGAGTGGTTTGATTTCAAAAATATATGATAGCGTCCCTTCCTGAAAGTCATGCTTCCGCATACGGGCTCTTTTTGAAACCAAGCGGCATATTATTTGTAAGGTAACCTTACATTTCGTTATGGTTTGAAAAGTATAACGGACAGGCGGGTAATTGCACCCGTTCTCAGCACAACAAAAAACGCCGCACCCCACGGAGAGATGCGGCGCCCGAGTCAGACTATCTGCAAAGACTTACAGGGAATCTGCGATCTTCTTGACCTCGTCGTCGGTCAGGAAGCTGTTGGACTTGATCTGCTCAGCGTACTCTTTGACCTTGTCCTGGACGTCCTGGGGAACCTTGTCAGAGAACTTGCCCAGGGAAACGCCACCGTTCTCCATGTTACCGGTGATGACCTTGCCACCGCCGAACTCGCCCTTCTCGACCTCTTCCATGGCCTGGTCAATCTTCCAGTCGGTAACGGTGGAAGTGATGACGGTAGGCTGGTCGGGACCAGCGATGTCGATGGGCTGTGCGATGTCAAAGTGAGTATCTGCGCCAGCGGACTCGAGTGCCTGACGGGAGCCGTTGTCGACTGCGGAGGCATCGCCCCACATAACGTCGACATTGTTGGAAGAAATCCAAGCCTGGGTCAGCTGGGTACCCTTGGAGGCATCCGTGAAGCCAGCCTCGAGGTTGTACTGGCCGGTAACGCCAGGGGTGACCTTCTGGGCAGCTGCCAGGTAAGCAGCATACTTGGTCTTGGAAGAAGGCAGCTTCATGCCGGCGATGAAGCCGATGGACTTGGTCTTGGTCATCAGACCCGCGACGACACCAGCCAGGGCACCAGTCTGCTTGAAGTCAGGCAGGACCGTCTCGACGTTGTCCTTGGTCTCGTAGTCGGTCATCTCGGACTCGGGATCGGTGTTGGTAATCAGGAAGTGCACGTTGGGGTGATCCTGAGCAGCGGAAGCCGCAACCTCGGCCCAAGTAGAGGCAAACTGGTTGCCGTTGCCAATGATGAGGTCGACGTCCTGGTCAACATAGGACTGGGCTGCGGAGGCAGCGTCTGCGTCCTTGGTGTTCTCCTTGGGGTCCAGGATGGTCCACTTGCTGTGCTTCTCGACCGCACGCTTCAGAGACTCGTAGTGGCCCTGGTCCCAGCCACCGTCGGTAATGGTGCCGGACATGATCATTGCGACCTTGTAGCTGTCCTTCTTCTCGCCAGAGGCACCCTCGCTCGAACCGGAGTCACCGCTGCCACCGCAGCCTGCCAGCGCCAGAATCGCAGCGCTGCTCAGACCAAGCTTCAGGGCCTGACGCCTGTTAAGCATGATGTCACTCATAATCTTTCCCCTTCACTCTTGGAGACAAATCGTGTCCCCATTCCAGCGTATCTATGCCACGGGGCCTTTCCCCGCGAGCAAGCATTGAGAGATACTTACAAGTCAAAAGCGGAAGCCTAGCCTTTTGTCGTGATTGCTTACAAATAGTAGGCCTCGGCGTACGTACAATTTGCCTTTGCTGCTAACAATTCGCCTTGCGGTAAGCTTTCACTCCCCAGCGTTGCATCAGGCAAAATACAGCCGTGGCGTCCCCCACGGGGGTGTAGGTACGGGGGACGCCACGACCCCTTGATACCGCTCGACTAACGCATCTCGCGGTTGTAGGGCTGACCGTTGGCCTTGGGGCCGGCGTTCTTTGCGCCAAAGATGATCAGGGCCACGATGGTGAAGACGTAGGGGATCATCTTGAAGAACATGGTGGGCGCAGCGTTGAACTGAGCCTGCAGGGCAATGTTCACGCCGTCGAAGAAGCCAAAGAGGAGGCTGGCACCCAGGACGCCCAGCGCACTCCAACGACCAAAGATGACCGTTGCCAGGGCGATGAAGCCGCGGCCGGCGACGATGCCGTTGGTGTAGATGGGCGTGGTGCAGATGGACAGGAAGGCGCCACCGGCAGCGGTGAAGATGCCACAGAGGATGCAGGCAACGTACTTTGTGCGGATGACGTTGATGCCCAGGGTCTCGGCCGCCTGGGGGTTCTCGCCCACGGAGCGGAAGGAGAGTCCGGCACGGAAGTACTTGAAGAAGTACATGATGATGGGCACGGCGATGAAGGCCAGGTAGGCCAGGGCCTGCTGGTTGAAGAATGCGTCACCCAACAGGGGTATCGCCGAGAGGCCGGGGATTGCCAGATGGTCCATGACGACGCTGGTTGCGTTGTCAGGGTTGGAGCCGACGAACATGTTGTAGCCAAAGAGTGCGATTGCGGGTGCGAGCACGTTGATGGCCATGCCCGTGACAACCTGGTCACTGCAGAGGTTGATGGTGCAGAAGCCATAAATCATGTTTATGATCACGCCTGCAAGCATGCCCATCAGAAGACCAAGCCAGAGGTTGCCCGTTGCCTTGCCCACTGCAAAGGCGACGAAGGCACCCACTGCCATGACGCCCTCGAGGCCGATGTTGACCAGACCGGCGCGCTCAGAGAAGACCTCGCCCAAAGCTGCCAGCAGAATGGGCACGGCGCTCAGGGTCATTGCGTTGAGAATCGTAGGAAGCGATGCTGCGAAATCCATTATGCGGTCACCTCCGTTTTCTTAGCCGAACCATCTGAGGGCGCGGCGTCCTTCTTTCTGGACTTACCCTGGAACTTGGACTCAAAGAATGCCTTGATCTTGGGCATCTTGATGGCTGCCATACCAGCGATTGCAAAGATGATGATCAGGCCGCGGATAATCTCCACGATTGCCGTGGGGACGCCGATGACCGACTGCATCATGGTGCCACCAGTGGACAGGATGCCAAAGAGAATGGCGACGACCAGTGCGGCAACGGGGTTCAGCTGTGCAATCAGGGCGATTGCGACGCCGTCGAAACCAAAGCCCGATCCGAAGCCCTCAGCCAGACGATAGGGTGCCTTGCCCATGAGCTCGATGGAACCGCCCATGCCGGCGATGGCGCCAGAGATGATGAAGGCAAGGAGCATGAGCTTGCGGACAGGATAGCCGGCAACCTTGGAGGCGACGGAGTTCATGCCCACGGCGCGAATCTTGAAACCAAAGGAGGTGCGGAAGATAACGTACCAGAGGAAGAATGACAGCAGGATGGCGAGCAGAACGCCGATGTGGGTGCCGGCAATCTCGGGAAGACGGGCACTCTTGGGCACGGCCACGGTCTTGGGCAGGCCGTTATCCGAGAAGACGTTCTTGTAAACGAACTCCATGAAGTACTGGGCGATGTAGTTGAACATGATCGTGGTGATCATCTCGTTGAGGCCACGGGTGATCTTTAGGATGCCCGGAAGCAGGCCCCAGATGCCACCGACGATGATACCGGCGATGAGGCCGATGAGCGGGCCCAGGGGACCCTGGAGATGCAGGCCGAACATGGTGTATGCGCAGGCGCAGGCACCCATGATGAACTGGCCTTCTCCGCCCAGGTTGAAGACGCCGCACTTGTAGGCGAAGACAGCGCACAGGCCGGTGAAGATCAGCGGGCAGGCGCGCTCCAGCGTAGATGCGATCTTTGAGGGACCGCCCAGGGAGCCCGCAAGCATGGCTCCATAGCCCTGAATGGGGTTCTTGCCCAGAGCCGCGATGATGATGGCTCCGATGATTAGTGCAAGGATGACCGAGACGATGGGCGTGAGGATCGTAAGCGTTTGCTCACGTTTGGCCTCGGGATCAAGACTCTTCTTTGCCACGGTTCCTCCCTCCTTACTTTCCTGCCATGGCCAGCGAAATCTCCTTGATGGGAGGATTCGCGCCAGGATAGGTACCCATAATCTGACCCTCGAAGAGAACGACGATGCGGTCCGAGAGCTTTAGGACCTCGTCGAAGTCCGCAGAGATGAGCAGGACCGAGCAGCCAGCGTCACGCTGGGCAATGATCTGGTCATGCACGAAGCCGGTGGCGCCGATGTCCAGACCACGGGTGGGATAGACCGCCACGAGCATCTCGGGGTGGCTGTCGAGCTCACGGGCCAGGATGACCTTCTGCTGGTTGCCGCCGGATAGGCTACGTGCCGTCTGGTGGACGGAGGTGCAGCGAATGTCGTTCTCCTCGCGGAGCTTGTCAGCAAACTCCTCGATGGCGTCCATCTTGAGCCAGGCACCGTGACCCTTGGAGAAGCGGTCGGAGGTGGTCTGCTTGAGGACCAGGTTCTCGGCGATGGTCATGTCGCCAACGAGGCCCATCTTGTTGCGGTCCTCGGGAATGTTGCCAACGCCGGCGTCAATGAACTCCTGGGGCGAGAAGAGGGCAACCTTCTGACCGTTGGGGCCGATGACCTCGCCGGACTCGGGCTGAATCAGACCGGTGACCACCTGGGCCAGGGGAGACTGGCCGTTGCCGTCGATGCCGGCGACGCCAAGTACCTCGCCCTTGTGCAGGGTCAGGGTCACGTCCTTGAGGCCACCGTGCTTGACCTCGGGGTGATAGGACACGTGGTTGAGAGTCAGGACGGGGTTCTCCTCCACCTTGACCTTCTTGTAGGTGTTCTCGGTGAACTTCTGACCGATCATCAGGTCGGCCAGCTCCTGCTCGGTGGTGTCGGCAATCTTTACCGTGTCCACCAGCTCGCCACGACGCAGGACGGTCACGCGGTCGGAGATCTGCATGACCTCGCGCATCTTGTGCGAAATGAATATGACGCCCTTGCCCTCGTCGGTGAGGGAATGCATGATGTCAAAGAGGCCCTGGACCTCCAGGTCCGTCAGGACGGCGGTAGGCTCGTCCAAGATCAGCAGGTCGGCACCACGGAAGAGAACCTTGAGGATCTCGACGCGCTGCTGCATGCCGATCGACATGTCGCTCACGCGCTCGTCCAGGTCGATTTCCAGGCCATAACGGTCCATGAGCTCCTCGACCGTCTTGCGGTCCTCTGCCAGCTGGAGCTTGGGAGAGTTGTGACGCTTGTCGCCGAGGATGATGTTCTCCAGACCGGTCATGGCGTCGATAAGCATGAAGTGCTGGTGCACCATGCCGATGCCGTGCGAGACGGCGACGCCAGGCGAGGTGATGTGGACTTCCTCGCCGCGGATGAAGACCTTGCCCTCCGTCGGCTGGTAGAGGCCAATGAGAATGTTCATGAGGGTGGACTTGCCAGCGCCGTTCTCGCCGAGCAGGGTATGGACCTCGCCCGCTTGGACATCCAGCGAGACGTTCCGGTTCGCATAGAAGGAGCCGAAGCGCTTGCTAATTCCCTCCATTCGCATTAATTCTGTCATGTGACATCCTTCCTGAGATTTGAGTCGTAAACCAGCAGTTGATGATGATTGGCGTCTCCTTATCTCGAGTGTGCCGCAAGCTGTAAAGACCTAGGTATCAAGTGATTTGAATGCTAGTTCCCACTATGGAGAAGACAAAGCAAATTTTTTTGATGCCTACCAATTTGTAAGCGAACGGCAACGACTCCGTTGCTTGCCCGACTTCTTTCAGTGCTAACCACCTATTTGCGCACCTTATGCCTTGTGGCTGTAGGGTGTACCTTCCAGGGGAAGCTTGGTTCTCAGAACGCCGTCCACGCGGTGGTAGGCATTCTGAATTGCGGGAGCAGTGCCGATCGTCGCAATCTCGCCGATGCCCTTGCCGCCGTATGCCACTGGCAGCAGATGGTTCTTCTCCACATAGGTAGCGTGGATATTGGGAATCTGCGTGGCACGCAGAAGGCCCAGGGTGCCGTACTTTACCTGAGGTACGCCGTCCTTGAGGGGGAAGTCCTCAGTCAGGGCGTAGCCCATGCTCATCAGAACGCCGCCCTCGATCTGGCCCTGGATGGCGATGGGGTTCACGACCTTGCCCGAGTCGTGTGCGGCCCAGATTTCGGAAATCTTGCGGTCCTTGTCCAGCACCACGAGGGTGGTGGAATAGCCGTAGCAAACATGGCTCTTTGGGTTGGGCTTATCGGCACCCAGCTTGTCGGTGGGCTCGAAGTAGACGTAGCGGAACTCGTGACCCTCCAGCGCCTCGAGCGCGGCAACGGGGTCCTTGGGATAGACACCGTGTCCGGCCTCGAGGTCGTCGGCATGGGTGTCCACATAGGGCTTGTCGTCGTCGTACTCGACGGTCTTGCCGTCACCGTGTGCGCACACGGGTGCGTCGGGAATGGGCCTGCCTGCCTCGACGGCCAACATGGCATCGCGCAGGAGGAAGGCTGCACCACGTACTGCCTCGCCGGTGATGACGGTCTGGCGGGAACCAGAGGTGGTACCAGAGTCGGGGGCTGCCTCGGTGGAGCACTCGCCGTTCTCGATGGCGCTCTTGGGCAGGCCCGTGGCCTCGGCCACGTCCTGCTGGAAAATCGTGTTGCAACCCTGGCCGATGTCGGAGGTGGCGGAGTAGATAACAGCGATGCCGTTCTCCACCTTGATGTTTGCGCGACCGGCATCAGGCAGGCCAACGCCAACGCCCGCGTTCTTCATGGCGCAGGACAGGCCGGCGTGGTCGGCGTTCTTCTCGTACTCGTCCTTGACGGCAAGGAGGGTCTCCTTGAGCGCCGTGGAGACGTCGGCAATCTGTCCGTTGGGCAGGGGCTCGCCAGGCTCGATAGCGTTCTTGTAGCGAATCTCCCAGGGAGAGATGCCCACCTCGTCGGCCAGGAGGTCAACCAGGCACTCCAGGGCAAACTGGCTCTGGCATACGCCGAAGCCGCGGAAGGCACCCGCAGGAGGGTTGTTGGTGTAGTAGCCAAAGCCGCGAATGTCGGTGTTCTGGTACGTATAGGGACCGACGGCGTGGGTGCAGGCGCGCTCCAGGACGGGGCCACAGAGGCTGGCATAGGCGCCGGTGTCAAAGTTGATCTCGCAGTCCAGGGCGGTGAACTTGCCCTCCTCGTCGCAGCCCAACGTGAAGGTGCCGCGCATGTAGTGACGCTTGGGGTGGAAGTTCAGGGACTCCTGACGGGTGAACTTGCACTTGATGGGGCGCTTGTAGATGTAGGCGGCCAGGGCGCTGATGTGCTGGACGGTCACGTCCTCCTTGCCACCAAAGCCACCGCCGACCAGCATGGTCTGCACGACGACACGGTCCTTCTCGTCGTCCCAGCCAAACATATGGGCGACCTCCTGGCGCGTGTCGTAGGCGCCCTGGTCGGTGGAGTAGATCTTCACGCCGTTCTTGTAGGGCTCGGCCACGGCGCACTCGGGCTCCAGGAAGGCATGCTCGGTGAAGGGTGTCTCGAAGGTCTTTGTGACCACGTGGGCAGAGCGCTTTAGGGCCTCCGCGGCGTTGCCGCGGGTGACGTGACGGCTCTGGCAGACGTTGTCCTTGAGGACCACGTGATTGCCAAAGGCGTTGAAGCTCTCGTGGATGATGGGGGCATCGGGAGCCTTTGCCTCGTCGATGTTGGTGACAGGCTTCAGGACCTCGTATTCGACCTTGACGAGCTTCTTTGCCTTTGCCAGGGTCTTCTCGTCCTCGGCAACGACCATGCAGATAGCATCGCCCACGCAGCGGGTGATGTCACCCTCGGCAATGAAGACGTCCCAATCGCGGATGAGGTGACCCACCTGGTTGACGGGTACGTCCCTTGCGGTAAGGACACCCAGGACGCCGGGCAGGGCCTCCGCCTTGGAGGTGTCGATGGACACCACGCGGGCGCGGGCATGCGGGGAGCGCACGCAGGAGCCGTAGGCCAGATTGGGGAAGTCGGTCTCGTTGAGGTCGTCGGGGTACTTTCCGTAGCCCAAGACCTTGCGGCGAACGTCAGCACGGAAGGCACGCTTGCCCACACCGTAGTCGTCGCCGCGCTCCAGGGACTCGTCGATCTGGGCGTCGCCTCGCAGGACGGCGGCGGCCAGCTGGATGCCCTCGATGATCTTCTTGTAGCCGGTGCAACGGCAGACGTTGCCGCGAATGGCGTACTTTACCTCGTCCTCGGAGGGATCGGGGTTGCGACGGACCAGGGCCGCACCGCTCATGACCATGCCAGGGATGCAGAAGCCGCACTGGACCGCGCCAACGGCACCGAAGGCGTAGACGAAGGCCTCCTTCTCGGCGTCGGACAGACCCTCGACGGTCTCGATGACCTTGCCCTGCGCCAGCTTGGTGGACATGACGCAGCCCTTGGTGGCGATGCCGTCGATGACGACGGTGCAGGTGCCGCAGGCACCCTCTGAGCAGCCGTCTTTGACGGAGGTCAGATGCAGGTCGTCACGGAGGAAGCGCAGGAGCGACTTGTTCTCGTCAGTAGATACTTCCTCGCCGTTGACGGTGAAAGTGTATTTGCCCATTGTGCCTCCCTCCCTAGAGACCAGCGGCGATGATGCCGTAGACGTCGTGAATGACACCGCGCGGGCACTTGCTCGCACACATCCCGCACGAGATGCAGTTTTCCAGGTTGATACGAGCGAGGTTGTCGCTCACGTGAATGCCGTCGCACGTGCAGACGCGCTCGCAGGCACCGCATGCTATGCAGCTGGCGTGGCAATCCTTGCGGGCGGTAGCGCCAGCGTCATGGTTGGAACAGAGCTCCAGGATGCGCTGGTCGCGCGGGACCAGGTCGATGATGCCCTGTGGGCAGGCCTTGGCGCAGAGGCCGCAGCCCATGCAGTTGTCTCTGTTGACCTGGGCAACGCCGTTCTGGTTCAGCTTGACGGCATCCTTACGGCAGACGTCCACGCAGGCGCCACAGCCCAGGCAGCCATACTCGCAGCGGTCATCTGGAGCGGGGCCACCCGCGCACCTCACGACAGCGACTCTCTTGATTCTACGTGCCATGGAAATACCCCCGTATATCCTCGCTGGGAAGGGCGACCTTGCCGCCACTCCCCTGGGCGCCCAGACAAAGCTCGTCTGGGCGCCCAGGGCGAGGCTGTACCAATAAAGACTTGTCCTTACTTCTTCAGCAGGTAGCTGTAGTTGTCACGCACGGCAACGATGGTCTTGCGGACATCCTCGGGCAGGCCGCAGGCGGCGTCGTCAACGTCGTAGACCTTGCTGGTCTCGCCCAGGCGCACCAGCATACCGCCCTCGACGGGCAGGAAGCCTGCATTGGTGGAGTTGTCGAAGTCCTCCTGGCTCCAGAAGACCGTGAGCTTGTCCTTGTAGGGGCGACCCTCGGTGTAGGGGCAGAAGACGGCGCAGTTGCCGCACTCGTTGCACATGCCATCCACATGGATGACCTGGCGCTGACGCATGCCGGGGACCTCCACGGCAACGTTGGCGCGGTTGGGGCAGACCTCGCAGCAGGTCTCGCAGACAGTGGCGCAGCCCAGGCAGCGGGTGTTCTTGAGGGAGTCAAGCTCGGACTCCAGGATGCCACGCTTTGCCAGAGGCTTCTGGTAGTCGGGGTCGACGTTGGCCTCCACCTGGCCGTTGAAGTTGGTGCCAGTGATGGCGACGGTCACCAGAGCGGCGTCGGCGATGCCCTTGACCACCGTGGCGGGGCCACGGCGGGAGTCGCCCACTGCGTACACGTGAGCAAGCTTGGTCTGGAGGTTGGCATCCACGACAGGACGACCCTTTGCGTCCAGCTCGATCTGGCTGGCGTCAAAGAGGGTGCTCTCGATACGCTCGCCAACTGCGGCGATGACCGCAGTTGCGGGAACGAGCCGGGTCTCGCCCGTAGGCTCGGGACGACGGCGACCGGACTCGTCAGGAGCGCCAAGCTTCATGACGTCGCAGGTCAGCTGACCGTCAGCCAGGGTCTTGGGGGCCAGGAGCTCCATGAACTCGACGCCCTCGTCCTCGGCGAGCTGCAGCTCCTCCTCGTCGGCGGGCATGTAGCGCTGGGTACGACGATAGACCAGACGGACGTTCTTGACGCCAGGCACGCGCTTTGCGGCACGAGCGACATCCATTGCGGTATTGCCGCCACCGACGACGACGACGTCGGTGCCCAGCTTCACGGAAGCGGGATCGTTCTTAAAGTCACGCAGGAACTCCAGGGCGTCCAGGGACTCGCCCTCCTCGAGAACGGCGCGACCGGGTGCCCAGGCGCCAACGGCAACCACGACGTCGGTGTAGCCCTGGGACAGAAGCTCGCGAACGTCCTTGACCTCGACGCCCATCTTGAAGTTTGCGCCATAGGCACGGCAGAGCTCGACATCGTGGTCGATGGCCTCGTCGGAGATACGGAAGCCAGGAATCACGTGGCGCACGACGCCGCCCAGCTTCTGGGTGCGCTCGAGCACGTCCACCTGAACGCCGGCACGAGACAGGAAGGATGCGACAGCCAGGCCAGCGGGGCCAGCACCAACGACGGCAACCTTCACGCCGTCGACCTTGCCACGGGCCTTGAGCTGGGGTAGGACCTCATCGAAGCCCTGCTGGGCAGCCTGGAGCTTGAAATCGCGAATGTGGACGGAGTCCTCGTAGTAGTTGCGCATGCAGCCATTGCCGCAGGTGTGGGGACAGATGGTGCCGGTGATGAAGGGCAGGGCATTACGCTCGAGGATGACCTTGAGGGCGTCGGCGTGACGGCCCTCGGCCTCCAGGCGCAGGTATGCGGGGATGTCCTGGTGGATGGGGCAGTCATCGCGGCAGGGCGAGATGAAGCAGTCCGTCAGGGGCAGGGCGCCGCGAACATGGCGGTCGGGCGTGGGCTTAATGGGCTTGCGATAGCAGTTGCCCTCCAGGGCGTCCTTGACCAGGGCGTCGACCTTTGCCACGTCCACACCGGAGAAGGGCTTGTCGTCGATGCCGGAAAGGGCCTCTGCGACCTGGGCAAAGCGCTGGTAGCCACCGGGCTTCAGGACAGTCGTGGCCATGGTCACAGGCCAGATGCCAGCATCCACGAGGCCACGGATGTTGCGGGCGTCAGCGCCACCGGAGTAGGAGATGCGGAGCTTGCCGTCGAACTGCTGGCTGATGCGCTTTGCCAGGCTCGTGGTAAGGGGCCACAGGGAGCGGCCGGACATGTACATCTCCTCGCTGGGGAGCTCGGAGCGGGTGACGTCCACGGGGAAGGTGTTGGTCAGCTTGACGCCAAACTCAACGCCGTGCTCCTTGGCCATGGCGATCAGGCGCTCGAACATGGGAACGGCGTCCTCCCACTGCAGGTCCTCGAGGAAGTGGTGATCGTCGAAGGCGATATAGTCGAAGCCCAGGGAGTCCAGGGTCTTGCGGGCGAAGTCATAGCCCAGCAGGGTGGGGTTGCACTTGACGTAGGTGTTGAGGCCCTTCTCGCTGATGAGGTGGGAGGCGATGGCCTCGATCTCCTGCGGGGGGCAACCGTGCAGGGTGGACTCGGTGATGGAGTTGGAGACGTTGGGGCTGATGGAGTCCACGAAGGCCTCGTCCACGTGCTCGAACTTGTCCAGGTTGTTCTTTGCCCACTTGATGGCGGACTGGAAGGCCTCGGTCTTGGAGGCATCCATCATGTCGTTGATGTAGCCGTCGACCTTGGGGGTCTTGATGCCGGCAAGGTCATAGCCAACGGACATGTTGAAGACGAAGCCGTCGGGATCGCCCAGGCCGAACTCCTTTGCCAGGAGCTTGCAGGCCACCCAGGCCTTGATGTACTCGTCGCGTGCCTGCGGGACCTCCAGCTCGGTAGACCACTCGCAGTTATAGCCCTCGTCAGATGCGAGGATGCAGGGCTTGTTCACTGCTGCGGACAGCTCAGCGCCATCCATGACCTGTACGGTCTTGAGCTCAAAGAAGCGAGCGCCGTTGACGTACGAGGTGATGATGTTCTGGGCAAGCTGGGAGTTGGGGCCAGCGGCAGGGCCGAAGGGCGTCTCGATCTTCTCGTCGAAGATGGGGCGAGCGGACTTGCCGGCGAGCTTGACGGGGGTGCGCGTACCAAAGATCGTCTTCTGGGTACGGTACTCCTCCAAGATCCAGCTCATCAGATGACCGAAGGCTATGGGTCGCATAATGTCGCTCATTGTTTTTTCCTCTCCTTGGCAATGAAGCTTTATGTGTATGACCCCCGCATTTAGTGCGTCCGCGGGCGACGCCTTCGTAAAAACTATGACTACGCCACGGACCCCGGAATCCCCCTGATCCCGAGGTCCCTGGCGTCAAATCCAAGGGAAATTAG
Organism: uncultured Olsenella sp.; assembly: GCA_900316105.1. Lineage (GTDB taxonomy): Bacteria > Actinomycetota > Coriobacteriia > Coriobacteriales > Atopobiaceae > Olsenella_F. Next base: position 27,434 of record ONBR01000013.1, read on the forward strand.
TAGACGCGGTCGTTGAGGTCGCCCCAGAGCTTCTTGGCCTGCTCGATGCAGAAGGCATTGATGCGGTCCTCGTCGAAGGCGACGAACTCGCGGTCCTTGTAGAGGACCTTGCCGTTCACGATCGTGGTGCGGCAGGAACGTCCCTGGAAGCCAAAGAGCATGTGGCCCTGGACGTTCTCGGGCAGGAAGGGCGTGAAGGTCGGGTAATCAAAGACCACGACGTCTGCGGCGGCGCCGGGACGCAGGACGCCCAGGTCGCGCTTGAAGTACTTGGAAGCCATGGCGGCGTTGTTCTTGAAGAGCATCTGGAAGTCCTCGCCCCAGGCAACGTTGGGCATTGCCGTGTTGTGGCGCTGGATGAGGATGAAGGTCTTCAGGGACTCGAACATGTCGTGCGTGTAGGCATCGGTGCCCATGCAGACGGGGATGCCGCGACGCATGAACTCCAGGACGGGCGCGCAGCCCACTGCGTTGTTCATGTTGGAGCCGGGGTTGTTGACGATGCTGGTGCCCTGCTCCTTGATGATGTTCATCTCGTCGGGAGTGATGTGGATGCAGTGGCCCAGCATGGTGTCGGGACCGAGGAGGCCGTGCTGGAGCAGACGCTCGACGGGACGCATGCCGGCGTGATTCTCCATGGAGTCGTAGACGTCGTTCATGCCCTCACACACGTGGATGTGGAAGCCGGTCAGGCCGTTGTTGGCCTCGGCCATCTTGTCCATGGTCTCGTCAGACAGGGTGAAGGTGGCGTGGCCGCCGAACATTGCGGCAATCATGCCGTCATCCTGGGTGGAAGCCCACTTGGCGAAGTCGGCGTTCTCCTTGATTGCCTGGTCGCGCTTCTCCTCGCCGTTGCGGTCGGAGACCTCATAGCAGAGGTTGGCACGGATGCCCAGGTCCTCGGTGATGTCCTTGATGGCAAAGAGGCTGCCGGGAACCTCGGCATAGGAGGCATGGTGGTCAAAGATCGTGGTCACGCCGTCGCGCAGGGACTCAAGAATCGTGGCATAGGCGCAGGCACGGGTGCCATCCATATAAAGCTTGTTGTCGATGGCAAACCACTGCTGCTCGAGGTTCTCCAGGAAGTTGTGGGGGTCGCAGCCCTTGATGGACAGGCCGCGAGCCAGACCCGAGTAGATGTGGGTGTGGCAGTTGATCAGGCCGGGCATGATGACGCCGCCATGGGCATCTATGAACTCGGCATCAGGGTGCGCTGCCTCGATGGCTGCGCGGTCGCCGACCTCGACGATCTTCTCGCCGTCGATGAGTACGGCACCGTCCTCATAGAAGGGGTGTAGGTCATCCTGGGTGACAACGCGGCCGTTTGCAACAATACGCATGGTTCATACCTCCCTAGGTGCCGCAGATCAGCTACGGCCAGATACAATAGGAAGAACCTGTGGTCCTCTCTTACCACAGGGGGCTTCGAGGCTCCCTCACCCACGAACGCCCGAAATAAATCTCTAACAAAAATATAGGTATTAAAACTAAACGTTTGTTAGGTTCAATGGCAGACGGTAGCTGAAGACGTTCCAGCGCGTTGTGTATATGGAAACTTATCGGACACATAGCAACGGCTTGTAGCAAGTTTGGCCTGGTTGACTGGACGCGAGAGCGCGAGGCGGCAGTAGGCGGTGTGATGCGTCGAGGTCGCTTCGGACGGGGCGGCCCGCGGCGGGGGGTCGCTTGGGACGGGTCGGCCCGCGGCGGGGGGTCGCTTGGGACGGGTCGGCCCGCGGCGGGGGGTCGCTTGGGACGGGTCGGCCCGCGCTGGCATCGACTGTACGGGATGACCTCCGATTTTTCTTGCCCGATGGGCTCCAGGGGCGATTCCCACGGAAGAACAGCTCCAGAGGCAAATCCCACAAGGGTGATTTGAGGAACCGCAGGTCAGATGGGGTGTCTGTTTTTCTTGACCGTGGGATTCGCCTCTGCTGTTGGCGGCGGCCCGCAAAGGAGGCAAATCCCACGCCCCCCAGAGGCGATTCCCACGGTCGAACAACTCCAGAGGTCAATCCCACGCCCTCCAGAGGCAAATTCCACGGCCGGCCAGCTCCAGAGGCCAAACCTACGCTGGGGGGAGGGATTCCAGAGACGATTGCCACGCCCCCCAGGGGCGATTCCCACGCGGCCGGCCAGCTCCAGGGACAAATCCCACGCAGCCGCCCAGCTCCAGGGACCAATCCCACGCGGCCGCCCAACTCCAGGAGCCAATCCCACGCGGCCGGCCAGCTCCAGGAACACCCCCCACGCGAACGAATCATCTCGCAGGCAAATCCCGCGATTGATCCTCCCGCGCGAGCCCAAACGCTACCAGGCAACTACCGTTGACAGGAAAATTACTTACAAATAGATAGGGCTAAAAAAGTTTTATTTGGTGAACGTGTATCTTATGTATCAGAAAGAATTTATTGATTATGTTTTCAGACCACACAAAAAGAGGCAAAGCGATGAAACCCCAGTACATCGACTTCTGTAAGCGGCTTGCCCACGGCGTGGCCGCCCAATTTGGCCCCAACTGTGAGGTCGTCGTTCATGACCTGACAACCAAGGACCCCGATCACACCATCGTGATCATCGAGAACGGCCAGGTATCCGGCCGAAAGATGGGAGACGGCCCCTCGCATGTCGTCCTCGAGGCACTACGTGACAGGGACAACAATCCCCTTCGCGACCGCCTCTCTTACCTGACCAAGACCGAAGACGGCCGTGTGCTCAAGTCCTCGACCATCTTTATTCGCGACGAGGCAAACGAAGTCGTTGGTATCTTTGCCATCAACTACGACATCACCATGCTCGTGGCGGCCCAGCACGAACTGACCAGCCTGGTCTCGGTCAAGGACAGCCCCTCCGTGGAGCCCGAGCCCATCACCCAGAGTGTGACACAGCTCTTGGACGAGCTGATCAACCAGAGCGTCAAGCTCGTGGGCAAGCCCGTCCCCATGATGACCAAGGAGGACAAGGTCAAGGCCATCGGCTTCCTCAACGACGCCGGCGCCTTCCTGATCACCAAGTCGGGCCAGAAGGTCTGCACCTACTTTAGCATCTCCAAGTACACCCTCTACAGCTACATCGACGAGGCAAAGGCCCAAGCAGAGGCCCAAAAGAAGGCCTCATAGCCAAAAGGTCGCCAATCGCGACCTCACATAGACGCACGTCACAGGGGTCGCCGCGCACCGATAGCGGCGGCCCCTATTTTCAGCGGAAGAAAGGAACGCCGAGCATGGCAACATCGACGACTGGCAGCACGGAGATCACCGAGGAAGCGGAGCTCCTGGCCCAACTCGTACGCATCGAGAGCACGGACCCGGGAGCCTACGAGGACCAGATTGAGCGCTTCGTAAAAGACTGGTTCCAGAGGCGCATCGACCAAGCGGCCGAGCTACCGGGCGTCGTGGAGTCTGCGCAAGACCTTCTTTCCTCGGCCGTCAGTCTGGAGGAGCTGGAGGTCATGCCCGGTCGCCGTTGCCTGAGGGCCATGATTCACAGCTCAGCCGTGGAGCCCGACTCCCCCGTCCATCCTGCCGGCCTCACCTACCTCTGCCACATGGATACGGTCGTCCTCGGCGATGACTGGAGCGAGGACATCGACCCCTTGGATGCCCAGATCCGCGACGGACGCCTCTATGGTCGCGGGTCCTGCGACATGAAGGGCGGACTGGCCTGTGCAATGTTGGCCTTTGGCAACGCGCTCGACGAGGTCGCCCGGCGCGGCCAGCTGCCAACGCGCTCTCTTGCCGTCGTCTGCACCGTGGACGAGGAGGACATCATGCGAGGCTCGGAGGCTGCCATCAAGGCCGACTGGCTGGGAACCGAGGGCTGGATCATGGACAACGAGCCCACGGGTGGCGCCATCCGCATGGCCCACAAGGGCCGCACCTGGTTTGAGCTGACCATCCACGGCATCACGGCACACGCCAGCACCCCCTGGGAGGGAGCGGATGCCATCGCCGGCATGGCCGAGGCAATTCGCTCCGTCCGCCTGGGCGTCCAGGCACTCCCCCACGACGAGGAACTGGGCGTGTCGACAGTCACCTTTGGCCAGGTGAAGGGTGGCTACAGCCCCTACGTCGTTCCCGACGAGAGCACCGTGACCATCGACATGCGCCTGGTTCCCCCCGCGAACACCCAGCTGGCAGAGGAAATCGTCCGAGAGGCAATCGCCCAGGCACAGGAGGCCGTGCCTGGCGTCAGCGGTAGCTACCGCATCACTGGCGACCGTCCGCCCATCCCCTCCAACCGCGAGTCCGGCCTGTTGGCGGCGGCCCAGGTGGCCGTGCAAAAGGTGACGGGACAGTCTGCGCCCTTTGACGTCTTTACCGGCTACACCGACACCGCCGTGGTCGCCGGACTCTGCGGAAACAAGGACTGTCTCTCCTATGGCCCCGGCAACTTGGAGCTGGCGCACAAGCCCAACGAGTACGTGCCCCTGGCAGACCTGACCCGCGTCCACGGAGTCCTTCGCCAGCTGGTACTGACGACAGCCTTTGGCGATTAGGGGCCGCGCCGCCCTCAAAGAGTGACAAATGCCCCTGGGGCATTTGTCACACTCCCTACCAGAGGAGCTGGGCCAGGGCCACTACGACAGGTATCGTCACCACCGAGCAGAGGACTGAAACGACCACCGTCTCCACGGCATAGACATAGTCCGCGTCGTGGAGCTGGGCATATACGGCCACGTTGGAACCGACGGGGCAGGCCTGGGCTATCAAGATCGCCAGCTTCATATCCATCAGTTCGGCAGGCAGCAGGCACATCAAGAGGACCGTCACGAGCGGGGTCAAAACCAGTCTGGCCAAAAGCACCTTGTAGTTTCCCAGGCGACGCACCATCTTTGCGACGCTCGCCTGGGCCAGATAGACTCCGATGGCAAACATGGCGATGGGCGTGTTGAGCGCGCAGACGTCGTTCAGACAGGTCATGACCACCCCAGGCAGGGGGGCTTGGGTGACGAACAGAAAGAGGCCGATGAGCACCGCCACGATGAAGGGCGAGCGAATGAGCTCGCCCAGGTTCGGCTTGCCCCTCTCGCCCGTGAGGAGAGAGACGCCGTAGGTCCACTGGCCGATGTTCATGAAGGCTATGAAGCCAGTCATGTAAAAGACTGGCACCTGGCCCAAGATGGCCACGACCAGGGGAATGCCAAAGAAGCTGGGGTTGGAGAAGGTGGCGGCAAAGTTGCCGATGGCGTCTTTGCGCAGGACTAGGCGGGCAATCAGGCCAGACAGTAGCAGGGCAGCCAGACCAACGAGCGCCGATACGGCAAGGCCCCACACGTTTTCGGACGTCCGCTCGACCATCATGCCGCGGATGATTACCGCGGGCAGGGACAGGTAGACCAGGATGTTGCCCAGGGTGCGGTTGCCCTCCATGCTGATCTTTCCCGTGCGAAACATAGCAAAGCCCAGCCCCACCAGCAGGAACATGACGATGATCTGCATTACGAGGGTCATGGGAATGGACATGTGGGGGGCCTTTCGTGCGGGGATGCCTCTGCGGGCGGATGGAAGACAAACGCCCACATTGTACGGCTAGCCGCGGTATCCAAAAGGGAGTACCCCTTCTGGATACCCAAGTGGGACAATATCCCCTGGAGAATATGTCACACTTTCGGAGCAACCATGGATACCAGGTATTTCGACATCAACGAGGATGGCTACAGCGTCCGCTGCAAGATCGTGACCGGCGACAAGGAGCGCACCCACGACCGCGTGGTCATCTGCACTCATGGCTTTGGCGGCAACAAGGACATAGCCAACATCCAGAAGTTTGCCGAGAAGTTCGTCGGCAAGGACAAGCACGCCGCGGTCATAGCCCTTGACTGGCCCTGTCACGGCAAGGACGCCAGAAAGAAGCTCGAGCTATCGGAGTGCTTCGAATATCTGACCCTGGTCGTGAACTACGCGAAGGAGCAGCTGTCCGCCTCGCGCATCTACAACTACTCCGTAAGCTTTGGCGCCTGGCTCACCCTGGCCTATATCCAGAACTTCGGCAGCCCCTTTGCCCGCATCGCCCTGCGATCGACGGGCATCCGCATGGCTGAGCTCATGCTGCACAACGTGAGCCCCGATGACCAGGCAAAGCTGGCCAAGGGCAAGGAAGTCGAAATTGGCTTCGAGCGCAAGATGAAAATCGACCAGGGTCTGATTGACGACCTCGCCGCAAACGACGTCACACAGCGGGAGTTCTTTGACTGGGCCGACGACATGATCATGATTCACGGAACCGAAGATACATACATCCCCGTAGACGAGGCACGTGCCTTCGCCGAAGACAACGTCATAGAGTTCATGCCCGTCGAGGGGTCGGACCACACCTTCCGCGCCCCAAAGTACATGGACCAGGCCATTCACGCCGTAGTGGAGTTCTTTGCCTAGGGCGACGCTGCCCCAAGCGACGCAAAAAAGGACCCAGGAGCAAAGCCCGGGTCCTCGCTCCGATCTGGTCCCAGTCGTCTAGGCGTGCCTGATGGTCAGTTGGCTCCCCACACCACCGAGGGCAATCGTGCTAGGCGCGTCTGCCGTCTCCTCGATACCGTCAAGCACGACGATGCAGCGACGGCCCCGATTGCGCGTGACAAAGGGCGTGCCAGCGGGAATCAACAGCGTCGACGATGCGGATTGCTGGTTCACGTTCAATTGAGCGGGAAGGTCATCGCTCACAATCTGCAGGCCATTATGGACGTCGATATCCACATGGCCACCGATTCCCTCAAGGCTCACCACGTTCAGATTGCCGCCAATCTCGGTATGGGTGACAGCCAGGCCAGAAACGTCCAGGGTATCTGCGGTAGCCGCAATCTCCACATGGTTCATCCAGGCGGAGGGAATCACGACGCGAATATCCAAGGAGCCGCGGGCTTCGGCGCTGGTGGCGCCATCGGCGGGCACGACCGAGATGTCAAAGGTATCGCCACCGGTACCCAGGCGGACCTTGTACTTCTTCTCTATGTCGGAAATCCTGTCGCTGCCCAAGGTAATGTGGACTTTTTCAGACAGGCCACCGACCAGCTCGACATGATTTGCGTAGCCGCATGCTATGTCAAAGTCACAGGTACCCTCCAGGTCGCAGATACTCTCTGACTCATAGGTGCGCCAGCTGGACACGCTCACCCTCTTTGGGGTGTCTCGCAAAAGAGAGTCCGTGGTCACATTGAACATGTCGGCGAGGCGGACTAGGTTGTCCAGGTCAGGAAGGCCTAGTCCGGTCTCCCATTTGGTGACTGCCTGTCTGGACACACCGATTTTCTCTGCGAGCTGCTCCTGCGAGAGTCCCGCCTCCTTGCGCAGCCCCTTAATCCTGACAGACAGCATGGGTTCCTCCTTAGTAGTACATAAAATCGCACTTTGACCCTAGCGCCCAAGCTGGAGGTACCGCCAGCAACAACACCTTGCAACGAAAATTTTCTCCGCTACGCTCAGTTGCAAAATTCGCAGAGACGCCCTGTCGAACAAGCTGAAAAGCATCTTTGTCGAAAGGATTATATCCGCAGGTAAATGCCGCATACCGTCCATAATCCCACGGTCATTGACACCAATGTGGCACAATTGTTGCCAGCTGCTAAGATGCACCTAGGGAACGTTTCGTCGAAGGCGGTTACCATGTCGCAACTCATAGGTAACAAGCTCGACTTCCTCATGCGGCTCACAGACACGCGAAACAGCACGCTTGCGCGCGCCTTGAACTTTGACCCCTCCTACATCAGCCGGATCCGCGCAAACAGGCGCGGGATTCCCCGCAATCAGGACTTCATCGAACCCGCCGCGCATGTCTTTGCCCATAAGCTCACGGGTCATCTCGAGCAGGAGATATTCGCGAGCACCCTTGGGATCCCACAGGACCAGCTTCCCCTGGGCAAGGGACTCGAGGAGGTCATTGCGTCCTGGCTAGACGACGGCCTCCCCATGGGGCACGCGAAACCCAAGCCCAGCATGGCAAACGTTTCGGCGCACGAGGACAGGTGGCTGGCGGGAATACCCACCTCCGTGGCCCCCGCCCAAGTGCTCCTAGGTAGACAGGGAAGGCGCGAGGCCTTTCTGCGCCTGCTCACGCTGGTCGCGAAGCCAGATGGACCCAATCAGCTTCTCATCTACTCGAGCGAGGACACCTCCTGGTTATTCCAAGACCCGGATTACACCCAGCTTTGGTCCGAGGCCATGCTCAAGGTCATACGGACGGGTACCCAGATAACCGTGATTCATAGCATCAACCGCAATATAGGAGAAATGCTGGATGGCCTGCGCAAGTGGATCCCCCTCTATGCAACCGGCGCCATAAGGCCCCTCTACTGTCCACGTATTCGCGACGGCATCTTTCGGGAATCGCTCTACGTCGCGCCAGGCCAAGCCGCAATGGCAGCATACTCTTGCGACGCGATGGAAACTGCCCCTCTGACCTTTGTGACCGACCAAGCGACGGTAGAGGCCTTCGTTCAGCAGTTCAGGGCATTCGAAGGTCTCTGCACGGACCTGGGGCACGCCTACAGTCCCAACGATGTCGCGGAGCTGCTCGGCGAGCTAAACCGCGTCCGGCACGCCTCCAAGAAGCTGATTCACCTGGGAGCGGCCCCCTCCCTGGCCACCCTTCCCGAGGGCGTAGCCCAGTCATGGGCAAGACGGCACTCCAGCCCCCTCCCCCTCCAGGCAAGAAGGCAGTCGAAGGACTGGGCAAGGAGCTACCTCGAGGCTGGCAACACAATCGTGGACATCGTGCGTGACGAAAAGGAGCCCTGTGCCACGGTGCCCCTGCAGGCCATGGACATACGATATTCGCAAGAGGAACGTCAGCGCCACATCGAATCAGCACGATGTCTGGCCCAAAAGTACGAGAACTACGAGCTGTATGAGATTGGCAGTCATCCAGAGGGTATCTCGGTCGTCGTGGCCGAGGACCATGCAGCGCTCGCGAGCTTCCAGGAAACGCCTGGCGTAACCATGAGCCTCTTTGAGCCGCGTCTCGTCTCCGCCCTGGGAGAGTTCCTGGAGCGCCTCGCCAGATAAAGCTCCTGCGCACGAATGAGCAGGGTCAACGCATGACACCTCGGGATACCTCCAAACATCCGCTGAGAAAATGGCCCCTCCGGGATCCGTCCCGCCTTTGCCAAAGTAACGCCGACCTATCATTTTTCTGATAATTGCCCGTCTCATTGAATCTATCGGGAGAGGACCTCTCGATTCCCAACTTGCATGAGGAGGTCAACGAGGTAGTCTCTTCCTACGAGCTCAATGCCAGGGAAGATTCGCCAACACCAAGGTCTTAGGAGACTCCATGCAATACCGACAGGGTAGGAACGGCCAGAAGATCTCGGTCCTGGGCTTTGGCTGCATGCGCCTGGCCCACAAGGGCGGAGGCATCGACATGGAAGCCGCCCAAAATCAAATAATGCGCGCCATCGAACTTGGCGTGAACTACTTTGACACCGCCTATGTCTATCCCGGAAGCGAGCTGGCGCTAGGTCGGGTCCTGGCACAAAACGATATCCGCGACCAGGTGAACATAGCCACCAAGCTCCCCCAGTACCTGGTGAAGAAGGCGGAGTCCATCAACCGCTACTTTGATGAGGAGCTCAAACGGCTGCAGACCTCCTACATCGACTTCTACCTAATGCACATGATGACCGACTACGCCCAGTGGGAGAAGCTCCAGAGCCTGGGCATAGTGGACTGGATCGCACGAAAGAAGGCCGCCGGGCAGATTCGCAATATCGGCTTTTCCTTCCACGGAAACACCGACACCTTCATCAAGATCCTGAACGCCTATGACTGGGACTTCTGCCAGATCCAGTACAACTACCTGGACGAACACACCCAGGCGGGGCGTCGCGGCCTGGAGGCTGCCGCCGCCAGGGAAATCCCCATGATCATCATGGAGCCACTGCGCGGTGGCAAGCTGGTGAACCTCTTGCCGCCCGAGGCAAGGCGCGCCATCGCAGAAAGCCCACGTGGTTGGTCCGCGGCGGAGTGGGGCCTGCGCTGGCTATGGAACCAGCCAGGGGTAACCTGCGTGCTCAGCGGCATGAACTCCATGGACATGGTGGACGAGAACTGCCGTATCGCCTCGACTGCCAGGGCCGGCTCCTTCACGGAGGAAGACGATGCCACGATCGAGACCCTGCGCTCCGCCATCAACTCGCATGTGAAGATCGGCTGCACGGGCTGCCGCTACTGCATGCCCTGTCCCCAGGGTGTGGACATCCCCGGGAACTTCCGTTGCTACAACGAGATGTTTACCGAGAACAAGGGCACCGGAAGGCATGAATTCTTCCAGACCATCGGCCTGAGGCGAGAACCAGGCTTTGCCTCACAGTGCGTACGTTGCGGTAAGTGTGAGCGAGTCTGCCCGCAAGGGCTTCCCATCCGTGACGCCCTGGTAGAGGCAGACCGGGCCCTGCGACCGCCCCACTACCGTCTGGCCCTGTCTGTCGCGCGCAAGTTCGTCTTTCACTGATATCCACAGGGGGTACTCCCTTATCCATAAGGGAGTACCCCCTGTGGATATTTAGCCAAAAGGGAGTACCCCCTGTGGATATCCCCCTATGGCACCTAATGTCACGCAAAGCGACGGTCGTTGCGGGCGGCCTGACGGGTCAGGACAAAGTTGACCAGGTAGATAACCACAACGACCAGGAGGAAGTGAGCGTCAGAGTCATTTGTGCCCACCATAGCAGCAGAGTCATACAAGCCATGAAGCAGGACCGACAGGACATAGCCGACTGCAATCAGAACTCCCGCACCAACCTTTTGACCACGGACGCTCATGCCCTTTGCCTGGCCGTAGAAGAGGCCAAAGAGCACGGCAAAGCCCATGTGGGCGGGGATTGCCATGAAGGCACGGGCAAAGAGGACCCCAGGGCCATACATGAAGCCGTACATGAGGTTCTCCGCGGCGGCAAAGCCCAGCGAGGTAAAGACCGCATAGACCACACCGTCAAAGCGGCAGCCAAAGGCGAGGTTGTTCCAGGTCTTCCGCGACATGAGCCAGTACTTGGAACCCTCCTCGATGACACCAACGAACAGGAAGTCACTGACTATCTCGAAGCTGGCACTTTGCGGGTCAAGCCCCGTGTAGAGACCCAGGACGTTCATACCCACGCCCTCCAGAAGGCTTGATACCAAAGCGGCGTAAACGCCCTGGATGATCAGGGTCCACAGGAGGCCGTCGGGCTCCTTGTCGATGGGGTCCAGGCGATAGATATAGACCATCAGGACAATGGCGGGCAAAAGGGCGAGCAGGAGGAACATCTGAAAGTACATGCTCAGCCCAGGAAGTACGAAGAACACGAGCCGCTCCTTTCACGCGCTTTCACTCAAACGCATATGCGGTTCTTACCCAAAACGGAGGATCCGAAAGCAAGCTCCATATCTAAGGATTTCTCGCTCCATGGAATTGCTGCCTGCATCGGGCAGCAAACCCGATACAGGCAGCATGCTTGGCATCGTTGATTTTATCCCTACTTCTGGTAGCGGGCCTGGCTGCTGTAGCGGGGCTCGCAGCAGACGTTGATGCCCAGGGACTTGTAAAGCTGCTCGTCGTCGGACGTGATGATGGCCGAGAAGTAGGTATCGCAGTTGTTGAGCTCGCGCAGGTGCTCCAGGGCGCGACCGGCCATGGGATTGGTGAGCGACGATGTGGACAGGGCAATCAACATCTCGCCGGGGTGAAGCTGGGGACTCACGTGGCCCAGAAGGTCCGTGCGCAGGCGGCAGATGGGAGCCATAGCCTCGTCCGAGATGATGTACATGTCGTCAGGGATGTCGGCCTGGGCCTTCATGGCATTGAGCAGGACCGACGCGGATGCGCTCAGGAGCTTGGAGGTACGGCCCGTGATCACGCGGCCGTCGGGCAGCTCCAGAGCGCCAGACAGGTCGCCAGACTCCTCGGCCTTGTCCAAGGCTGCCTGGCGGGCAGGGCTCAGGTCAACGTCCACGTCGGCCTTGCGCATCAGGACCATGAGCTTCTTTACCTGGTCCTCGCCCGCACCCGTGCGGGTAACTTCCTCGGCGTTCTTGAAGTAGCGACGAACGATTTCATTGCGAGCGGCATCGCTCACGGCGTCGTCGTCAAAGATTGCGAAGCCGGCCATGTTGACGCCCATATCAGTCGGGCTCTGGTAGGGACTTTCTCCCAGGATGTGCTCCAGCATGGCTTTTAGTAGCCAAAGGGAGTACCCCTTTTGGCCCGCCCCTTTTGGACCGCCAGTATCACCGCCTGTCTTGAACTGCTATCATTTTGTACAGACTATTTGCAGGATGACTAGGGGGAGCGGGAAACTTGGCAGACATCGCCAAGGAGGGGCAGATAGAGGTTCCCTGGCGGGGTTGGGTCCCCGTACGTAGGCTGGGTCGGGGCGGTTTTGGCAGTGTGTGGGAGATCTCTCGCGCCATTGCCGGCTATACCGAGCGCGCCGCCATGAAAATCGTGCCGGTGCCCGCCGACGACTCCGTGATAGAAAGCCTCCTAGACTCGGGCTACGACGAGGCCCAGGCTCGTGCGGTCGTCGAGGACTACCGCGACTCCGTCCTTTCCGAGTACAACTTCATGCGTTCCGTGAGCGGACACGCCAATGTAGTGGAATGCCACGACGTTGCCTGGATGCCCGCGGCCGACGGTCTGAGCGGCCGCGTCTACATCCGCATGGAGCTCCTGACCTCCCTGCGAGACAAGATTCGCAAGAAGGGCGACCTCTCCGAGGCCGAGGTCCTCAAGGTGGGCGAGGACGTCTGTCGGGCTTTGGAGCTCTGCGAGAGGCGAGGCATCGTCCATCGCGACGTAAAGCCCGACAACGTGATGGTCTCGGATGACGGCGTGTACAAGCTGGGCGACTTTGGCATCGCCCGCACCATGGAGCACGCCACCCACGCCACCCGCGTGGGTACGGCGAGCTTCGTCGCCCCAGAGGTCATCTACGGGAGCCAGTACGATCACACCGTAGACATCTACTCTTTGGGCCTGGTCCTCCACTGGCTCCTTAACGGCAGAAGGATTCCCTTCATGCCCGCGGGGCAGCCCCCGACCAGAAAGGCCCTGGAGAGGGCGTCGGCCAGGAGGCTCACGGGTGAGCTCCTGCCTCCCCCGGAGCGTGGCAGCGAGGCTGTCCACGCCGTGATAGCACGTGCCTGTGCATACAAGCCCCAAGACCGCTACCAGCACGCAAGTCAGATGCGCGCGGCGCTCAAGGCAGCCGAGGAAAACGGAACGGGAACCACCGCGCGAGGGGTTTCCTCTACGACAACCACAACCACTCCCTCACCCTCCAGGCCTGGCCCCCAGGTAAGGAAGGTCGTTCCCGCTTCAGCCGAGAGTCATGCGCAGAAGCGTCTCGCGGCCAATCAGCTCGCGGGTGAGCGGCCCAAACCCGCTTCCGCGCGTCCCATGCCGCAGCCCACCCCCAGAAAGGCCAAGCCCCAGCCAAGACAGGCCGCTCCTACGACACCGGCTCGGCCCACCGTCCGCCCGCAGCGGCCGACGCCCAGGCAGGAGCCCACGCCCAGGCAGCGAGGCGGAGGCAAGAAAAAAGGCTGAGCAGGCCGCACGCGAAGCAAAAGCTCGCGAGCACGCGGAGAAGGCCGTCGGCGAAGCAAGGGACTACGTTTCCGCCGAAGGAGACTCACGCTCCCGCTCCGAGCTAGTCAAGTGGCTCCATGACCGTGGCTTCAGTTGGACCGAGGTAGCTCAAGCGGCAGCAGTCTGCGAGGCGGACTGGAATGAGCAGGCCCTGCGAAGGGCACGCATCTTGCTCACCAACGGCTACGAGTTCAGCAAGCTCAACGGCGTCCTCAAGAACACTGGTTTCACCGAGGACCAGGTAGAATACGCCTTGGGCAAGCTGGAGGACGAGAGACAAGCCTCCGTCGCCCAGGATCAGACAAGCACAGAAAGCCAGGAAGTCCTCAGGGCGGATGGGCCAAGCGACTCCAACGATCGTACCGCGAGCATAAAGCAAGCCAGGAAGCTTCTGGGGCCAGAGGGGAATGACCTCTCCCCCAAGGAGCTTACCGAGAGACTCGTCTCCGGCGGCTACAGCTGGGGCGACTCCATCTATGCTGCCTACAACTGTGGAGCCGACTGGGATGCACAGGCTGGACGCAGGGCAAGCAGACTTCTGGACGAAGGCAAGGGGATATCGCGACTGCCCGAGCTCCTCATGGCCGCAGGCTTTACGGAAGCCCAGGCCACGAAGGCATCGGAGCAGGCAAAGAAGGACCTGGAGGAAGCAAAGCGTACCCGCGAGGAGCTGATACGCAAGGCGTCGCGTGAGCTTAGGGAGCTTCTTGCGGGAAGCGGCGACATCCTCTCATCCAGCGAGCTGATTGACTGGCTTGTCAATAAGGGCGACCTTACGCGAGACGAGGCTTCTGAGCTTGTCTACGACTGCGAGGTCGACTGGAAGGAGCAGGCATCCAGAAGGGCAAGGATCCTCCTGAAGCGCGGCACCAACGTAGACGCCCTCCCAGACAGGCTCAGAGAGATTGGATTCAGTTCCAACGAAGCCCACTATGCATGGGTCAAAGTCAATCAGGAACGCCAGGCATCTGGCGGCAGGTCTAAGGACCAGCAGCCCACGCCAAAGGAGACCCCACGACCAAAGCGTGAATCGGCCACCCCCCAGCAAAAGCCCGCCCGCACCGCAGCCAACGCGAGTTCGAGCACACCGACCAAGCATAGCCACAAGTGGGCAATCGGCCTTGGCATCGCGGCGATGGTGCTTGTGGACATCATGGCAACGCCGCAGGTTCAGTCCCACTTAACGAGCATACCCACGACTCCAAGCCAGAGCGAGGCGCTTTCGAAGGCGCACGAGCTCCTGAACGCGTACCCATACTCCCGCAGCAGCCTGGTAGACAAGCTCGAGGAGACCTACGGCTCGGGCATCGCCGAGTGGGCAGCAGACAACTGCGAGGCAGACTGGAGCACAGAGGCCGCAGAAAACGCACATGCAAAGATTAATTCGGGCACATATTCCCCTACCAACCTAAAGGCGACCCTCATCTCCGAGGGCTTCACCGACGAAGAGGCAGGCAGTGCGGTCTCGCACTATAGCGATCTTTTTGACAGCGAGGCCGCTGAGTATGCAGAAAGCCTCATTGGAAACGACCCATTCACCAAGGACGCAATGAAGGACGCCCTGACCTCAGCGGGATTCAATGATAGCCAGACGGATTACGCGCTCGACGGTTGCGACTTCAATGAAGAGGCCGTCAAATATGCCAACGCTCATCCGGGGGACGACTCCACCTCGCCGTCAGACCTTAGCAGCCAGCTACAAAACGCTGGATTTAGCTCTGACGAAGCCGACTATGGGGTAAGCCACAGCGGCATAGCCTGGAACGACCGGGCCGCGGCATACGCAAAGGCCTGCGTGAGCAACGGCACCGCAAAGTACACGGACCTGGTCACCCAGCTGCGCAACAAGGGATACGACAGTACCCAGGCCACGGCCGGTACCGACAACTGCGGGGTTGACTGGAACGCAAATGCCCTGGCGGCCGCAAAGGAAAGGCTGAAGGGCTACTCCTACTCCCGCAGCAACCTCATCAGCTGGCTGAGGCACGAGGGATACTCGAAG
This sequence comes from uncultured Olsenella sp., assembly GCA_900316105.1. Lineage (GTDB taxonomy): Bacteria > Actinomycetota > Coriobacteriia > Coriobacteriales > Atopobiaceae > Olsenella_F. The sequence continues at coordinate 42,999 of ONBR01000013.1, forward strand.
GACCAGGCCACCTATGGAGATGACTCGACTGGTACCGATTGGAACAACGAGGCCGTGAAGTGCGCAACGAGCCTCAAACAAGACGGCAAGTCCTCTGACGACATAAAGACCGAGCTCAAGAACACCTATGGCTACACTGATGATCAGATAAGCTACGCCATGTCAAAGATATAGGATCCTAGGGCAGCGTTCTCTGCACGGCTCGCATGGAACCATGCGCCGTCCGAGCCACGCACACAAAGAGAGTCCCCGCTCGGATTTTATCCGGACGGGGACTCATTCAAAATCATGCGTTGGTCGACAGTCGCGTCCACGGACGCATCAAGACTACTTCGCGGCAGCCGGTTCCTGATCGCCGTAGTACTTCTTTTGCACCCAGCCGGTGAGGATGGGAGCCACGATAGCGGTGATGATGACTGCGGCAGCCAGCTGAGAGGTCACGACAGGGACCAGGGCAGCGTAGCGGGGGTCAGCAGCTGCAACGGCAGGAGGCGTGGTCATCGACGTGCCGGCGATTGTGGAGCAGGCGATGCCGGCCTTGCCCGTACCACCAGTGACACGGTCAAACCAGAGGTCAACGAAGCCGACGGCCAGGCAGAGCAAGGCCAGAACGACACCAGAGACACCGCCCTGAATCAGGCTCTCGAAGCTCATGCCATAGCCAAGGCAGAAGCCAAGGCCGGAGATGCAGGGGTTGAGAGCAGGCGCCATGAGGTTCTTGATGAAGGGGAAGCGGTTGCCCAGGATGATGCCCAGGATGATGGGGAGCAAGGAGCCAACCAGCTGGCCGACGGAGATGTCTGCGATGCCCGCGAGTCCCAGGGCCATCATGGTGATAGTGGGGCCAGCAGTGAAGCAGAGGATGCCCGCGGCACCCTGCTCGGCCTCGTCACCGTACTCTGCCATGATGCCCGTGTAGAGGGCGATGTTGCAGAAGGTGATGCCGCCAATGATGGACAGGGACGAGAGCCCCAGGAAGTTGTCGCCCATGAACTTGGCCACAAAGAGGCCAAAGGCGATGGCCAGGACCAGCTTGGGAATCAGGATCATGACGCCGGTCTTGATTGCCTTGGGCGTGGACTTAAAGCTCATGCCTACGCCGATGGCGATGAGGATCATGAAGACCAGGACGTTGCCGCCATGGACGAACGCCGTGGTAAAGCCACCCATCTCCAGGAGATCAGGCGCAACCGAGTGGATGATCAGGCCCGCCAACAGAGGGTAGATCATGGTGTCGCCCGGAATCCTCGGGACCTTGAACTTCTTCTTTTCCTGCACTGCCTGTGCCTCTGCAGCCACGGCACGCTCCTTCCCACTAGACACGGGGCCATCCCCGCAACAGTTGTTACACGTTAGCAGTAGGGCTGTTTACAAGGTTGAAATTGTGCCCAAGGGTAACGTCGCCGCAACACGGTGTTAACGTCACTTGGGGGTAGCCCCCAAGTGACGGCCAGGAATCAGGCCTCACAGATGCGGCGGAGCTCGTCCAGAAAGACCTGGGTCTGACGAGTCGGCAGGGTCTTGCGCCAGAGGACACCATGGCGCGCCTCCAGCTTTGGCGCCAACTCGCGGAAACAAAGGAGACCGTGGCGTCGCTCATCCACCAAGCCGCCGTAGGTGACAAGCACACCGCAGCCTTCCTCCGCCAAAAACATGCTGTTGAGCGGGAGGCCGTAGGTCGCAACCACGTCCATGCGGTCAAGGGACTCTCCGGCCCAGCGACCAAAGCGCCGATTCAGACCCTGACGCGAAACGATGACCGGCTGACCCTCCAGGTCCTCGCGCGTAATCACGTCCTTCTGCGCCAGGGGATTGTCGGTCCTCATGATGGCGCCCCAGACGTCCCCCACGGGAAGCTCGATGGAGTTCAGATTCGCATGCGGCTGCAAGTCGCATTCCAAAAGAACGTCCACAAAGCCCTTTACCAGGAGTTCCATGAGTTCCGCCGATGTGCCGTCACGCAGCTCGAAGGTCACCGCAGGGTACTTTTCGTGGACCGCGCTCATGGCACGGGCAAGAAGCCCCATGGCCTTGGTCTCGCCCGCGCCTATGTGAACGACGCCGCTCACCTGCGAGCCCGGGGCACCCACCTCCTCCTCGGCCTTGTCCGCCAAGTCCAGGATGTCGCAGGCATAGCGGTAGAGAATGGCGCCACGCTCGGTGAGTTCCACGCCTCCGTGTCCTCGTACAAAGAGGGGCTGGCCCAGTTCCGTCTCCAGCTGGGCAATCTGGCGAGAGAGGGTGGGCTGGGTCACATGCAGGACATTTGCCGCATTGGTGATGTTCCTCTCGTCGGCGACCGCCCGAAAGTACGCAAGGGTGCGAAGCTCCATGACTGCCTCTCCTTATTCATACGTAATTCGTATGGTTCATATTTCATTATAGGTATTTGAAATGGACCTGTCGGCGCAGCAAGATGGTCATGTAAAGAATTGTCCCCAAATGAGGAGAACCGCATGACCCGCATCTGCATGGACTTTGACGGCACCCTGGTGCACGCCAAACTGAACGACACAGAGACCGCCCAGGCATTCGCCGCAAAGCTGCCCACGCAGGTTGGGGTCAGTGGCACCGGCATGGACTTCTGTGGGCGTATGCCCTTCTCCCTTCCCTACGAGCAGGACCAGGTGCACCACGGCTGGACCAATGGAGACCTCAACTACAACCCGGGCGGCGGCTGGTTTGCCGTCCTCTTCGACGGTCAGGAGGTATCGGGGCGCTACGGCGACCAGGTAAACATGGGTCAGGTGGACGCGGCGGACCTGCAGCTTCTGCACGGTTTGGGTGGCACCTACCAGGTTCGAGTCGAGTTGGAAGGCTAGGTATTCGAATGAAAGTCATCGTTCTGCAAGGGTCGGCTCGCACGCAGGGCCATACCGCCCACATGGTCGAGGCGTTCGTCAGGGGAGCCCGTGAGGCTGGCCACGACGTGACCGTCTTTGACGTGGCGAACATGGACATCCACGGTTGCCGCGGCTGCGAGTACTGCCACACGCGCGGCAACGGCACCTGCATTCAAAAGGATGACATGGGCCAGATTCTGGACGTCTGGAACGAGCTCGACGTGCTCGTACTGGCTAGCCCCGTCTACTACGGTTCGATTTCCGGTCAGCTGGCATGCGCCCTCCACCGCACCTACGCCCTGAACAAGCCAAAGAATTGCAAGGCCACCGCGCTCTTCCTCTCGTCTGGCTCCCACAACGTCTACGACGCTGCCAGCCGCATGTACCACGGCTTCGTCCAAGGCTACTTTGGTACCAAGGACCTAGGCGTCTACACCGCCGCCGGCAACGAGGCGGAGAGCCCTCAGATGCAGCAGAGGCTCCATGACCTGGGGCGCAAGCTCTGATGCCGCTGAGCAGGCGCGCCTTTCTGCGCATTGCGGCCGCCCTTGCGGCCACGCAGGTGGTCGGATGTGGCAGTGGCAGGCCCACCGAGCCGACGGAGCAAGCGGAGGAAACCCCAAAGCAAAAAGTCACTGATACCCCTACGGAGGACCAAGGCATGAAGATACGCATTGCGGATGGCACGCATGCCGTCACCTATCAGCTCGATGGCTCATCGACGGCACGATCCCTCTACGAGCAGCTGCCTCTCTCCGTGGAGGTGGGCAACTATTCCAGCAACGAGAAGGTCTTTACGCCGACGAAGGAGCTTGACACGTCCAAGGTCACGAATTCGAGCGGCAGCGTGGGCGACATGGCCTACTTTTCTCCCTGGGGCAACGTGGCACTCTATTTTGACCACGACGCTGGTCCCTACCAGGGGCTTTACGCCATGGGTAACGTGACGAGCGGGCAGGACCAGATCTCCCAGCTCTCGGGTACTGTGACGATCGAAGCACAGTCCTAGCAGATGTCCCATCCCCAAGCAGATGTCCCATCCCCACAAACGCATTCCAGCAACCAGAAAGGAATAATCGCATGGCACAGGAACTCAAGCTCACCCAGGACTGGGACAAGGTCTTTGCCCTGTCCGACAAGGTCGACCACCAGAAGGTCACCTTCACCAACCTCTATGGCATCACCCTTGCCGCGGACCTCTACAAGCCCAAGGCAGCCGAGCCTGGCAAGAAGCTGGCTGCCCTGGCCTGTGCCGGCCCCTTCGGTGCAGTGAAGGAGCAGTGCTCTGGCCTCTACGCCATGCACATGGCCGAGCAGGGCTACCTGGCAATCGCCTTTGACCCATCCTTCACCGGCGAGTCCGGCGGCGAAGTCCGCTACGTCGCCGGCCCCGACATCAACACCGAGGACTTCATGGCCGCGGTGGACTACCTGTCCAACCGCGACGATGTGGACTCCGAGCGCGTGGGCATCATCGGCATCTGTGGCTGGGGCGGCATTGCGCTGAACGCCGCGGCGGCTGACCCCCGCATCAAGGCCACGCTGGTCTCGACCATGTACGACATGTCCCGCGTAAACGGCAACGGTTACTTTGATGCCGACGACTCCGCTGAGAAGCGCAACGAGTCTCGTCGTCAGATTGCCGCAGTCCGCACCGCCGAGTACGGCAAGGAGCGCTCGCTGGCTGGCGGCTGCCTGCCCTACCCTGCGCCCGACGACGCGCCGCAGTTCGTGAAGGATTACTCCGCCTACTACAAGACCGACCGCGGCTACCACGCCCGCTCACTCAACTCCAACGGCGGCTGGACCGTCACGGGCACCATCGGCTACGCCAACGCCCGCTTCCTCCGCTACACCAACGAAATCGAGAACGCCGTTCTGATGATCCACGGCTCCGAGGCGCACAGCCTCTACTTCGGCCGCGACGCCTTCGCGCACATGATGTACAAGAGCGTGAACCCCGACAACAAGGAGTTCTACGTGGTCCCCGGCGCCACCCACTGCGACCTCTACGACGGCGGCGCAAACGGCGACAAGATCCCCTGGGCAAAGATCGAGGGCTTCTTTGCCCAGAACCTGTAAGACGTAGTCATATCCATAGGGGGTACTCCCTGTATCCGTAGGGGGTACTCCCTTATGGATAAGGGAGTACCCCCTACGGATAGATATCCCCCCATGGCTTAATAGGAAAGGAAGCAGCATGGCAGAGATAATCGTACAGACCGCAGGTCGGCAGGCACTCGGGGACTTTGCGCCAGAGTTCGCCCACTTCAACGACGACGTGCTCTTTGGCGAGAACTGGAACAACACCGACATCGACGTAAAGACCCGCTGCATCATCACCTTCGTCGCCCTCATGGCACAGGGCATCACGGGCAGCTCCCTGGTCTACCACCTGCAGAACGCCAAGGCCCATGGCGTGACGCGCGCCGAGTTCGCCGCCATCGTGACCCACGTGGCCTTCTATGCCGGCTGGCCCAAGGCCTGGGCGGTCTTCAACCTGGGCAAGCAGGTCTGGACGGACGAGGATGCCGAGCCCACCACCAGCGGAAACGCCGAGCTCGACGCCTACGCAAAGACAATCTTCTTCCCCGTGGGCGAGCCCAACGACGCCTATGCCCAGTACTTCGTGGGCCAGTCTTATCTGGCACCCGTCTGCGGCCAGCCCTTCCCCATCGCCAACGTCACCTTTGAGCCCGGCTGCCGCAACAACTGGCACGTCCACCACCCCAGCAAGGGCGGCGGCCAGCTCCTCATCTGCGTGGGCGGCCGCGGCTGGTACCAGGAGTGGGGCAAGGATGCCGTCGAGCTTGTCCCCGGCACCGTCATCGAGATTCCCGAGGGTGCCAAGCACTGGCACGGTGCCGCCAAGGACTCCTGGATGAGTCACCTGGCCTTCGAGATTCCCGGCGAGGACGCCTCCAACGAGTGGCTCGAGCCCGTCTCTGACGAGGACTACGGCAAGCTGGACTAGCCAGCCAAAACTAGGCGTATTTTTTGCTTGTTCCCTTTTTGGCCTGAATCGACGCGAAGGGGAACACCACTTTGCGGTCAGTCCTGACTAAACCCGAGAGTGCCAGCCAGGGGCAGTCCCCTTGCTGGCACTTTGTCACTTGGGGGCAGCCCCCTGGTTGACCCCCTGCGTGGCACTAGAGGACGAAGGTGTACAGGAGCAGGGAGAAGATGCCGCTCCCCACGATGATCGCTATGTTGTCGAAGCGCTTGGTCCTCATGAGGACGAAAGCGACCACCGCGATGCCCAATCCGACGAAATTGACCTGTCCCTCAACGACGATGACCGAGGTAACGAAGGTCAGCACCGCCGTCAGCAGGAGGGCAGCCACGACGGACTTGATACCCGAGAGCGCGTCGTTCATCGTATCGGCACTGCGATACTTGACATAGAGCCTGACCAGCAGAAACGCGATGAGCATGGTCGGCAGGACGCAGCCCATGGTAGCCACGATCCCGCCGGGGACGCCGGCGAGCTTGTTTCCCACGAAGGTGGCACAGTTGACTACGATGGGGCCGGGCGTGAGCTCGTCGATGGCGAGGAGGTCCATGAACTCACCCGTGGTCATCCAGCCCTGGACCTCCACAATCTGCTGCTGGACCACGGGAACCGCAGCATAGGCGCCGCCAAAGCAAAGCACGTCAATCTTTATGAAGCTGAGGAAGATCTGCAGCAAGAGGCCAAGGTCAGACATCGCGGCCTCCTTTGTCCTTCTTCCCATAGCCGCTCAAGCGGAAGTAGGCTACTGACGCCACCGCGGCCACAACCATGGTGGCCAGGACACTCACGCCCAAGAAGCGCATCGCCACGAACGCCAAGGCAAAGACCACCAGCAGGAAGACACGCCCGTCTCGCTTTGTGATGGCGCGGATGTTGTCGTAGGTAATGCTGACGATGAAGGCACAGACCGCAGCCTGCATGCCCAGGAAGGTACGGCGAATGAAGGGATTGGTGGCGACGAAGTCGTAAGCATAGAAGACGACGGTCATCATCACCATAGGCGGCAGAATGATACCCAGCACCGAGGCGAGCGCGCCGGGCAGGCCCGCGATGCGATGACCCACGATGTAGGCGCCAGATACAGCAACGGGTCCGGGCGTGGACTGGGCAAGGGCGATGTAGTCGGACATGTCCCCCTCGCTCAGCCAGTGCTCGCGGTCAACGTAGCGGTCCTTCATGGAGGCCAGGATCGCATAGCCGTTGGACGCGGTCATGCTAAAGAGCAGAGCGTTCCAAAAGAGCCTGGTGCACCTTTTCCAGCTACCGTCTGCCACTTCGTATCACCGCACAGCCCTACTCGAAGCCCTTCCAGACGGGCTCGCCGGGATAGGTCCGCGCCTCCGCAGCGCCAGACAGGACATCGCAGGCAGCCTGGGCCATGGCCTGCTGCTCGAGCTCGCCGGGATAGGTATAGACGGGGGCAATCCAGCTACACTGTCTGCGCACGCCCTCCACGACGTCATCGAAGCGGAGGAGGCCGCCCGTCAGCAGGATGGCGTCCACATGGCCATACAGGGCGCCGGCCATCGCACAGATCCACTTGCCCGTCTGATAAATCATCGCAGACCAGATGCGGCAGGCCAGCTCATCGCCCTCCTCGACCTTCTTGTGAATCTCATCCGAGCTGCTGGTGCCAAACCAGGAAGACAGGCCACCGCCCTGGGAGCAGAGGGTGCGAATCTCGTCGGGATCCTTGTCCCAAAGCTTGTTCAGCACGTCAGTGACGGCCATGGAGCCCATGCGAGTGGGCGTAAAGGGTCCCTCGCCGCCACCGGCATCGTTGCCGTCGATCATTCGGCCGTGCTGGTGGGCGGTGATGGAGATGCCACCGTCGATGTGGGCGACGATGAAGTCGTGGTCCTCGTAGCGGATGCCCTGGTCCTCGCAGTGCCTGCGAGCCACAGCCTTGAGGTTGAGGGCATGGCTGACGGCCTTGCGGTAGATGCCGCGAACACCGGTGATGCGAGCCTCATCGCAGAGCTCGTCCACGATGGGCGGGTTTGTCATCAGGGCCAGGCCGCCAAAGCGCCGATGCACGCGCTCCGCCATCTGGACGCCCAGCATGGAGGCGTGGTAGAGGCCGCCCTTTGCCTCGCGCGTGTCCTCGATAAGGCGGTCGTCGATCTTGTAGATGCCGCCAGGCACGGGATAGCAACCACCGCCGCGACCAACCACCGCGTCCACGCCCGTCAGGTCGATGCCGTTCTGCTCCAGGAAGTCCTCCAGAACACCCATACGGTAGTCGAGCTGGTCATTGATGGTGCCCATGCTGCGCAGGAGGCCCGAGTCGTGGAAGACATCCGTGTCAAAGGCGCACTTGCCATCCTCAAAGAGCGAGACCTTTGTGGACGTGGAGCCTGGGTTGATCACAAAGATTCGCCAAGGTCCCGTGACGGTCTGGCCTACGTTGCTGTGCATGTGGTTCAGCTCTTTCCTATCCTCGCCCAAGCGGACGGCTTGCCTGCACTGCTATGGTGCCACTCCAGACGGTATGCGTCGAGGAAAAGCACGTAAGGAATAGGTCATCCCATGGCGGCGAGTGCGGCGGCGGTGGGGGCAACGGCGGCGGTGGCAACGGCGGCGGTGGTCAGAGACCCCGCCCCCGTCATTTCAGGTCAATGCCCGCGTCCGAGAGACGCGCAATGATCTGGTCCAGGGTCATCTTGTTCGCGAGGAGCTGCTGGTAGGTGGCGGTCCTCACCTTGCCCTGATTGCGCAGGCTCTCCATGCGACTTTGCGTCGCCTGGCGGTCGTCGCTCACGGCCTCGGCAAAGGCCTCGAAACGGGCCAGGCGGTCCTCTTTGCTCGAAATCATGACCCTCCTCGCAGAAATGTGACAATAGTGCCTGGCACTATTGTCACATCGTACCGATTCCCGAAAGCAGGCACAGCCAATAGACGTACTCCAGCCCCGCCCAGCGCCCCGCATAGGCGACCATTGGGTAGGAGATTCCGTCGCCAGCGCCTGAGCCCGCGCCAAGGGCTATGCCAAACACGAGCTTGATGATTTGGACATCTGTCATTGCGTCTCTTCGCTGTTGGAACTCGTTGCGTGCCACTTGGGGGGCAGCCCCTCAAGTGGCAAAGTGACATTATCGAAAAGTGTGACAATATGTCCTGGCCCTATTGTCACACCCCAGGGAGGCAATCATGCTCGAGATCGGCACCCAGGCACCGGATTTCACCCTATCCGACCAGAACGGCGAGGAACACTCGCTCAGCGACTATCGGGGAAAGAAGGTCGTCCTCTACTTCTATCCCAAGGACAATACCGCCGGCTGCACCAAGCAGGCCTGTGGATTTCGCGACCTATACCCCCAGTTCCAGGAGAAGGGTGCCGTGGTCCTGGGCGTGAGCAAGGATACCGTTGCCTCCCACAAGAAGTTCGAGGAGAAGTTCGGCCTCCCCTTCACCCTGCTCAGCGACCCCGATTTCAGCGTAATCAAGGCCTACGACGTCTACAAGGAGACCACGACCAAGAAGGGCAACCTCAGCCGTGGCCTCTGGCGGTCCACCTACCTGATCGACGAGAGTGGAAAGATCGTCCGCGCCGAGGGCAAGGTCAAGGCCGCGGACAACCCCGCCGACATGCTGGCGGAGCTCTAGACTCGAGACGGAGAGTGCGTCGCGGGGGGTAGCCCCCCCTGCGACACACGCCCTTCGATGAGATTGGAGTGAGAGGTGCCAGACACGCGCAGGATATTCTTGGCCATCCTTCCTGACGAGCCCGTACGTCAGGCCCTGGTGGACACCCAGGCTCTCGTAGCGCCAAAGCTCAAGAAGCCCAAGCCCACCAGGCCGTCGAACCTCCACCTGACCCTGGCCTTCCTGGGAGAGTGCACTCCGGACCAGGAGGCAGCGGCCCTACGGGCGCTCGAAGCGGCAGCCGTGGAGCATGCCCCCTTCAGTCTCTCCCTTGGCAGCGTGGGCTGCTTCCAAAAGCGTCGGGGTGGCTCCATCGTCTGGCGCGGTGTGGAGGGCGACCGCGGCCCACTGATAGACTTCCAGTCCGACCTAGTCGACGCCCTGGAGAACGAGGACCTCTTTGACCAGGCCACCAGCAGCCCCGGAATCTACGTCCCCCACATGACCCTCTTTCGCGGAGCACGTCCAGCGCCAAGCGAGGGCGAAGGCAAGACCACAGACGCCCCAGCGACCTCCCTGGTGGACGTCCTGGCAGAGGCGAGTGAGGCCGCACCAGCGGCCAGCTGGCAAGTGGGCTCGGCAAGTCTCATGTGGAGCCACCGAAGCGAGGAGACAGGGCTTCTTACCTATGATGAGCTGGGAAAAGTCGACCTGTTAGGAAGCGCCTCAGAGACGCTTGCGGCAGACGCCGGTGCCCCTCGCACGCTCTTTGTAGATGCCGATGCCTGCCCCGTGACAGAGGAGGCCCTGGCATGCGCCCGCCACGCTGGCTGGCCCGTAGTCATCGCCGGCAACAGCACCCAGAACCTAGAGAGGCACATCCGCCACAACGACCCGCGCACCGCCAAGGACGCCCGACACGGCTTCTGGGTCAGCACGATCGATGTAAGCGTAGGGGCGGACAGCGCGGACTTCGCAATCGTAGAGCGTCTTCGCCCCAGTGACGTGGTGGTGACCCAGGACATCGGCCTGGCAAGCATGGTGCTGGGTCGCGGGGCAGCGGCCATCGGGGTTCGCGGTCGGGTCTATCACAGAGAGACGATCGACTCGGCCCTGCTAATCCGTCACGAGGAAAAGAAGGTCCGCCGAGCGGGCGGCAGGACCACCGGGCCCGCAAAGTTCACCAGCGAGGACCGTCGGAGGTTCTCGGCAAACCTGGCGCGACTGCTGCAGGGCTAAGGGCCGCCCCCAATCAAGACCATCCCGCCCGGTCAGTCGTCGGGTACCGAGATCGACTCCACGTGCATTTCTCTATTGCCGCCAGCTTATTGCCGTCAGCTGCAACAAAGCGTATGCGTATCTCCAGGTGTACGCCACGACAGAATAGCTTTAGGAAGACCTAAGCTTGAGAGAGACGACCACCCGTGCATGGTCAATCGCGGCTCTCCCAAAAAGGAAATTGGGCCCTCCCCAGCCCTCGGCTATTTCCTGCCAAAGAATGACGCGTCGGCCGGACGCCAATCCGTGAGCCGCACCGGATCGTACGAAACGTGCGCATGTGCCGGCACGTCTGCCCAGCTCACGTTGTAGTCAGCACCGTGCGCGCAAAAGACGCTGTCCGGCGTATTGGGAAGGTCGGCCACGGGATCGTACGCAGTCGCCTCAATCACGGCGTTCGCGTCGTGGCAGGGCTCGTATCCGTCAAAACGCAGGGTCAGGCTCCCCTGTCCATGTGTATAGGCCGCCAGGGTCACGGCGTAGTCCTGGACCTCACTGGCAGGCACCTTGCCCTCCATGCGCATACGATCAGCACCGTCGGCCACGGGAGACTCGAAGCTTGCTGACATCCTTTGCAGGTCGGCCATGGCGCGGCCAACGCAATCCGCAGGCACCCGCAGACCAAAGCGGTAGACCGGTTCCAGCAGGACGCAGGCCCCCTGCTCGCGCGCCTCCATCAGCCCCTGCCGAATGGCGCGATATGTCGCCTGGCGGAAGTCGCCGCCTTCGGTGTGCTTGAGGTGGGCGCGGCCCGCCACAAGGGTAATTCTCACGTCAGTAATGGGGGCGCCGATGAGCACGCCGCGATGGTCTCTTTCCATGGCGTTGGTCAGGGCTAGGCGCTGCCAGTTCAGGTCCAGGTCGTCCACATGGCAACGCGAGCCAAACTGCACTCCCGAGCCTGCAGGCTGGGGCTCCAGGAGGAACTGGGCCTCGGCATAGTGGCGGAGAGGCTCGAAGTGGCCGATGCCCAGGACGGGCTCCGTGATGGTCTCGCGGTAGAGAATGCCGCCAGGACCAAAGTCCACGTCCAGGCCAAAGCGATCCAACAGGGTGGCCGTCAGGGCCTCCAGCTGGACCTTGCCCATGAGATTCACGCGTAACTCCTGGAGCTCCTCATTCCAGGTCACGCCCAGCTGGGGGTCCTCGTCCGTCAGTTCTCGCAGGGCCGCATGGACCTCTGTCGCGTCGTTGCCATTCAAGAGAACCGTGCTGGTCAGTACTGGCTCCAGCGAAGGCTGCAGGGGTTCCACCTCGGCGCCCAGGGCACACCCCACCTGCGCATGCGCCAGACCAGTCGCCGCAACGACCTGTCCCGCCTCGGCGGAATCGACCACCTGGTAGCGATCACCCGTGTAGATGCGGAGCTGGTCGGTCTTCTCCTGCCAGGACTCGCCTTGACTCGAGCGAGCGGAAGCCCCGTGCCAGCCCGCGGAAGCTACCCCGAGAACCTTCTTTACCCGCAAGCTGCCACCCGTGACCTTGATCCATGCCAGGCGGTTTCCCTGACCGTCGTGGCTCACCTTGAAGACGCGCGCGGCAAACTCGTCGCGCCAGGCCTTGGAGCGTACCAGGTCCGACAGCCCATCCAGAAGCTCGTCTATCCCCTCAACCTTGAGAGCAGACCCAAAGAAGCAGGGAAAGACCCTTCGCTCCGCAATCAGGCGGCGCACCGTATCGGTCGTCAGCTTCCCGGACTCCATGTACTCGTCGAGCGCCGCTTCGTCGGCCATGGCGCAGTCCTCAAAGGGAATGCCGTCATCAAAGCTCAGACAGCCAGCGTCCAGTCGGTCTGCAAGCTGAGCGGCAATCTGCATAGGTGTCAGCTCGGCATGGTCCATCTTGTTCACAAAGATGAAGGTCGGGACCTGATAGCGCTCAAGCAGCTGCCAGAGCGTCTCCGTATGGCTCTGGACGCCGCTAGAGCCGTCAATCACCAGAAGCGCGTAGTCCAATGCCTGCATGGTGCGCTCGGCTTCCGCCGAGAAATCCACGTGGCCCGGAGTGTCCAGGAGGGTAAAGGAGGTGTCGCCACGTTCGATCACGGCTGGCTTGGCATAGATGGTGATGCCACGCTGGCGCTCGAGGTCGTTGTAGTCCAGGACCGAGTCTCCATGGTCCACGCGGCCGAGCCTGCGGATGGCACCAGCCTTGTAGAGCAGGGCCTCGCTCAGGGTTGTCTTTCCCGCGTCGACGTGAGCCACAATGCCCAGTACCAGATGATTCATTCGTTGACCTCCGTTGCCCAAACGCAGAGTAACTTATCAAGGGAGGGGAAACATCCGCAACAGACATTTTGATAGGCCTCATGATAAAAAGACGCCCATCGCATTCTGCGAGGGGCGTCCATCTCATCAACTAAACCGGAGCTAGTTACCAGTCAAACTCCCGGATAGCCCTAGTAGAGCGACAGCATGCCACAGCGGGTCAATGCCTCGCGGCGTGCGGCCTCCCAGTCCCTGTCTGCGCTGTCATAGCGCCTCTTTGTGCCAAAGACACGGCGCAGACGCTTGAACGCGTTCACGTTCGAACGGGACTCAACGGTATTCTTCTTCGCTGATGAAACGCTCATTTTGTACCTCGCACTCCTCGGCGGTTTTTTCTTTCGCTATGAGAATACGGCTATGTTTCGGTGACGTAAAGCGCAATAATATCTATATATCGTTGATGTTTACGCAATGATTGGAATGGCATGGACACAGGCAAATGCAGGGCACTTCTGACTGTCATAGAAAGCGGTAGTCTGGCCGCCGCGGCGGACCAGCTGGGCTATACGACCTCAGGCATCAGCCGCATGATGCTCTCTTTGGAAACGGAGCTTGGCTTTCCCCTTCTCATCAGAAGAAAGTCCGGCGTCACCCCCACTGCAGAGTGCACAAAGATGCTTCCCACGCTCACGCAGTTGGCAACCTTGGGCGAGACCTGCGAGCAGCAGGCGTCACTCATCCGCGGCGTCGAGGTGGGCCACGTGCGCGTCGGCTGTGCCTACAGGTCCTTCTATGCGCCCATAGCCCAGATCCTGAGGGAGTTCTCTGCCGCGCACCCCGGCGTCGAGACGGACATGACCGTTCGAAACAGCACGCCCCTGGTACGCGATCTGGAGCGCGGAGAGATTGATTTGGCGATCATCAGCCTGCGCGAGGGAGACTTTGACTGGACTCCCCTGTTGGATGATCCCATCGTCGCCGTGGTACCGGCCAGCCATCCCCTGGCGGACGCCGAGAGCTACCCCATCAAGCGCTTTGCCAAGGACCCCTTCATCGTCCTCTATCCTGATGAGGAGAGCGACAACTCCCGTACCCTTGCCAGCCACGGCATCCACCCACACAGCCACAATACCGTCCGTGAGCTGCGAGAAGCTACGGAGCTTGTGGCCATTGGCATCGGCGTCACTATGATCAACCGCATCTATGCCGACTGGTCGGATGACCGTGTGCGGGCCCTGCCCCTTTCACCCGGGGTAAACATCCCCATCGGCGTGGCCACGGCCCACCGCGACCTGGCTTCGCCCGCCGCGCGGGCCTTCGCCGCCTTTGCCTTACCGCGACTGCAGGATACCGCAAACGCCCTCAAGCCCTAGGGGCCACTTGGGGAGGGCTACCCCCAAGTGGCGAGTTATCCCTTGCCGACCGCGGGCTGACCCCACCTGCCAGGGGTCCGTCTTTTCTTAGCTGATGACCTCGATGTTCTCTGGCACGCAGGCGCCCAGCTCCTTACGCGGAATCGAGCATAAGACCTTCACCAGACGAGCGTCCAACTGCTTGCCCGCCACGTCCTTGAGAATCGCGATGGCTTCCTCATAGGTCATGGCCGGCTTGTACGACCTCTCCATCGTGATGGCGGAATAGGTGTCCGCCACAGCTATGATTCGTGCGCCCAGCGGGACCTCATCACCCGGAATGCCGTAGTAGCCTTTTCCGTCTATCCGCTCGTGATGGTAACGAATCCAGGGGAGAATCCCCCCGAGCGAATGCAGCTCGTCCAGGATGTTGACCCCCTTGTTGGGATGCTCCCTCATGACCTGCCACTCGCTGTCCGAAAGCTTGCCGGGTTTGTTCAGGATGCTCTCTGGAATGCCTAGCTTTCCCACATCGTGAAGGAGGGCGGCGTATTCAAGGTCCAGCTGGTTTATCTGCGACTGCAGGTCGTTGGGCAGGTAACGCCAGATGACCATGGACAGGTTCCTCACGTACAGGCTGTGACCATTCAGGTTCGGGTCTCTCTCCTCAATCACCTTGATCAGAGTCTGCACGATGTCGACGCCGCGCCTCTTGATTGTGGAAGTCAGTCGTATGACCAAGCGAATCATGAGCGTACAGAAGAGGGCGCCAAAGAAGAATATGCTTCCGATGGGCAGCGAGTCCCCACCCCTCACTGCGACGAACACGTATCCCACAAGGAAGAAGATCAACAGGAAAAACGCCGCATAGGAGCACCTGTTGTCTGACGAGTCTCCCACCGACAGGATGTCCTTCTTGGACTTTCGGAGGAACGACCAGTAGGTTGCGATGTTATAAGCCTGCATGCCGATGCCGCCCAGTATCAAAAGGCTTGCAACCATCGCGCCCACTCTTCTCCCAATAGAAAGCAACATGTCGGACCAGCCGTGGGGCAAACCCTCAACAAAGTATCCCACATCTGCTCATCTAATCGATTGTGTCTAATCGGGAGCAGCCCTTTTTTGGCACTGCCTAATCGGAGGCCACCTCCGATTAGGCACCCCGGAAGCGAGGGTCAGCAGCGAGCTGCTGGGTGGCAAAGACCTTGTCCGCAGCGCTCCGATAGTCACCGACGTGGCGGGCCTTTCGCATAACGCGATGAACAGCGAGGGAGTCGGCAAAGGCGTACTGGGCATAGCCCCACCACTCCTTCATGCGCGCGACGGCGTTGCCGCCGACCTCGCTTTCGTAGGCCTCGAAGAGCCGGTCGTGGAAGGCCCGCAGCTCCCCCGCGGTCAGTGGGGCACCGCCGCGAATCATGCGCGCCAGGGCGGGGTTGGTCATGATGCCGCGGCCCAGCATCACGTGCCGCGTCGCGGGGTAAGACGTGCGCAGCACCTCCAGGTCGTCCGCGCCAAAGACGTCACCGTTGTAGGCTACGGGGAAGGACGCCTTCTTCAGGGTCATGCCATAGAGCTCCTGGCGCGGGGTCCCCTTGTAGAAGTCCTTCTGCACGCGAGGATGAACGATGAGCTCGGTCAGGGGATACTGGCAGTAGAGCTCCAGGATTCGTCCGTACTCCTCGTCGATTTCCATACCCACCCGCGTCTTCACCGAGACGGGCAGGGGTGACTGGTCGCAGACCGTATCCAGGAAGGCTTCAAGCTCGTCCAAGTGGCGGAGGAAGCCGGAGCCACGGCCCTTGCCCACCACCGTACGCGAGGGGCAGCCTAGGTTGAGGTTGACCTCCGTGTAGCCCATGCCTGCCAGGAGCTGGACGGACCAGACGAACTCGTCGGCCTTGTTCGTGAGGAGCTGAGGAACGAGGTCCAGGTCAGAATCGTCCTGTGGCTCGAGCTCCCTCAACGCCTTCTTGGTGAAAGCCTGCCCGACGTGCGCGGGGGCCAAAAAAGGCGTGTAGTAGCGGTCGAGCCTGCCAAAGCACTCGGCATGCACCCTGCGGAACGTCCGCACCGTCAGCCCCTCCATGGGCGCCATCGATAGCAGCACCGTCTCCCCCTCAGTCTCCGTACAAACAACCCCTGGCAGCATAGCAGGCGGTGGGGCTTCCGAGTATGAGATACCGCCGCCGGTTCAGCGCCGCGCCGGTGACATGGGTCACCGCATGGTGATAACCACCGACACGCTGGGATTGGGCCAGGTAGATGGCATCGATGTGGTCAACGTGATGGACTGGGCATTGAACACCAAATGATGTGCGACGGGCCCCACTCCCGCCCTCTCATGAACGCGCAGTCAACTCTCTCGTCTCGTCGTCCCGCTGTCACGCTAGCCGATGCCGGACAGGTCGCCCGTGCCCTTGAGGTAGTAGTCGAACCACTGCAGGACGATTCCGTTGAGCTGGGTCGTGAACTGCTCGTGGTCCACGTCACCCGAGCCCAGCATGTCGGCTAGGAAGGGCGAGAGCAGGGGCAGGTCGGTAAAGTCCATGTGCTCAGTCCCGTCAAAGCTCATGACGCGGGCATCCTTGGCGTGCTCCACCACGTACTGGTTCACGTATTCGCTGCCGTCGGCGTTGCCCGTCGTGTAGCCCCGGCCGTGCACCTCGTTGTTGAGGGCCAGCAGCGGCACTGGAAAGGGCTCGGAGTTGTAGACGAACTTGTCGCCCTCGGCTTTCTCCTCCCCCAGCATGGTGCCATCGATGTCGATAACGGCGTCGATGTCGTCGCGCTGGCGCGCCATGTCCATGCTCACGGCACCGCCGATGGAGTGGCCCATGAGGCCGATCTTCTGGGTGTCGGTCATGCCCAGGGCGCGCAGGATGCCGGCCCGGTCGGCATCGGATTCGACGTGCCAGACGTCGTCCAGCGTCCCGGAATCCACGGCCGCCTCGATGGTGTCCAGTGCGAAGTTCATGTCGGCGTCGCGCAGGGTCATCCAGTCGCTGATGACCTTGGCATACTGGGTGTCGGTCACCGACGTGTCGCCCTCGGCGTTGGAGACGGCCATCACGTCGTCCATGAATCCCATGTCCACGGGGATGACCTGGCCTGCGGTGTCGGTGCTGAAGAGTGAGTAGTAGGGGTGCTCCACGACCGCGACCACGTAGCCGTTGCTGGCCAGCTCAGCGTAGGTCGAGAAGTTGCTTTCGTGATATCCAAAGGAGCCATGATCAAACACGACAAGCGGGTACTGGTGGCCGCCTTCGGAGGCAGCGTCGTCGGGATAGTAGAAGTAGGCGGGCACCTCGCGGTGGGACCCGTCGGTCTCGAACTCCTCCAGGCGAGACGGGTCCACGAGGATGGCGTGGGCCTGGGCCACCTGGTAGGGGCCCGAGGTGGGCAGACCATGGTAGCCGGTAAAGACAAGGGCCGGAACCGATGCAATGGTCAGGGCCAGCAGTGTGAAAATGGGACCGGCGATGGCGGCGCCGAGCTTGCGGGGGCCGGTGGCCTTCTTCCTGCGCACGAAGTAGGCGACAAGCGCCCACACAAAGAGAAGACCCGTCATGCCCACGAGCAGGGAGAATCGCCAGTTCTCGCCGAAGGCCGGAACCAGGCGGGCAACCAGAGCCACAGCTAGCTCGATGCCGCGCAGGACCAGACGGTCGCGCAGCCAGTCGGCCCTTGTCGCTTGGGCCTTGCGAGCCCGCACGGCAAAGACAACCTCCGCCGCCACGAAGAGCACCAATAGGATCACGAATGCCATGGTGTGCCTCCTACTCTTTCCCGGCCAATGCGCCGGCCCATGCAAGCGCGAGAATTCGCGCGCATTCCTGTTGGTTGTATGCCATGGCGTTGTTTGCCAAGAGGCTCGCCATGCCATGTGCCGTGATGAAGAGAAGCGAGAAGGCCTCGCGCGCCTGGGCGGGTGAGCAGCCGACCGCCTCCCCGACCATGCCGACCAGGCCGGCGTTCTCGGGGTCGCGCATAAGGTCATCGATGCCGCCGCCACCCAGCCTGCCGGTCTGGAAGAGGAAGCGGAAGAGGCTGGGCTCCTGTGCGCCAAAGCGGATGTAGTTGAGGCCCAGTTCCATCAGGGGATTTTGGGCGCTGTCATCGGACGGCATGATAAAGCGCGTGTGAAAGTCGTCGGCCATCTGGTAGACGGCGTCACGCAGCTCCTCCACCGTCCTGAAGTTGTACATGACCGGCTGGGTAGAGCAGCCCAAGGCTTCCGCGACCGCGCGGGCACTCAGGCTCTCGACGCCCTTCTCGCGCACAAGGGCGAAGGCGGCGTCCAGGACCATCTGTCGCGTGACTCTGGGCTTTGGGGGCATGGGCGTGCTCCTATGATGACGGACGTTATGTAACAACTGTTATTGTTGCGCGCCGCTCCCCCCCCCGCCGTCAAGCCCACCGCGTCAAAAGTGCCCGTCACTTTTATCTCGTTGACCGTTGTTAGTGTCACCTAACTCGCGTGCTATGATGCTGGAAGTTAGTACCGTCTAACCCACACCGAGGTGACACCATGGACCAGGAACGAACCCTTGCCGGCGTACCGGACACGACCTACATCCCGCTGGTCGCGCGCATCTATGTGTCCAAGCGCTTCCCCGAGTACTTCCGCGACGAGCAGGCGCTCGCGTTGGAGAGCCAGATTCCGGGCGAGGCCATCCAGGCAAACTCGGGCGAGTACGAGTGCATGGCCTCGGTGGCTCGCAGCCACGTCTTTGACAGTAGGGTGAGCGAGTTTCTTGCCAGCCATCCCACCGGCAACGTCGCCTTCCTGGGCGGCGGGCTGGAGACCACCTGGACCCGTGTGGGCGTGGCCTCCGCTCACTGCTACCAGGTGGACTTGCCCGAGGTCATCGAGGTGCGCCGCCGCGCCCTCGACCAGACGCCCAACGAGGAGCTCATAGCCGGCGACATGTTTGCCATGGAGTGGGCCAAGCGCATGGACACCAGCCTCCCCACGCTGCTGGTGGTCTCGGGCGTGTGGCAGTACTTCCACGAGGAGCAGATCCTGGCCATGATCGCCGACCTCAAGCGCCTCTTCCCCGCGGGCGAGCTGCTCTTTGATGCGACCGACACCGAGGGCCTCAAGTTCACCAACAAGTACGTGCAGAAGACGGGCAACACCGACGCGATGATGTACTTTGGCCTGGACGACCCGACCGACTTTGCCCGCCGCGCCGGCTGCGAGCTGCTGAGAGTCGAGGGCTTCTACGCCGACGCGCTCAAGCTGGGCCGCAAGCTCTCGGTGCGCACGCGCGTCTTCATGTACTTCGCCGACAAGTGGGGGCGCGTGAAGGTGGTTCGCCTGCGGCTCAACCCGTAGGCGAGGCGCTTCAAACGCATCAAACATGTCAAACGGGGACGTTTCCCTTTCGTCGCACTGCGCCGCTAGCGCCGCGACAGTTGGGAAACACCCCATTATTGTCGTGGCTCATCCCTCCCACATCCTCCTGTTGCCAATGGCGTACAGGGGAACATTGCGCATCCAATCCTGTTCACGATAGCCAGACAGACTGAAGCGCACCGCACTCACCTCGGGATGTTTCTGTTTGAAGGCGCGCAGGCTCTTCGCGCGGAGGTTCTCCTCCGCCTTAACTTCTATGGCAAATATGCGACCCGCGTCTTGGGTCAAGAAGTCAATTTCACCCGTTGAGTTCTCGGCAGACCAATAGTAGGGAGTCAGACCATGCTCGGCCACAAGCTGCTGACACACGTACTGCTCGGTGAGAGCGCCCTTGAACTCCGTGAAGACGCGGTTCCCTGAAAGTATGGCGTCGGGATTAAGGCCACTCATGGCACCCAGAAGGCCAACATCCACCACAAACAGCTTGAAGGCATTCTGATCGCAGTAAGCCGACATGGGTATGCTGGGCCTGTTGACGCGCCGCACCTTCTGGATGAGCCCCGCCTGCTCCAGCCATCGCAGGCTCTCTTCGAAGTCAGCCGCCCTCGCACCCTTTCTGACCTGCCCAAAGATGAACTTCTTGTTCTCCCGGGAAAGATGGATGGGTATGGAATCCCAAGCGAGCATGGTGCGAGCAAGCAGACGCGGGGGGATATGCTTCGCGAAGTCGTTGACGTATCCGTCCAGAATCTCGCGCTGGATGGGCCTCACCGACCTAACATCGCCGTCGTCGACGTACGCATTCACTGCCTCTGGCATCCCGCCGACAACGTAGTAGGACTTCAGCAGTTCTTCGAGCCTCTTTGCAAAGCCGTCGAGAATGGCCTGGTCGCCCGATTCGATGAGCTTGCCAAACCGCTCGTTGCCAGTCGCCTCCAAGAACTCACTGAAGGCGAGCGGATGGAGTTCGAGCATGTTGACCTTACCGACCGGAAATCCGCTCCCTTCCGTAGCCGAGATGCCCAACAGAGACCCCGCCGCAGCGACGTGGTACTGACGGGCGTCTTCACAGAAGTACTTGAGGGAGGTGATGGCCTTCGGGCACGCCTGAATCTCGTCGAGGACGATGAGCGTGTCTTCGGGGTCGATTCTGGTATCGAGCTCAAGGGCGAGCGACGAGACGATTCTCTGCACATCTAAATCGGACTCGAAGAAGCTGCGCGCAGTCGCATCGTTATTAAGGCTCACGTAGGCAACGTTATTGAAGCAGGCCTTTCCAAACTCCCTGAGCGGCCATGTCTTGCCAACCCGCCTGGCGCCGTTGAGGATGAGCGGTTTCCTGCGCACGCTGCCCCTCCATTTGACTAGCTGCTCCATAAGCTTCCTTCTCATGCTTCGCCTCCCTCTTGCGTCACTTTTACGTCCTTGTTTTTGTGTATTGCCGCATTAATAAGGACTAAAAAGCGTCAATATCACCTCATTTCTTAGCCAAGGCAATTGTCTGCTCCGCAAACCACACTAAGGTCCGTCAGAATCTTGGCATCCATCAGCAGGACCGCCCCTTCTGGGCCACATGGCTCATCCAGTTAATCGTACTCGCCCCACTCGCGGGCAACGCTTTCCGCCCGAATGTGGCGCACGACCGTCTGCCCACTATGCCTTGTTAGAATGCAGTGACGCACTAAGCATTCAAACGTGGCTGATGCGACTACGAAAGGAGCATCATGACCGTTGGTAGTTCACCGAATACGTTGGGTTTCTTCACGACTGATCAGGAGCCAATTGCAAACGGCAATGCGCTCCAGAACCAAGTTGCCACTCTAGCTGAGTGGCTGCGTTGGGCAGATGCCGTGGTGGTCGGTGTGGGATCAGGCCTCTCCAGTGCGGGCGGCTGCAACCATTACCACACCGGCGACGTCTTCTTGCGCAGGTTCTCTGGGTTTGAGAAACGTCACGGCTTCTCGACCCTCATGGACGGCTACTACCATATGTATTCAAGCAACGAAGAGGAGTGGGCGTACCTTGCTAGCTATCTGGCCTTCATGATTGACGAGCCAGCTTACGAACCTTATGTAGACCTGGCGGCGGTACTCCACGGCAAGCCGCACTTTGTGCTCACAACGAACATTGACACGCAGGTCACGAAGGCCTTTCCCGAAAATGTCGTGTGGACGTTTCAGGGCGACGCGCGCTTTCTGCAGTGTTGCCAGCCTTGCGGAGATGAGCTGTTCGAGGCCGAGCCGGTGGTACGCCAGATATACGCGTCCCTGGATGAGGAGCTTCGCTGCCCCACCGAGCTGCTTCCACGCTGCCCCCATTGTCATCGCATCATGCGGCCTTGGGTCCGCGATGAGACGTTCTTGGAGG
>ONBR01000038.1 GCA_900316105.1 uncultured Olsenella sp.
CTCTAGAGGCAAATCCCACATGGCCGAAAAGAGAAACCGCAGGTCAGATGGGGTGTCAGATTTTCGGCACCGTGGGATTTGCCTCTGCAGTCTTTCTTGACCACGTCAGGGGCGAATCCCACGGCTTCCAGGGGCGAATCCCACGCGCTCCAGGGGCGAATCCCACGGAAGCCTGTTCCAGATATCCATAGGAGGTACTCCCTTCCATAGGGGGTACTCCCTTATGGATAAGGGGTACTCCCTTTTGGATGCAGATATCCATAAGGGGTACTCCCTTATGGATAAGGGGGTAAGGGGGTACCCCCTATGGATTAGCTAGAAGGCACCGCCTCCGCCGCCTCCGCCGAAGCCACCGCCTCCGCCGCCGGAGAAGCCACCACCAGATCCGGAGCCGGAACTGTCGGGCGAAGACGCCAAGGCAGCCGTGCTCACCGAATGGTTGAAGGCCTCGAAGGGCGAGTCGACGTCGTCGTAGAGCCCACCGTAGTAGTACCAGCCGTACACGGGTGCCATCTGAGGAGACTCCAACATCTGGGGCATGGTGGCCCTCAGCTGCTTGATCACCTCGTCTGCCACGCCCAGGACCACGGCCATGATCAGCAGACGGTTCCACAGGATCACGTCCTGGGGCAAGGCCTCCTCCAGTCGCGTGAAGTCCTTGAGCCAACGCTTCAGTGCCTCCAGCTTTGCCGTTACCTCCACGGCTTCGCGGGACCGATGGGGCATCTTTAACGTGGCAATGATCGATAAGACGCTCATCAGGACCAGGAGGACAAAGCAAATCAGGCCCCGGCCCACTGGCATGACTCCCTCGATCAACAGAACCGTCGACAGCACCGACGCGGCGATGTCCGCTACGGCAAGGGCAATGAGT
Source organism: uncultured Olsenella sp. (assembly GCA_900316105.1). GTDB lineage: Bacteria > Actinomycetota > Coriobacteriia > Coriobacteriales > Atopobiaceae > Olsenella_F. The sequence continues at coordinate 875 of ONBR01000038.1, forward strand.
GCTCCCTTGCCGACGGGGTTATCCTCCACGCCAAAGCCGCGTGACTCGTAGGCAGCTTCGATGGTGGACTGCCAATCCACGTATGCGTCGTGATAGGTCTCCTGGTTATGCTTTGCGGCCTTCTCTATCTGGCCAAAGTAGAGGGTCTGGCTGTCGCCGTCCTCGGTAAGAGGCGCCACCTTGTCAAAGAGGAAGCTGAGGGTGACATCGTCGATGCGCTTGGCAGTTTCGTCGCGAGGTACGGTGCCCCGGCCCGTCCTAGTGATGCGATAGTCCCGCTTCTGCTTCTTTCGGCCACGGGCGCCTTCGGCCTGCGTGCGTACCAGGTCCAGATTTGCTTGGCGCTCGTCCGTCAGAGTCATGATCGAGGCCGTCAGCTCCTCGCTGCGAGGCTTACCATTATTGAGAAGGGCGCCCAGAACGGCAGGATGGTCCTTGGTCGGCACGTCGCGGAAGTACTTGTCGTCAAACTGCGCCTTGTGGGCCTGGCGGTACTGGTGCAGCTTCAGGATGGTCATGACCAATGTAGCCGCTGCCAAGGCAAGAAAAACCGCCGTCAGGACGTTTCCGATCAGACGGGCACGCTCGCGCTTTGCATTGGCTTCATCAGCCCATTTCTGTTCCTCGTCCAAGATGGACTGCAGCTTGTTATGGTCATCGACTTGGGCCTCCGAGAGCCATTCCGCAGGGAAGGTGATGCGCGCCTCGGCAAACTCCTCTGTGCCCACGCCAGGTACCTTGTAGACCACGTCGTCGCCATCAAAGTTGACCGTGGCATCCAGGGGTCCGTGACCCCAAGCGCGAACGTTGTCCCCTCCCTGCACAGAAGCGCCCTCCGGCACGGGCAGGTGAACGGTACAGGTCACATCCTGCGACTCCACCTGCCAGCCATCCGAGACGAACTTCCAGTAGAACTCGGAGGTGTCGTTGTAGCGGCAGGCCAGGTTTGGGTCGGTGTAGTTGATCACGAACCGGGCATGCTCGTCGTAGTGGGCGGAGTAGATCTTTACCTCGGTATAGCTGTCGTACTCCTTGACCGTGTAGGTCCCGTCACTCTGGGAATCACTCTGCTCGAAGGGAACGAAAGTGTCCCCCTCCATGATGCCAACTGCGCCTATGGAAGGCTCTATCTGCCTGCCGTTGTACTCACCCCTGGGGATGTCCCAGTAGACTCCGTGGAAGTCTCCGTCAAAGTCAAAATCGCGCATCTCATAGACTTCGAGAGATCCGTCAGCCTTGACCGTGGCGTCTATGTCCACCTGGTCGATGGAGTAGCTGTCGTCATCTGCAAGGGCCCGGCCAGGCAGAAGGAGGGCTATGCCCAGCGTGGCCAGGACCATCAGGGCAACGGCCAGGATGCGGCCGCGAGCGAAACTTTTGGGGAAACGTGTCATGGCGTGCTCCCTTTGGGTACAAAAACACCGTATGAGACGAGCATAACAGAGCCGGGAAAGGTCAATGTTATGGCCTCGTCAGGCGGCACGGTCGCAGAAGCGACCAGAAGGGACATGGATATGTCTTTGGACAAGAACGTAGCAGACCTCCTGAACGAGCAGATCAACAAGGAACTCTATTCGGCCTACCTGTATTTGACCTTTGCTGACTATTACGACGATCGCGGACTCAAGGGCTTCGCCAACTGGTACATGATCCAGGTTCAGGAGGAGGTCGCCCACGCAAAGGGTCTCCGTCGCTACCTGCTGGACAACGACGTCCTGCCCCAGATGAAGGCTGTGGCTCAGCCCGACAAGACCTTCTCCAACGATCTGGAGCCCCTGGAGGCAGCCCTGGCGCACGAGAAGTACATCACCGACTCCATCAACCAGATCTACTTCGCAGCCCACGAGGCACACGACCTGCGCACCTGCAAGCTTCTTGACTGGTACGTCAACGAGCAGGCCGAGGAGGAGGTCAACGCCAAGGACATGATCACCAACATGAAGCTCTTTGGTACTGATCCCAAGGGCCTCTATGACCTGGACCGCGAGTATCAGGCACGCACCTTCGTGGCACCCACCATCGCTATGTAAAGCCAAAAGGGAGTACCCCTTTTGGCTGTGGCAAAGGAGCCAGGCGCCATTGTCACATTACCCCGATTCAAAGAAATCGAAAAAAGTCGTTGACGGGGTAGGGTCTAGTTGATATATTAATTGAGCCGCGATTGAGCGGCACTTCGGCTGGGTAGCTCAGTTGGTAGAGCAGGGGACTGAAAATCCCCGTGTCAGGGGTTCGATTCCCTTCCCCGCCACCACATGAAATGGCCCGTTTACCTCGGTAAACGGGCTTTTTCTTTATTCTGGCCCGGTATATCTACAGGAAGACGCCCGTCCAGTTTGCATGAATTGCGAAGCCAGGTGAGAACCACGGTCGCGCAGAAAGGCTTTAGGTCCTGCTCGCCGAGTATGTCGCGCTCGGAATCGGTTGGCAGGTCGACTTCGAGCGCCTTCACGTTTACTCAATCGTCACCCATTCCACGGCCATAGGGGGGCTCAGCGCCCACCCTCGAGGAGAACACCAGCAGTTACTATCAGACGGTCAATGGTGACTACGACGAATCAAAGGGCGACCTAAGACTTCAGAACGTGAGCGCAGGACGAAGGCATCCATGCAAAAATCGCGCTCCAGGGTAAATCCTGGGGCGCGTCTGTCAAAACCCATGAAAGAAGGGCAGGGATTTGAGTCCCTAGTCCCTCCTCATGTGGCGGGCACCAGCCACGGAGACAAGGCCGAGCGCAGCCAACAGGCTGGGCAATGCCAGGCTCGTGGTGTCACCAGTCCGGGGAAGGTTCTCGTCGGACGAGGCTGCAGCGGAGGAGGCGGTGCGGACCTCTGCACCCCTGCTGATGGGCCTTCCGGAGTACCTGGTGGAGGGAGAGATAGTGGATGCGGTCTTGGCGGTGCTTGTCCTCTCACCGGTCACGCGGATGGTGAAGAGAGAGTGGTTCCTGGTCTTCACGACCACATTGCCATTAGCGTCCACCGCAGACGTAAGGACCTCGTCTGCCGCGTTGTCGTGGTCGATGTAGACGATGGCCTTGTAGCCCGCGTTCTCGGCGCCAACGTTGAAGGTGAAGGTGTAGTAGCCGTCCACCGTGCTGGGGGTGGGCTCGACCGTGCCCACCTTGGTGACGTAGAAGTTCCTGACGAGACGGTCGGTGGCCCTGAGCTCAGGCTTCGCCAAGTAGTTCACGTCCTTGGTGATGGAGATCTTCAGGTCTCCATCACCCAGCTTCACGCTGTTGGCGGGAAGGACCGTGAGGCCCTCGATGGGAGACTTGTCATTGCGGCCGATGGTGACGCTACCGTCCGAGGCAGCCAGATCGAAGGTGTAGTCAACATAAGGGAGGAAGAAGCCTTTGCTCCCACCAAGGGAGGAGTTCATCGTGGCATTATGGGTCACGCCATTGACGGTAATCGTTGGACGGGGGGCCCTTTCCAGATGGAAGAGGAGACCCTCTGCTTCACTCTTGCTCGTCACACCGGCACCAGCCTCTATAGACGAATATCCGCTACGAATCTGGCTAAAGTGAACATCTGAGTTATTGATGTTAACCTTCGTTGAGCCAGACGTTACGTTACCCGTGACTCCAATGTATTGGTTATCGGCATAAGACTTACTAATGTTCAGACCAGAAACATCATACGCGTCAGAGGACGACGCCTTTCCTGACTTATTGCTGGCATCTACCTTGGAGTTGTCAGCATGAATGGACGTAGCGTTCAAAGTGGAGTCCTTGACGTTAACGTTCCCGGCACCAACATAGCCCGCATCGAGCGTAGTGCCTCCCTGGACGTTGATGTCCTTGTCGGCGCTCACCCTTGCGGCGTCCACGGTGCCGCCACCCTTGATGGTGACCGATCCACCTTCGGACTTGATGGCGCCGTTGTCCTCCTCGCTGTTCATATAGTCAGTATCCGTCCTTGTCACCGTGTTCGTGGTGCCCTTCTTGGCCTCCACGGTCAGGTCGCCCTTGGCAATGATGCTGCCGCCCTTGTAGCCGTTCAGAACCAGGGAGTCATTCTCGCCGCCCTTCCAGCTCCAGGTGTCCTTGACGTACTCCTGACCACCCTTGTAGGTCTGGGCCTTATCGGCATTGCCGAAGGAGATCTCAGAGGCTGCGAAGGCGGGCGTCGCCGCCATGAGGGCCGGGACGAGGGCCGCCGTGATGGCCGCTGCCGCAACGCGCGAGTGGTGGCATGGTGCCTTCGCCTTCAGATGCTTTGCCTGGTACTGCATGGGTAGTGTCGGAAATGTTGGTGTATCGGGATTTCGATCGAAGGCGTGGCGACGCCTGGAACCCGTACCATGCGTGAGACTATCCTAGGCGGCCTCCCTCTCCATCGCAACTTCGGCGGCCGCGATGATCTTGTCTGCCTCCGCATCGGCTGCACCCAGCTCCTCCCTCGTCGGGGCGGCCGGCGACGCGGCGGCGCGCGCCTCCTCGAGCCTCCAGAGCTCGTCCATCTTGGCCTCGGAGAAGTATCGCGACTGCTGCCACGACTCGTCCACGTCGGCCATCACGGCGCCCACCAGGCGCATGAGCGAGGCCCTGCTCGGAAAGACCTGCACCACCCTCGACCTGCGCTTGATCTCCCGGTTGGTCCGCTCCTGAACGTTGTTGGTGCGCAGGCGCTTCCAATGGCTCGCGGGGAAGTCGAGGTAGGCCAGGGCGTCCGGCTCGGCCTCCTCGAGGACATCGGCCGCCGCCGGGCAGAACGCGGCGATCATCTCGGCCGCCTTGTGGTATGCGGCCCTCACCACCAGCGCGTCCTTCGCACGGAACACCGGCGAGAGCAGCTTCGCCACGCGTGCGCGCTTCTCGCGCGAGCGGGCCGCCGCGCAGCAGTCGCGGATCAGGTGGACGACGCAGCGCTGCCAGGCGGCGCCCTGGAAGACCTCGCCCACGGCCCCGGCCAGGCCGCCGTGGGCGTCGGAGACCACCAGGCGCACGCCCCTCGCCCCGCGCTCGCGCAGGCCGCGCAGGAAGCCGAGCCAGCCTTCGTAGGACTCCGTGTCCACGACGTCGAACCCCGGCACGTGGCGCATCCCGCGCGCGTCGCAGTCGATCGCGGTCACCACCGCCGTGGAGGCCACGTGGCCGGCGTCCCGGCACTTCACGTAGGTGGCGTCGAGCCAGAGGTAGGGAAACTCGCCCAGCTCGCCGAACCCGCGCCCGTTCAAGTCCTCCACCGCGGCGTCGAGCGCGCGGCATATTCGGCTGACCTGGTCCTTGCTGAGGGAGTCCACGCCCAGCCTCTTCGCAACCGCCTCCACCTTGCGCGTGGAGAGGCCGCCGGCGTACATCTCCGCCACGGCGGCGGCCATCGCCTTGTCCGTGCGGGAGTAGCGCTCGAGCGGGTCCTGCGGGAAGAACGTGCCCGCCCTGAGCTTGGGGATGCGCAGCTCCAGGGGGCCGACGCAGGTGTTGAGCCTTCGGTCGCGGTAGCCGTTGCGGCTGGTGCCGGCGTCCTCCGCGGCCGCCTCGGCCATCGCCCGCATGACCTCGTTCACGATCTGCTCGAGCAGCGCGCGCCCGAGCTCCATCAGGTTCACCGTCCCGTCGCCGAGCCGGGGCATCTCCATCGCCGCCGCCGCGGCGTCAACCGTTACACTGTCCATTGTGGCCATCGACCTTTCCTCGAATCCGTTACTTTGGTCGGTTACAGATTCTAAGGCGGTGGCCACGCCTA
>ONBR01000003.1 GCA_900316105.1 uncultured Olsenella sp.
AGAGATGAAAGCCCGGCGCCTGGCCCCGTATAGCTGCAGGTTGTCGCGTCAAGTCGGGCCGGCCCGAGTGCCGCGGTGCATGTTCCCAGACGGCTGGCCCTCCTATAGCAACATCTATAATAAGAAACTTCTGTTCTGTAATCAAGGAAAATAGTGAAAAATATTACTCAATATTATGGTACATTAGTTCCTGTACAGAGCTTGAGTTGTCTTGTATTAGACAAGGTTTATGGCTGCAAACCAGTTTCAGTCGGGATGCGAGGGCGATATAATGACTTACCACGATACGTTCGAGGAGTTTTGCATGCAGATTGCCACACCATCGGCTGTCATGTTCGATGATATTCACGACCTGACAAAGATGACCAACAAGGAGATGGCCATCGTCCTTTTGACCGACAAGCCAGTGGATGCCGGCAGGTCTCCGCGCCAGCGTGCCATCGAGCAACGCTCTACCCTTACTCGCATGTTTAAGCAGGCGGAGCCTGGCGAACGCTTCGCCTCCTTCTTCAATGACCTCTCGACGGCATCGCTCACCCTGTTTTCCAGGATGTTGGATCTCATCATGCAACGTGGCGGCTTGGACGAGAAGGCTGCCCGCAAGGAACTGGAGACTCACTACGCTGGTGAGGCGGCTACCGCAATGTGCAACGCGTTGGAGGCCTACGAGATTGATCCGGGCCCCTACCGCAATGCCCTCGAGCAGATTCGCAACCGCGAGCTCTTCGACGAGTCCGATCGTGCGCCGCTCTACCTGATGCTCTTTGTCGCCACGGGGTGTCTCGGTGATCCACGTCAGGCCAGTGACATCGTGGAAGGCTATGTCAACGAAAGCGGCATTAGCGCCATGGAGTTCAATGCCACCACGCCCTTTGCCGACTCCGCTACGGCCCAGCTCAGAAAGAAACCCGGCAATACTCGCCTTGGTATCGTGCAGCTAGCTCCCGCGGAGCCCGACATGCGTGTGGAGCTCCTCTCTACAGACCCCGAGGGTACGGTGCTCGGTCGCGACCCTGGTGTTGCCCACTGTCTTTATGTGGGCGACGGTACTGTCTCCCGTCGTCACCTGCGTATCTGGCGCGATTCTGCGGGACATTGGTTCGCCCAGGACCTGGGCTCGAAACATGGAACCAAGCTCGTTCGTGCCGATACGGGCGAGACTTTGAATGTCGGTAGCGAAGGCGTCGAGGTCTTTGCCCGCGACATCCTAGCCCTGGGCAGCGGGGTCACTCGCCTACAGTTGCTTGGAGTGGGGATTTCCTAGACTGCTTTCCTTCCTCGTCGTGTGACGGTTTGGCTCGTGTTGTGCAACAACTTTGTAGTTTCCCAATGTGTTCTCTGCCTGTCAGAGCTTTTGACCTCGTTTGGCGTTTGGACTGCTGGAGGGCGGACGCATGAAGGAAAAGAATCTCAACACAGCGACAAAGGGCACCGCAATGAATCGTGGCCGTAGCCAGCAGGGTTCTGCTGCTGTCGTAATTCTTGTCATCCTAGCGGTTGTCGCCCTTGGCGCCTTCTTCGTTGTCCGACAGGATGGGCAATTCGGACAGATTGAGCATCCGGGAGCTCAGACGCAGCCTATCGAGGTTAACGATGACAGTCACAATGTCCAGCTGGACGTGAGCCTTCCTGACGGTGTGAGCAGCCAGGGAATGCTGCTTCCCGTAAGGGCCGTAGGCACTGACGCGGACAACAATTCGGTTGATTTGACGGTGGCGGTAAAGGCAGACGGAACTGGTCTCTCGCTCAAGAAGGGTACCTATACCGTAGCCGCTGCGGCTGGTGCCATAGCCAGTGATGGCAGCTACTACGAACCCAACGGGGCCACAATTAGCGTATCCATCAATAGTGACGTAGAGCCAGGGGATACGGTTGAGGCAACGACTCTACCCCTGGCATATCAGGCGGTTGATGAGTCCCAGCTGACCGACGACCAGATTTCCCGTGCCTGTGATGCATTGACCACCGCAGGTGTTGATAGCGGTGAGGTTTCATCCCTCAGACAGAAGGCGGTTTCGGTCAGAGACTCTGCGGTTGCCAAGGCAAAGGCGGACGCCGAGGCAAAAGCCAAGGCAGAAGCGCAGGCCAAAGCAGAAGCTGAGGCAAAGGCGAAAGCCGATGCCGAGGCAAAGGCCAAGTCAGCAATGCATGTCGAGACGGCCTACTTTTCCGTCGACCTTCCCACGAGTTGGTATGGTCAGGTCAATGTGGTAAAGGATTCCGACGAGTCCGTTGGGGTCTACGACAAGACCTCCAACCAGATGCTCGTGAGCTTTAGCGTTGTGCCCTCTTCGGAGGAGCTGAACATGGGTGACTATTCGGCCAGTATGGTGGACTACAGGGACAATGGTAGCCGTCGCGTGGAGATGTGGCTGCATGATTGGGCTGCCGTCTACGCCGTGGAAGTGAAGGCGGGGAATAATTACGCAGGCCTCGATGAGACGACCTACGACAGGCTGATTAGACTCCAGACCAACGGGACGATGTCGACGGCAGATTTCCCGACAGCCATGGATACCACCAACCAGAAGGTCTTTTCCGGAAGGTCCTTCTATGAGAACTCCGTCTTTCCCACTCTGCGTTTGAAGTAGGGGAGAGCTCTCCGAAAGCTTTCGTTCGTAATATACTGTGCGGACAGAAGAAAGCAACGATAAGCAAAACGGAGCGCCCATGTCCAAGCGAGACAACCAGATTCTGGAAATCCTGACACAGGAAAAGAAGATCGAGGTCGCCGACCTTGCCCAACGTCTGGGTGTCTCCAACGTCACCACCCGCAAGGACCTGGACGCCCTGCAGGCTCGTGGCCTGGTCCAGCGCGAGCATGGCTACGCCCTCCTGTCAAACCCCAACGACCTGAGTGGTCGCCTGGCCTTCCATTACGAGGAGAAGCGCCGCATCGCCCGCCGCGCGGCGGGGCTGGTGCCGGACGGTTCCACCGTGATGATCGAGAACGGCTCCTGTTGTGCCCTTCTGGCTCGCGAGCTCGCGGACACAAAGACCAACGTGAGCATCATCACGAACAGTGCCTTCATTGTGGGCTACGTTCGCGATAGCGCGAACGTCCAAACTACCCTCCTGGGTGGTGTCATGCAGCGGGACTCCCAGGTGACGGTGGGTCCCCTGGTGCGTCTCTGCGCCCAGAACTTCCTGGTGGACCGCCTCTTCATTGGCACTGACGGTTGGATCGAATCTGCCGGCTTTACCAACACCGACCAGATGCGTGCGGATGCCATCCATGCCATGGCAGAGCGTGCCGGTGAGGTCGTGGTGGTCACGGAGTCCAGCAAGTTCGGCCAGCACGGGTCCTCTCAGCTGCGGCTGGACGGCTTCAGGCTGGCAGTGGTGACCGACGATGGCCTGGGCGAAGGGTATCGCCAGAAGCTGGAACAGCAGGGGGTTGGCGTCCTGCTGGCCTAAGCCAGGTGGTACCTGGGGGAGTACCCCCTAGGTGTCAGGGCGTGCTCTCGGCGTCCTAGAAGAATGCCCTTACGCCCTCCTCGGCGTAGACCTTCGCAAAGTCAGCCAGGTCCTCTTCCCGCAGGTTCTTTGCCCCATGCAGGCGATAGTCCAGGTCCAGGAGGTCGTACTTGCTCTCTCCGAAGTTGTGGAAGGGGAGGAGCTGGACGCGGTCCAGGCCGACCGAGCGGATGATGCGTGCCATGCCTCGGGCGTCCTCGGCGGAGTCGTTGAAACCGGGGATGACTGGCGTCCGCACCAGCACGTCCTTTCCCGCTGCTACCGCCCAGCGAAGGTTGGCCAGAATCAGGTCCAGGCTCACGCCCGTGCCCTCGCGGTGGCGTGCGTCATCCCAGTGCTTGAGGTCGATCAGCATGTGGTCCAGGTGGGCCGCCACGGCCTGGAACTGAGCCTCTGACACGCATGCTTCGGTCTCGATGCAGGTGTTCACGCCCTCCTCGTGCAGACGACTCAGAAGCTCGATGTCAAACTCGGGCCAGGTCATGGCCTCGCCGCCGCTCAGCGTGACACCGCCATTCGAGTCCTCGTAGAAGGGCTTGTCTTGCAGGCAGACCTTCAGTACCTCGTCCACTGTCTTTGTTTCGCCCGCAAGGGTGAGGGCACGCCCCGGACATTCTGCGATGGCGCGCGTGGCCTCGGGGGAGTCGCCCGCCAGCTTGCGGACGTCCACGTGCCTCTTTCCGTCGCGTTCGACCGATCCGGCTTCGGGACAGAGCTCGACGCAATGGCCACAGGCCACGCAGGCGCTCTCCTTCCATTCCACCTGGGAAGCACGTGCCTGCCCCTCGGGATTCGCGCACCAGAAGCAACGCAGGGGGCAGCCCTTCAGAAAGACGACCGTGCGGATGCCGGGACCGTCGTTGAGGCTGAACTTCTGGATGTTAAAGACCCTTGCGGACTCCATGTACTCTCCCGTGTGCTCGATGTCTGATCGGGGGCTATCCCCGATTAGACAATCTGCTTGACTTACTGTCGATAAAAGAATACATTACTTACGAACGAAAGTAAATGTACTTCGTAACGGAGCTTCAAAGCCGACAAGGAGCGCACCATGGAGAATACCGAGCACTTTGGCAAGCTGACGCCACGCATGCAGGCCTTCCGCGAGGAGGTCCTGGACGAGAAGCCCTTCGTCGACGCCGAGCGTGCCGTCCTCTGCACCGAGTCCTACCGTGAGCACATGGAGCAGCCGCCCGTGATGCGTCGTGCTCTCTCCCTGGCTCACATCCTGGACAACATGACCATCTATATCGAGGACAAGACCCTCCTTGCCGGTAATCAGGCTACCAAGAACTGCAACGCCCCGGTCTTCCCCGAGTACACCATGGGCTTCATCATCGATGAGCTGGACAAGTTCGAGAAGCGCGACGGCGACGTCTTCTACGTGACCGACGAGGACAAGATGCGCCTGCGCGAGCTTGCCCCCTTCTGGGAGGGAAAGACCCTGCGCGAGAAGGGCGGCGCCCTCCTTCCCGACGAAGTCCAGGTCTTCATGGAGACGGGCCTCTTTGGCATGGAGGGAAAGCTCAACGCCGGTGACGCCCACCTCGCGGTGAACCACGCCCGCATCCTTCGCGAGGGCCTGTGCGGTTACGAGAAGCGTGCCCGTGAGGCCCAGGCCGCCCTGGACCTCACCAAGGGCGACGCCCCCGCCAAGTACGTCTTCTACAAGGCAGTCCTAATCGTGATTGACGCCGTTCGTCGCTTCAGCCTGCGCTACTCAAAGCTTGCCTCCCAGCAGGCTGCCGCCTGTACCGATCCCGCCCGCAAGGCAGAGCTTGAGCTAATGTCTTCCATCTGTGACAAGGTTCCCTACGAACCAGCCAGCAGCTTCCGCGAGGCCGTCCAGGCCTGCTGGTTCCTCCAGGTGGTCCTGCAGATCGAGTCCAACGGCCACTCACTCTCCTTCGGACGCCTGGACCAGTACCTCTACCCCTACTACCAGGTGGACATTGACAACGGCGAGATCACCCGCGACCAGGCTCTGGAGCTCCTGACCAATCTGTGGATTAAGCTCCTGACCGTGCAGAAGATTCGCTCCCAGTCCCACACCCTGTCCTCCGCGGGCTCACCCATGTACCAGAACGTGACCATCGGCGGCCAGACCCCCGAGGGCCACGACGCCGTGAACCCCCTGTCCTACCTGGTCCTCCAGTCCGTCGCCCAGACTCGCCTGACCCAGCCCAACCTGACCGTTCGCTATCACAAGAACATCGACAAGCGCTTCTTCGACGAGTGCGTCGAGGTCATGAAACTGGGCTTTGGCATGCCCGCCCTCAATAACGACGAGGTCATCATCCCCTCCTTCATCGCCTGGGGCGTTGACCCGAAGGATGCCTACAACTACTCCGCCATCGGTTGCGTGGAGACCGCCGTTCCCGGCAAGTGGGGCTATCGCTGCACCGGCATGTCCTACCTGAATTTCCCCCGCCTGCTCCTCTGCCTCATGAACGGCGGCGTGGACCTAACCACGGGCAAGCGCTTCACCAAGGACTACGGCCACTTCACCGAGATGACCTCCTTCGACCAGCTTATGAATGCCTGGGACAAGACTATCCGCGAGATGACCCGCTACTCCGTGATCGTGGAGAACTTCATTGACAAGGCCTCCGAGCGTGAGGTGCCCGACGTTCTCTGCTCCGCCCTCGTGGACGACTGCATCGCCCGCGGCAAGACCATCAAGGAGGGCGGCGCCCACTACGACTTCATCAGTGGCCTGCAGGTGGGTATCGCAAACATGGCCGACTCCCTGGCTGCCATCAAGAAGCTCGTCTTTGAGGAGAAGAAGCTCACACCCCAGCAGCTCTGGGACGCCATCCTAGACGACTTCACCAGTCCCGAGAGTCAGCGTGTCCAGCAGATGCTGATCGACGACGCCCCCAAGTATGGTAACGACGATGACTACGTGGACAGCCTGGCCGTGGAGTGCTACGAGCCCTACATCGAGGAGATCGAGAAGTACCCCAATACCCGCTACGACCGCGGACCCATCGGCGGTATCCGCTACGCTGGCACCTCTTCCATCAGTGCAAACGTCGGCCAGGGCATGGGCACCATGGCCACGCCCGACGGTCGTCGTGCCCACGAGCCCCTGGCAGAGGGTTGCTCGCCTGCGCACAACTGTGACAAGCAGGGCCCCACGTCTGTCTTCAAGAGCATCAGCAAGCTGCCGACCGAGAAGATCACCGGCGGCGTCCTCCTCAACCAAAAGATGGCCCCCTCCATGCTGGCTCGCGAGGAGAACAAGCAGAAGCTGGAGATGATGCTGGGCACCTTCTTCAACCGTCTGCATGGCTATCACGTCCAGTACAACATCGTCTCGCGCGAGACCCTGCTGGACGCCCAGAAGCATCCCGAGGCTCACAAGGACCTGATCGTGCGTGTGGCAGGATATTCGGCCTTCTTCAACGTCCTGAGCAAGGCCACCCAGGACGACATCATAGGTCGCACGGAGCAGACGCTCTAGGAGTCAGGACGCCGGGGTGACCGTGGACGTCGGGGAGTTCCCCTCTGGGACTCGGACAGCTGCTGCGCAGAACTCGCCCTTCTTTGTCACAGCCGTTCGCGTTCTCCCTGCGCCTGTTGCGGCGGTCATCTGTCACACTGGTGCGCGTGGTCAAACCGCAAGGAAAGGAAGGCTCATGGCACGAATCTTCATCTCTCCCTCCAAGTACGTCCAGGGTCCCGGCGAGCTTGCCAAGCTGGGCTCCTACGTCAAGGCTTACGGAAAGAAGGCCCTGGTCATCATCTCCGAGGGCGGCATGAGAAGGTCGGGCGACCTCATCTCCACCTCCTTCGCCCAGGAGGGCGTGGGCCTGGTCTACAATGCCTTCAAGGGGGAGTGCTCCCAGGACGAGATTGACCGCCTGACCACCGCCGCTACGGACGCCCAGGCCCAGGTGATCGTCGGTGTGGGCGGCGGCAAGATCTTTGACACGGCCAAGGCCGTCGCCGCTGCCGTGGAGGTCTCCGTCGTGGTGGTGCCCACCATCGCCGCCACGGACGCTCCCTGTTCGGCCCTCTCGGTGGTCTACACGCCCGAGGGCCAGTTCAAGGAGTACCAGTTCTTCAAGCAGAACCCCAACCTGGTCCTCATGGACACCGACGTTATCGCAAAGAGTCCCGTTCGCCTGACGGTCTCGGGCATGGGCGACGCCCTTGCCACCTACTTCGAGGCTCGGGCCTGCACCCAGTCTGACGCCACGACCTGCGCCGGCGGCAAGGTGACCCAGGCCGCCATGGCCCTGGCCCGCCTGTGCTACGACACCCTCATGGAGGACGGCGTCAAGGCCAAGCTGGCCCTTGAGGCCGGCGCCTCAACTCCGGCCGTGGACCACATCATCGAGGCCAACACCCTCCTTTCGGGCCTGGGCTTCGAGTCGGCGGGCCTTGCCGGTGCCCATGCCATCCACAACGGCCTGACCGCCATGCCCGAGACCCACGCCATGTACCATGGCGAGAAGGTCGCCTTTGGCACCCTGACCCAGCTGGTCATGGAGGACGCTGACGAGCTGGGCGAGGTCCTGGACTTCTGCCTGGCCGTGGGCCTGCCCGTGACCTTCCGGCAGCTGGGCGTCAAGGACAAGAGCTACGACCGGGTCCTGGAGGTGGCCAAGCTGGCCTGCGCCCCCAATGACACCCTGGGCAACATGCCCTTCGAGGTGACGCCCGAACTGGTTGCCAACGCCATGCTGGCAGCCGACGCCTACGGCAGGGAGGCCCTGGCGGACCTTTAAGGAAAACTTTCCTGGCGCAAGTCCAAGAGCATTGTTGAAACAAAAAGTCGAGGGCCAGTCCATGGGGGCTGGCCCTCTTTTTTCGTGTGATGAATCTACATATAATAGGAAATTACTTGGAATGTTGGATGTGATACCCTTCAACATCCAGTAAACTTGAAAACTACCTGATTCTCATCGGCTGTCGTTTCAATGGTTGTTTCTTGGGGGTAACTTTTATGACAAAAGCTCTATGGAGGCGGGCCCGTTCCCGTCATGCCGTACGCGCATCGAGGGCTCTGACGATCCTGATGGTCCTGGTGGCCCTGACCTTGACTGCCCTGACTAAGTATCCATAGGGGGTACTCCCTTATGGATAAGGGGTACTCCCTTATGGCTATTTAGGCGATGGCCCTCTTCGCCCTTGCTCGCAGGATTATGCAGATTACACCATAGGTGACTCCTGCCACGGGCCAGATGACCCAGGAGATGGGCCAGGTAAAGGTGAGGAAGCTCCAGGCCAGGTAGATGGCCGTGACGGTGAGCCAATAAACCCCAGGGAACCAGCTCAGGCTCTTGTTGACCTTTTTGTCGTCCACGGAGAACTCGCCCTCCTGCAGGAGCCTCTGGTAGCTGTCGGACACCATGCCATTGCGAACAAAGAGGTTGACGGCGATGCCTATCAGGGCTAGCAACAGCGAGACGCACAGGCTGCTGGCGGCGTCGCTTCCCGTCAGCTCAGATACCACGAGCAGGGGGATGACGCCAGCGATGATCAGCGCCACGCCGACGCCGCTTGCCAGCCTCTGACTGGGCGCATGGGCCTCTTGACGGCGACGGATTACTGCCTCCACGCCGTATTCCAGGTTCAGGGGCTCTGTCTCCAGGAACGCATAGGAGCTCAGCTGCGAACCTTGGGTGTTGAAGATGAAGACGGCCACGGCGATGAAGGCCAGAAGGATGCCGATGCCGACGCCGCCGAAGCTGTCCTCGGGTGCGCCGTTGAGCGCTGCCAGACTGTTGACCAGAATCAGGGTGGCGGGGGCCCAGATGCAGAGCGACACGCCCAGGGCTTGCTTGGGGGCCACACGCTGGACCAGATCCATGTAGGCATTTGCCTCGTCCAGGCTCATGGAGCGACCCTGTGGTGCGGGAGCTGCCGGTGCGGTTGACGATTCAATATGGTCGGTTGTGCTCTCTGCCGCCGTAGTGGCGGGCTCGGCAAAGGGCATGACCTCTTCGTCGTCTGGGCTGTCAAAAAGAAGGTAGTCGGTGGTCACGCCAAAGAGCTTGCTCATCTGGGTGATCTTGGTGACGTCGGGAATCGACTGCGCGGCCTCCCACTTCGACACGGACTGACGACTGACGCCCAGCTGACGAGCGAGCTCTTCCTGGGACCAACCCATGCGCTTGCGCAGACTCATGATTTTCTCTGAGAGGATCATCTTCGTTCCTTCCTCGTGAGTATTTGGGTCGTGCCTTGGCATCCGATGCGGTTTTTACCTTACGACCCTGGGCGGTTGCTTGCTACCAAGGACGCTTGGAAATGTGTCAACTGACGGTTGCGCAAGCCGTTTACCTGCGAATTATCCAAAAGGGAGTACCCCTTTTGGATAACGGTGGATAATGATTGCGTAAGCTAGCAAACGGAGGACCGCGGTATGGTGACCTACGAATTCCAGAACGACGCAGAGGCCATAGACGCCTTGGCTGGTGTAAATCTGACCATCGACCCCGAGAAGGGAATCGTGAGGCGTGCGCGCATTCTGTCTGTGGTCGCTGCGGCCCTCTTTTGTCTGGCCGCAGTGCTGAGCAAGGAACCGCTGATCTACCTTGCCGGTGCCGCGGCCCTTCTGGTGTTGGGCTACTTGACCAAGTCCATCAGAAAACGGGTTATCGTGAAGACCATCATGAAGAAGAGCGGAGACTACTTGAATGGTCACGCCACCTGGACCTTTGCCGAGGACAAGATCCATACTGAGTCAAATCTGGGTGACGGCGATGCCTACTGGTCGGCCGTCCAGGACTATGGCGACTACGACCGCTACCTCTACATCAGGCGCAAGGATGGATCGATGTACCTGTTGGACAGGACTCGACTCTCGGACCAGGACCTGACCGAGCTGCGCGACCTCCTCACGCGGAAGGTCGCTGCGTAATTATCCGAAAGGGAGTACCCCTTATCCATAAGGGAGTACCCCCTTTGGATAGTTCATGCGGGCTGCCACCTTGCGGTATTCCGGAAGTTCCAGGCCGTACTGGTCGGCCAGGCGAACGACTTGGTAGATAAGACCGTCGATCTCGGACTGCTTGCCCGCGTAGATGTCGCGCTGCATGGAGGTCGTCGCATCGGCGTTCAGACCAGCCAGGATGTCCAGGTTCCTCTGGACGATGTCCTCCTGGAACTGGATGCCCATGGCATGGGCCAGCTCGTCGATCTCGTGGACCAGCTCCTTGAAGGACTCACGCGCGGGTCCTGGTTTCTGGATTTCTCCTGCGGCGCAGTGGTGGTAGAGACCGCATGCCCCCTGGGCCGAGACGTAGGAGAATTTGAGCAGGGCGTCGCGCTGGATGTTGTCGGACAAGAGGCCCACCGCGCCGCTCTCGTTGAGCTCGTCGCGGATCTGCTCCAATTCGGGTCGGTAGTCCTCGGGGGTGCGGACGCCAAAGACCACGCGGAGGATGGCGCCGTTCATCTGGATGACACCGGGCTCCTTGATTTGGGCTGCCACGTAGATGCAGCCATCCGTTACCAGGACCTTGGGGAGCTTCTCCTGCATGCGGCCGCCCGTTCCGTAGATGTTCAGGATGGGGATGACGATGGTCTGGGGCCCGGCGACGCGTTGGATGAAGGGGATGGTGTCGTCCAGGGAGTAGCCCTTCACGCAGACAAAGATCACGTCCGGTGAGTCCTGATGCCCGTGTTGGTACTCGTCCATGTCGAATACCTTGGCGGGCTGGATGAGGAAGCTGTCCTCCGGTCGCTTCAGACGCAGGCCGTTCTGTCGCATGGCCGCCTTCGTCCTGCCGCGGGCTATGAAGGTGATGTCCTTGCCAGCGTGAGCTAGGTAAGCTCCCAGGGTTCCGCCCGTTCCACCCGCACCAATGACCAGGTATCTCATCCCTGCTGCCTCCCCGTCGTGGACTTCGGTCATCCCATTCTGTCATACGTCAATCGGACGGCGGGCCTTGGGCGGCAAACCGTCACAGAGCTGTTGCACGGGGCTAGACCATCAGACAGGCGAGGACGATGAGGGCAAGCAAGGCGGCCATGCAGAGCCAGGAGCTGGGATGGGCCCAGTTGTTGGTCCAACCTACGCCAAAGCGCTTTGGCACAAAGACGGCCGTGTCCTTGGGGTTGTAGTAAAAGACGCCCGCGCGCCAGTGGGCGGCTTTGCCCGGGGTCGCTTGGGTGCTCTTTCGCGCCTGAGCCCAGCCCGTCTTGCGTGAGGCGAATAGCAGGGCGACCAGAAGGAGTGCGGCCACGATGGCCATGACCGTGCCGCCCAGACCGAGTGGGACAAGGTCCAAGGCGCTGGCATAGAAGCAGAAGGCGAAGACTGCGCAGATGACGGTCCCGCCAACGAGCATGACCCAGGACGTGGCGCGGGTGAAACTTGCATAGGCCTGGGCGGTCGGTGCGGGGGTGTTCTTTCCCAGGGGTTCCCCAGAGCGGATCATGGCCACATGGGCGAGGGTGAAGCTGATGCCAATGATGGCGCAAAAGAGGACGGGGAGCAGCAGGGACCCTGGGGAGAGGGAGCGCCCGACCCAGGCGTTGACCTGCCCGTCGAGGCCGGCGTGCGTGGGGATGCGACTGGGGAAGCTGTCGAAGTTGCCGACGGCAAAGACGGTACAGATAAGTGCGATCAACAGGTAGGAGAGGTTGACGGACAGCGGCAGGGGGCGGGGCAGGACATCGGTCTGATTGCCAGCGTCCTTCTGTGCCTGAACATCATGCCTGCCCTGCTGACCTGGGGAAACAATGCGCATTTCGCTCGCCTCCACTTGGACGGCCCAAGCCATGCTCCAAGAGAATCGATTGGACAGTTGTGCAAAGATATTCCCCTTTTGCAAGCGTGCCATACACTGTGACAGAATGGCATTGCCAAAACGTCGCAGTGCGGTAGGGAGCCACATGATTCGCCTTGTTCTCTCTGACATGGACAACACCCTCGTGCCCTTCGGTCGGCCGAAGGCATCGCAGAGAACCATCGATGCCATTCACGCCTGCCAGGAGCAGGGCATCGACTTTGGCCCTGCGAGCGGTCGTGACAGCGGCGAGCTTGCGCGCTTCTTTGACGATGACGCGAGCTGCTTCAATACGGGCGTGCTTGTGAATGGTCAGCGCGTCTGCTTCCTGGGTGAGGTCGTGTACGAGAAGTCCCTGCCCTACGACCAGCTCCATCGTGTCGAGCGGGTCGTGCAGGAGATTGGCCGCTGCGCCCTTCTTACCTACCGAGACAACGGCTTTGCCGATTGGGTGGGGGAGACACGCGAGCAGATGGGCCCGATTTTCGAGAGCGTCTTTAAGTGCGGCGGCGCCTATCATGAGTTCCTGCCCGACTATCCCGTGATCAAGGCTGGGATCGTCTTTCACGACGACGAGACCAGGCGGAAGTTGGAAGACGCCGTGGAGCAGCGCTGTCCCGACCTCATGCTGCTGAACACGGTGGACGAGTGGCTGGACGTTGCCCTGGACAACTGGACCAAGGCCGACGGCGTCAGGATTCTCCAGCGCGTGCTGGGACTGGCGCCTGAGGAGGTCTGTGTCTTTGGCGACGCGGAGAATGACCTGGCCATGTTGAGTACCTTCCCCAACTCCTGCGCCGTGGCAAACGCGAGCAAGGAGGCCTCCGAGGCCGCCCACTGGCATGTGGGGGCGAGCGCTGATGACGGGGTAGCCATAGCCCTGGAGCAGATTGCCGAGGCTGGCCGCGTTTTCAACGAGACGGGCGACGACGTCCTGCCCGCCTTCATGAGACATTAGGGACGTGAGACATTAGGGACGGAGCACTTTGTCTCAGAGACAAAGGGGACGGAGCAATAATCGGCGCGCCAGGAGGCGACCTCCCCGGCGCGTCATTCTTGCCGTTGTGACAGTGGCGCCTTGTGACAGTAGTGCCTGGCGCCTGCGTCCCAAAATGTGACAGTAGTGCCTGGCGCCTGCGTCCCAAAATGTGACAGTAGTGCCTGGCGCTATTGTCACATCCCGTAGGGACCCGCGGCGTCGTACTCTCCGTACTCGCAGCCCAGGTTGGCCGCGTCCATGTCGTCGATCAGGATCTCGTTTCCGTGCTCCAGCGAGAAAAGCTGCACGCGTGCGGTTCCGTCACCGCCGTTCCAGAGGCGGTTGTGATGCCGACTTCCGTCTGGCGCCTCGTAGTTCACGAGGAGCATGTGGCTCTTCTTACAAGAGGCATCCGTGACCATACGGGCGCCAAGGACGCTCTGCTCCACGTGCCAGATCAGCTCGTCCTCGGTCTCGCGTGCCCAGAAGCTGGTCCGACAGTGAGTCCAAGGCTTGGAGAAGTTGAACTCGTAGGGCACCCCCTCGTGCCAGAGGGCCGAAAGCAGCTGACGTGGTAGGGCGCGGTGGAAGACCTTTGGGCAGCCGCCGCCGATGTCAAAGCATGTGTCGGTCAGCTTCTTGCCGGTAAGTCGGCTTGTCAGGTTGGATGACGCCAGCCAGACCCAGGGACTGGTGAAGTCGTCGCCCCAGTTCTTGTCCGCGTAACCGTAACTGGTCTGGGGGTCCACCACGTACTCGCAGCCGTCTAAGGTGACGGTGCCTGAATACCTGGTCCGCATGCCCTCGGCGTGCCAGTACATGTCAAAGGCCTCGGTGTCGCGCATGGGCTTGCTGGCGCCATAGCCCACGTTGAAGGCAACCTCCTTGTCCAGGGTAAGATTCCAGCTCATGGAACCGGTGTTGCACATGTGGGCAGGGTCCGCCGCGTCCTCGGGAGTCACGTTCACCGAGCCTCGAAGCGCGACATCGCTGGCATAGCAGTCGTCCGCGTCCACGAAGTAGGGTGCGCCGTCGGCGATGAGGACGTCGTCCCAGGCAAAGAAGCGATGGAGCTGGATGGGGGAGTGGCCGGCGTCGTCTCCCCAGGCACCGGCCTTGATCATGAGGTAGGAGGGTTTCTTGCCCGCGGCACGGATGGCGGGGTCCTGACCCAAGACTGGCGCAGCGCCTCCAAGGGCGGGGTTGATGGTGTAGAACTCGATGAAGAAGGCCCGTGCCTCGCCGGTCTGCGCGTCGTGTGCTGTGAAAGAGTGCCACCACCAGTCGTAGCCATTCTGGGCAAAGTCGCCCGTCAGCATGAAGGCGTTGCGCTCGGGATCTTTCTGGTTGAAGCTCATAGTTCTGCCTCCGATGAGATATCGATAGTGAGACATTAGGGACGGAGCATTTTGTCTCAGAGACAAAGGGGACAGAGCAGGCGGGACGGTGCACGTCGAATGTGACAGTAGTGCCTGGCGCCTGCGTCCCAAAATGTGACAGTAGCGCCTGGCGCTATTGTCACGTCAGGGGGCCGGACCAGCGGGAATCGCCAAAGCTGCCTGCGACGCCGCAGAGGGACTGGAGCTCCCGCGCGGCGTCCTTCACTTCTGTTGGCACTTCCAAATGGACGATAAAGTCCCGCCCCCGCGGGCCATAACCCTGGGCGTCATCCGTCAGCCGAGCGACTTCTGCGACCAGCATATCCAGGTACTCGGATAAGGGCCACATTCCGCGTGGCGCTGGTTCGGCATAGGTGAGCTCGCCGTGCACGTCGTCCCAAACCACTCGCGCCTCGTAGCCAGAGTAGGAGAGGACCCTCATCTGCGAGAACGCGGGGCGATCCTGGACCTGCCGCGCCAGTGTCGCGACCATGCGGCGCTGCATCACGGCATCCTGGCAGAGGAGAACGGAGCGCGGCCGAAATCCCTGCGCATCGATCAGGTCCAACAGAAAGCTGATGTTGTTCCCACAGTTGGTGGACCGTTCCTCCAGCCAGTCGGGGGAGAGCTGGTAGCGTTCCTGCAGGTAAGAGGCCATCATACGCGCCTCGCTGGAGCTTTCCAGGTCGAGCATCCGCAGGGCGGAGCCGGCGGGTGACTTTGCCTGCAAGGGACGCATGCACCTGCGTAGGCCCTCCGTGGAGTGGCCGATGCCGCCGACGATTGCGTAGCGCTGCGCGAGACCAACCCGCATGGCCTCGGCAAGGGTGTCCGCTACCTGGATGACCCCGCCGCCGAAGGCAACCATCAGGTCCAGCTGGGCCTCGCCCGAGACGCGACGGGTCTCTTCCTGCGTCAGCGCGGACAGGTCGCGCACGGAGCACCATGCGGCAATCCTGTTCGCGCTTTCTGCGACCTTGGGTCCGGTCAAGTTGTCCATGCGTGACCCTCCTCGAATGAGTCATTGGGGACGGAGCACTTTGTCTCTGAGACAAAAGGCTCCGTCCCTACCGTCTCAGAGACAAAGTGCTCCGTCCCTAGTGTCTCATGTGCGGCGGAGGACCAGGTAGGAATTTAGGTTGCTGGTGCGGCCGTCTGACTGGAAACGCGCTACCGGCTGGGCAAGGTCGCTCACGCTGGAAAGAAGCCCGTCCACCTCGGCCTCGTCGAAGTGATGACAGTAGCGCCAGGCTCCAGCTTGCCCCTGCCAGCCAAGCAGGTAGTCGCCCGAGTCCAGGTCGTCAGCCGACAATCCCAGCCCATCCAAAGCCTCGGTCGTGGTAGCTCGTGCCTTCGTAGCCAGGTGCTCGTTGGCCATGAAGCGCCAGAAAGAGACACAGCAGAGTCCTCCCGGCCTCGTGGCCAAAAGCAGCGCCCTCAGCAGCCTGGCCCTAGCCGTACCAGTTGGCACATGGTGCATGAATCCAAAGCAAACCACGAGGTCATAGCAGCTCCCACCGAGCACCTGGCCCAGCCCATCGGCGAGCAGGCAGCTGATCACATCAATGTCATCGACTTTGGCCTGCAGATTTCCTGGCAGCCCGTCACGGTCTGCTTCGCTCAGCCCTGGGCAGTTGTCCACGCCGCGGTAGCCGATCTGAGTCACGGGAAGCGCTCCTGCCAAGAACCGCGCGAAGCGGAGGTTTCCGCAGGCCAGGTCCAGCACGCGTAGGGTTGTGCCATCGTCCACCGGGCACGCATCTCTTGCCAGGTCCAGCACGCGTAGGCTTGCGCCACCGTCCACCGGACACGCATCTCTTGCCAGGTCCAGCACGCGTAGGGTTGCGCCACCGTCCACCGGGCACGCGTCTCTTGCCAGGTCCAGGCAGCGCTCCCAACCTGGCCAGGCGCTCTGCCTGGTCTGCCCGAAGCTCACGGCATTCTGTGCGTAAAAGCGCGTGTTGAGCGCGACCATCTGCCGCGCGACCTCTGGTGTCACCGCCCGCCCCCTTCTTCTTGTGGTCCTTCTGCGATTGGTGGCATGCCGCTGTCACCAAAGCCCTCACGCCCCTCTTGCATTCTAAGCGACCGCCACCCTCGCCGCCCGTCACCGCCCCTCGCCACCCTCGCCTCCCGTCTCCACCCGTCGCCGCTCGTCGCCTCCCGTCTCCACCCGCCGCCGCCCGTCGCCGCCCCTCGCCTCCCGCACCCCGCTATAATGGCCCCCATGGAAGACCTACTTTTGGACATAGTCGCCCAGCTCCGCACCTGGGACGACGCCAGCAGCGAGCGCGCACACGCCGAGGGCCTGGGCGTCGATGCCATGGTCGAGCGTTGCGTCCGCAGGCACAACCGCGGCAAGGCCAACAATGCCCAGCACTTCTCCAAGCGCCACCTCTTGCCCTTCTACCTGCGGGTGAGAGAACAGGAGCCCGAACGCTGGCGCAGCTGGGACATCGACCCCGATCTGGAGCACCGCCTCCTGCAGGCCCTGCGCATGAAGCCCCGTCGCACCGCCTCGGGCGTGGCCACCATCACGGTGATCACCCGCCCCCAGCCCTGCTCCAGCAACTGCGTCTACTGCCCCTGCGACCTCCGCATGCCAAAGAGCTACCTCTACAGCGAGCCTGCCTGCCAGCGTGCGGAACACAACTTCTTTGACCCTTACCTGCAGGTGGCTCTGCGCTTGCGAGCTTTGGACCAAATGGGTCACGCCACCGACAAGGTCGAGCTCATTGTCCTTGGTGGCACCTGGACCGACTACCCCCGCGCCTACCAGATCTGGTTCGTCCGTGAGCTCTTCCGTGCCCTCAACGAGTACCCAACTCCCGAGGAGGCCCTGCGACGCCGCTACCAGTTCTATCGCGAACGGGGTTTCAGCAACGACGCCACCGAGCTGGCACACTTCGTGGCGGGCGAGCAGGCTCGTGTCGACGCGGGGGAGGAGACCTACAACCAGGGCTTCT
This sequence comes from uncultured Olsenella sp., assembly GCA_900316105.1. GTDB lineage: Bacteria > Actinomycetota > Coriobacteriia > Coriobacteriales > Atopobiaceae > Olsenella_F. The sequence continues at coordinate 17,549 of ONBR01000003.1, forward strand.
CTCACCTGTATGAGACGCCGCGCTACCAGGAGGCGGCCGCACATATGACGGCGACGCCCGAGGAGCTGGCATACGAGCAGCATGTCAACGAGACGGCTGCCCACCGCGTGGTAGGCCTGGTGGTGGAGACCCGTCCCGATGCCATCGACCCGGAATCCCTGACTCTGGCCCGTCGCCTGGGTTGTACGAAGATTCAGGTGGGCATCCAGTCCACCCGCCAGGACGTCCTGGATGCCTGCCAGCGAAAGACCACGATTGCCCAGGTCAAACGTGCCTTCTCCCTCATCAGGCTCTTTGGCTTCAAGATTCACTCCCACCTCATGCTCAACCTGCCCACGGCGACGCCCGCCCAGGACAAGGATGACTTTGCCAACTTCGTGACCGACCAGGGTTTCCTGCCCGACGAGATCAAGCTCTACCCATGCTCGCTGGTGGCTGGCACCCAGCTGGTGCGCCGCTATAAGCAGGGCCTCTGGCGTCCCTACACCGAGGACGAGCTCATGGACGTCCTTTGCGCGGATGTCCTGGCCACCCCTCCCTACGTGCGCATTTCTCGCATGATCAGGGACATCGGGGCCGACGACATCCTGGTGGGCAACAAGAAGGCCAACCTCCGCCAAATGGTGGAGACCCGCATCAATCGCCAGGGCCAGGCAGGCCAGGTGGAGGACATGCGCTTTCGCGAGATCGCTCGCTCCGAGGTGGACCTGAATAGCTTGCGGCTGGCTGACTATACCTATCGGACCTCGACCACGACGGAGCACTTCCTCCAGTGGGTCACGCCCGAGAATCGCATCGCTGGCTTCCTTCGCCTGTCCCTCCCGGACTGGGATGGGTTGTCTGCGGGCCTGCTGGACGTGGCGGCTGACGAGCTTCCGGTCCAGCCAGGGGATGCCATGATCCGAGAGGTGCACGTCTACGGCCAGGCGGCCCATCTGGGCAGGGAGGACTCATCCAGCCAGCACCAGGGTCTGGGGACGAAGCTCGTGCACGAGGCCTTCCGGATTGCGGGGGTCGAGGGCTACGAGAGCGTGAACGTGATTAGCTCCGTGGGGACGCGCGAATGGTATCGGCAGCTGGGCTTCGAGGACGTCGGGCTCTATCAGAAGGCGCTTCTATCACGGTAAGCGCGCAGGCCAAACCGTTTGGCGCTTGTCGGATACCTGAAAGCTCTGTCGTGCGCTACTGTGGTAATAATTAATGTCAGTCCTTTTTTCTGTTTGAAATACTTTTTGTTAGCATGTCGCGCAGGGCATGGATTCTGTGCGTGACATTGGTTTTGAGAGGGAGCGGGGGACTCTATGTCAAAGAAAGCACTTGTCGTTTACTACAGCCAAAGCGTGGGAAACACAAAGAGGCACGCCGAGCAGGTGGCCGAGGTCACGGGGGCGGACATCGCTCGAATCGAGACCGCCGAGCCATATCCCACGGACTTCAACCTCATGGCCGACCAGGCAAAGCACGAGGTGGACGAGGGAATCGAGCCTGAGCTCAAGCCCCTGGACAAGGACGTGGCGGACTACGACGTTATCATCGTCGGTACGCCTGTCTGGTGGTACACCATGGCTCCTGCTATGAGGAGCTGGCTGAACAGCGTTGACTTTACGGGCAAGATTCTCGTTCCCTTTGTGACGAGCGGTGGCTGGGAAGGCGACGTGGTGGAGGAGATCGAGGGCACCGCAAAGGGTGCCGAGATTGACTGCCCCATGGACATCGTCTACCAGGACCAGGACTCAAAGATTCGCGTGACGACGGACCGAGAGATCAACATGTGGCTGGCTGACCTGCGCGACCTCCTGGGGTAAGCTCGTTTCCAAGCTAAGGGCCGGGGTCCCGGCAATCTTTATCCATTGCTCAAACAGCTCGCTTCGCGAGAACTGCGCCTGGACAAAGATTGCTGGGACCCTCTTTCATTTGGAGCAGGCTTTCGTAAGGAGGTCGCGCTGGCCATCTCAGCGTAACGGGGGAGGAGATTGGCGCGCGTCTTGCTTGATAGAGCAGGGCCACCAGAACCAGGGAAGTTATTCCTACGCCGACTAGGGGGATGCAACCGGCTATGAAGCCGGGCCAGGCGTCCAGCCGGTAGTAGAGGCAGTAGCAGACCATGCTCGACACAAAGAGTGCGGCGGTTACCAGCAGGAAGATGACCATCTTTGCGCCTGCAAGCGATCCCGTGCTGGCCAGGCAGCTTGCGCAGGCCATCTCCAGCGCCAGCCAGCCCACGATCAGAAAGAGCTCGGTCGTGATGGGGCGCCCCATGAGGCCACGCGTTACCAGGGCCAGGACGAGGTAGGCGACGATGCCTGCCAGCCATATCCGATTGAGCGGAACCATGGGCTCCACCTGGCCAAATGCCCTGGAACACAGGTAGACCGCCAGGACTCCCAGGGCAAAGGCCCCCAGAATCAGGGCCACGCCAATGCCCTTCAGGAGGGGTGATGGATTTCCCTCGGGCCTGAAGTAGATCCACCACCAGATCAGGTAGCAGACGGCACATCCTGCCAATGCGCAATGTCCTTGTTCAATCAGCTGCATGATGTCCTCACGAAAACAATTGTGCCACTTGGGGCTAGCCCCCAAGTGGCACTTTGCTACCTAGGGGGCTACCCCCAAGTGGCGGAGCAGACTCAGCTACAGCGAAAGCAGGATCGTGACGAGGGCGATGATGACGCCGACGATCGACTCGCCGCCCAGGACGCCGGATGCAACGACGATGCCGTCCTGCTGGGTCTTTGCCTCGTGTGCGGCAAGCTCGTCCTTGCCGATGCCGGCCTTCTCGGCGCGGCTACGCGTGACCTTGTCAAAGACGACCTTGACCAAGGCGCCCAGGAAGGCCGAGAAGGTCATGTAGAAGGGCAGGTAGACACCCAGTCCCACCATCATGGCAGGCAGGCCCAGGAAGTAGAGGGCGATGCCAGCGACCAGGCCGATCACGAAGGCAGGAACGCTGGGGATGCCCGAGACCATGGTTGCGACGACGCTGGCCTGCGTGGACACGAAGGCCTTGCCCAGGCCAAAGGCCTCGGGACCGTACGCCTGCTCCAGGGCGACCATGGTGCCAACGGCGACGAAGACGCCGACGCAGGCGCCCAGGGCCTGGGCCTTCCACAGGGTGCGGGGGTTGCTGCCCAGGATGGAGCCCGTCTTGAAGTCGCTCATCACGTCACCGGCGAGGCCGCATGCCACGGTGATGATGCCAGCCACAAAGAAGAGCGAAAGCTCGGACAGGTCAGAGATGGCGGCGACGATTAGGAGCACGATCAGGCCAAAGATCTCCATGGGGTCGATGCCGGTCTGGCCGACCGACTGCGCGCTCATGATGGTGGTCACGAAGGAGAAGAGGACCACGACGATGGTGGGGATGGGGCCAAAGCCCAGACCGACGCCGGCAACCAAGGCAGCGATGGCCACGAGGATGGCGAGAAGGCCGGCCTCGGACTTGCTCTGGACGTCTCCGGCAAAGCCGCTGGACTCGTTCGAGTCCTTCTTGCTCAGACCGTGAACCAGCTGGGGCAGGACATCCTTGAGCACGACGGCGATGCCCGCGCCCATCATGAGGCCCATGCCCAGGCTGCTCACGATGCCCTGAGCGGTCTCGACGGACCAGATGCCTGCGGCAGAGCCGCCGACGATGAGGCCGAAGTTGGCGAACACGGCACCGCCGAACCAGAAGGCCACGGGCACGAAGCCCACCAGGAAGCCGACGGAGAGCATCATGGGCGAGTTGAAGATGCCAAAGCTCACACCGGGAATGGGCAGGGCCAGGAGCATGGGGGGAATGGCTCCCAGGGCGTCACGCAGGACGCTCCAAAGACCGGCCAGGGCCATGGAGCCAAAGAGCTTCTTGCCCGTGGAGCCGCCCACCTGGGCTGCCTGCAGGGTCTCGGCCGCTGCGGTGCCGATGGGGTACTCAAGGCTGGACTTCTCCACCATGCGCTCGCGGATGAGGCCGGTGCAGACCAGGCCCAGAAGGGTGCCGGCCAGGGCGACGAAGAACATCTGCCAGATGGAGACCTCGTCGGTCAGGCCCAGCATCCAGATGCCAGGGATGGTGAAGGCCAGGCCGCCGGCGACCATGGAGCCGGCGGACATGACAATCTGAGTGATGTTTGCCTCGTTGATGCTCCTACGACCAAAGGCGCGCAGGAGCAGGAGGGCGGCGATGGAGGTAAAGATGGTGGGCCAGGGAAGAGATCCCAGCTTGAGGGCCGTGTAGGCAGACGCGGCCGTGAGGATGACGCAGCCGACGATGCCGATGATGAAGCCAGGGATGCTCAACTCATCGCGCAGGCGGCCTGTCTGTGGTGCTTTTGGTTGACTCATGAACAAACTCCTTTTGCATATCCGCCCTTCCTTGGTTGGGTGAAGGGTCGGGTTGTGGGGACGTCTGCCGTATGCGAAATGCCCAGGAGAGTTGCGCCTTTCAGGTACATACGGACAAACTTGCTACAGTGTAATAAAGAGAAACCCATACGGCAAAATTCCACGAATCGAAGACTGTAAGGTGAGACATGACTGATTTTCTGTCCAGCACAAAGGGCCTTCCCATGATGCCTCGAATTGGTCAGGGGGCAGGTACCCTTGGACTGGGTGCGGAGGTGCCCGGTCCGATCTTTGAGGATGGTGCGGTTTTGGCCATCGACGTGGGCAATACCATCACCACCATCGGCCTCTTCCAAAAGGATGCTGACGGGTCAGACGACCCGGTCCTGCGATGGGAGATCACGACGCCCGAGCATCTGACGGCTGACGAGGCGCTTCTTGTCCTTGCCCAGCTGGCAGGCCCCGAAAAGGTCGTCGGAGCGATACTGTCCTGTGTCATTCCCACCCAGGTTGGCGTCTGGGAGCGGGCCCTCACGCGCGCAAGCCAGACTCGCCCCTTCGTGGTTGGACCCGGACTCAAGACGGGCCTCAAGATGCGCTATCGCGACCCGGCGGAGGTTGGCCCCGACCGCATTGCGGATGCCGTCGCCGTACGTGAGCGCTATCAGCTGCCGGCGATTTCGGTGGACTTTGGCACATCCATGAACATCGAGGTCATAGGTGCCGATGGTGCCTTTTTGGGCGGGCTCATCGCGCCGGGCCTGGCCTTGGGCGCCCAGGCCCTCAACCGTCGCACCGCACGGCTGCCCCTGATCGAGATCGAGATGCCAAAGGAGGTCATCGGCCGCTCCACCCGGGAGGCAATGCTCTCCGGTGTCGTCTTTGGCGAGGTGGCCCGCATCGATGGGCTGATCGACAGGGTCTTTGCCGCTCTGGACAGCGTGGCTACCGTGGTCCTCACTGGCGACGGAGCGCACGAGATGGCGTCCTGTCTGTCTCACGACGCGACGGTGGACGAGACCCTGGCCCTGAGGGGCCTGCACCAGCTGTACAAACTCAACGCGGGAAGAGGACCTCGGCGAAGCTGACGTAGGGACGGGCCCTGCGATGCGTTGCCTCAGTGCTCAAACAGCTTGCTCCGCAAGAACTGCGCCTGAGACAACGCATCGCGGGGCCTTGCCTCGACAGCGAATTCGCCATGGCCCAGGCTCTTCTTAACGGGGGGCGAGGTTGGTGCGCTTCGCGCCCAATGGAGGCTTGCTTCGCAAGAACTGCGCCTGAGACAACGCATCGCGGGGCCCTTGCCTCGACAGCGAATTCGCCATGGCCCAGGCTCTTCTTAACGGGGGGCAAGGTTGGTGCGCTTCGCGCCCTATGGAGGTGCGCTTCGCGCGAACTGCGCCTGGGAAATACAAACGGCCCCCTCACCCCAGGAACTCGCTATGGCCCAGGCTCTTCTTAACGGGGGCAAGGTTGGTGCGCTTCGCGCCCTTTATGCATGGGGCCCGGGAACGGCTTGGCCGTTCCCGGGCTACCAACTTCTCTCCCCTTTGGCATCATCGATGTGATTCTGGCCCAGCGAAGCGACGGCCCCCATCCCCTTGTCCAGGCGCAGTTTCGCAGCGGCGCGCTTTGCGCGACGCGAGAATGTTTGAGCACTGGGCAAGGGGATGGGGGCCATCCCTCAGGTGAGCGCGAGGCGAGCCAGACTTACATCGTGTGCGTCTCGTAGAGTGGGTCGTCGTGCCAGAGGACTGCCCTGTCCTGCTTCAGGGACTCAGGGACATCGATCAGGCGCTGGTTTTCCGATCCGCGGAATCGCAGGGAGATGTCCTTCTTCTCCTGCACGAAGGGGCCGTCTACCAGGACGTCAAGAAGCCCCAGGATGCGCTTGGTGTCCTCCGTCACGGGCGACTCCTTGTAGGGGGCTGCCGCGGGTCTCTTGCCACGCAGCTCTTCCCAGGTAAAGCCCGAATAGAGCCAGATGTTCTTGTGTGGGAAGCGCTCGCGCACGCGCTCGAGGAAGTCGGCCACGGCAGCCTGGTTCCTGCGCTCCATGGGCTCGCCGCCCAGGATGGAGAAACCGTCCACGTAGGGAGGCTCCATGCTGTCCAGGATCTGCTCCTGCGTTGCCTCGTCGAAGGGCTTTCCTGCCTCAAAGTCCGCGGCCTCCTGGTTGAAGCAGAAGGGGCAATGGCGCTGACAGCCCGAGACAAAGAGCGTGGTGCGTACGCCGATGCCGTTGGCGATGTCGCAATACTTGATGGCAGAGTAGTTCATGGCAAGGCTCTCCTTAGAGTGGCGAAGTTGTCATTCTAGCAGACGTGCATGTGCCCCAAGTGGCGCTAGAGGAGGCCGACCAGCTGGAGGAGGGGGACGATTGCCATGGCACCCGTGCAAGATTTGATGTGCCTGGACATTATGCACGTGTCGGTGAGCCCCTGGAGCAGTTGCCTAGCCGCACTAACCGCAGTTCATAATCATGTCATTCAGACGGTCGGTGAAGTCCTCGTAGTCCTTGCTCCTGATAAGGCGGCTGACATTGGCGGGCTCTCCCAGAACCTCCAGGAGGTTGTCGAAGAGGACACGGAAGGCGTTACGGTCCTTGGACGAGACACCCATGAGCATGATGATGTTGACGGGAATGCCTCCCCAGTTCATGGGCTTCTCGTTGATGACCACATAGAGGAAGGACTTCTTGGTAAAGGCGCCCATGCTGTGTGGAACGGCGAAGCGGTCGCCAAAGGCCGTGGGCGAGAGCGCCTCGCGGTCCAGGACCTCCTCGGCATAGCTGGGATCGCAGAGGCCCTGTTCGGCGCAGCGACCAGCCAAGGTTTCGATCATGGTTTTCTGGTCCGACACGATGAGGTTCTTGTCAAAGAGCTTGGGAGAGAGGAAGGTCTGGATGATGCCATAGGCCTGCCTACCCGCCTTCCTTGCACGCAAGGCGGCCGCTGCTTGTCTGACCGCGTCTACGTCTCGGGATCCAAAGAGGGGGCTGACCACGACAACCTTGCCCGCTCCGGGCGCCTGAACCTCGACGGGGGTCACCAGAAGGTCGCACTCGACCTTCTCCGGGTCGAACTCGCTCACCGCATAAGATGCCCTGACCTCCACTAGGTCGCCCACCATGGCCCGGATCTTCTCGATTGCCGCATGGTGCATGCCGTGATAGTCGGCATAGAGGAAGACAAGCGAGAGGCGCTTTGCCCACTTGTCGTCCTGCCCCAGGTAGGAGCCCAGGTGGAAGGCCAGAAAGGAGATCTCGTCCTCGTTGAGGCGCAGTCCTGCCTCTTCCTCCAGACGTCGAGCCAGAAAGACAGCCATGTCGTATACCAGGGGATATTGCTCCTTGACGCCGGTCCCAAGGGGATTGTGCGCATAGACCTTGTGGGGAATCCGCTGCGCAAGGCCATGTATATGCACCGCAATCCTTGAAATGAAGGCGTCGTCGAAGGGGGGAAGGAGGTATGCCTGCTCGAGCTCGTGAACCACGCTCCTGGTGAGCTCGACGTGGTCTTCACCCACGAGCTTTGCTATCTTGCGTCCTCCCGAGGTGTCGCTAAGGGTGCCCTGGGCGTTTGCAGCAATGATGAGGGTCAGATAGGCGGTGTCGCCATTGCCGATACCTATCCCATAGTCCCTCTCGAGTCTCTTGCAGATGGCTTGGGCCGCCAGCCAGGCAGGCTGGTCGTGGCCAACGGGTTGGTCGTTGGACTCGGGCATACGTCCGCCCTTGCTGATGCGCTCAACCAGGACCACCATGTGCATAACGATGGCGTTGAGGCCATAGTCGTCAGTGGCCAGGCCAAATTCTTTCAGAGCTGACGTAGCGGTTCTGGTAAGGGCTGCCGTGTTGTAGCCCTCACCGACAATCCTGCTCCCGGCAAATGCCACGAAGTTCTCGGGGTTCTCCGAGATGAGCATCTGCCCGACCAGCCTGCGCTTGTCACGCTCGGAACCCTCGAGCGAGACGGTGTCACGGTGGCGCTCTATGGTGAGGTCAAAGAGGCGCACTGCGTCTCGCACGTGGCGAAGGTCGGTCTCTACGGTAGATTCCGACACATAGAGCTCGTCGGCGAGGTCATAGATGCTGATGGGCTCCTGGGCGGAAACCAGCCTGCGCAGGATGGCATCGCTTCGGCTTTCATCCGAAGAGGATGATAGGGGTGCCTGTGACGCCGTCAAGCGATAGCCCCTGTGGGATGACTCGATTACGGGCTTGTCGGATGCGTCGTTGATGCGACGCACATAGTTGCGAATCGTACGCGTGGTGACGCCCAGGGTGTCCGCAAGGTACTTGGCATCTATCCAGGCCCCGTCTGAGCCAAGCGCCTTCAGGAGGTCTGTTTCGTCTAGAGCCATTGAGTGCGTTCCTTTCACCTGGACCAGATTCGGGGGTCGTCCGTTCAATAAAAAATTTATCGCCCGTCTCCCTTTATGGACAGGCGAAGATTTTCCGCAATTGCGGAAAGCAGTTCCTTCCGCGAATTTTCCTCGTTGGCGGAAGGGAGTCAGTTGGTGGACATCCGGGGAGAGTGGGATAACGGTTTGTGACGGGGAGATGGATGCGTGTTTTCTCGAAGCATCTGATAGGTCATCTGATGGAGTCTGGAGTCATTTCATGGCAGTCTACAAGGATTTCGTAGGCTTTACCAGCTGTGCTGGCAAGCCTGACTATCACGACATAACTCAAGACGTTGCCCAGGTGGTCGAGGCCAGCGGAATCCAGGAGGGCACCGTCACTGTTATTTCCTGTCATACGACCTGTGCCGTCTTTTCCGAGGAATACGACCACGACCATACTCCCGCAGGCGACACCTTCCTCCAGGCGGACCTCACCGACGGTCTGCGGAAGGTCTTTCCCGACCAGGGGGACTGGAGCACCTACCGGTATCCGGGGCTTGAACACTTTGAGGAGGTAGAGTCCTGGCCGAACCTGGAGAAAAATCTTCCTGGCGGCGATCGCGAGATGCTCTGGAACGGAGACGCACACCTGCGCTCAACCCTTATCGGCTCCTCGGGGACCTACGAAGTTGCCGAGGGAAGGCTCGAGATGAACGGACTGGCAAGCATCTACTTCGTTGATTTCGACCGCACTCATCCACGCGACAGACGTGCTCGCGTAATCGTGATGGGAGAGTAGGGAGCTCCGATTTTTCTCCGAAGGTAGTTTGTCTCCGATGACAAGAAGGAATTAACGCGGGGCAAGGGCTCCACGTGACAACAGAAAGGAAGCTACTCATGGCAAAGACAATCATCGTCGCATGTGGTTCTGGCGTTGCGACCTCCACGGCCGTCACCGCCAAGGTCAAGGATCTTCTGGACTCCAACGGCTATGCCGGCGAGTACAGGATCGAGCAGTGCGCCATCGCCGAGGCAGTTGTCAAGTCCAAGTCTGCCGACATGGTGATCGCCACCACCGTCAAGCCGAACGGCATTGACTGCACCTACATCTCGGGCATTCCCTTCCTGACTGGCATGGGCAAGGCCAACGCCGAGAAGCAGATTCTGGCGGAGATGGCCAAGTAGCAGGGCCATCGCTTGCAGTCAATCCTGGCCGCAATGCCATGCGACAGAGTTCTGTCGGTAAGAAATCCAGAGGAGAGCGGGCCCGGTAGCAGGGTCCCCTCCAAATCAAAGAAGGCCTTTCTTTTCCTTAGGCTTGCTTGAGCGGAAGCATTCCAAAGGGAAGTGGCAGGGGAGGGGTAACCGTCCCCCATTTATACTTGTACGAAAATCAGAGGAGATAAGACACAATGGACGCAATTGTTGCTTTCTTCGGCGGCCTGTCCAGCCTGGGTGTCTCCGTGGTCATGCCCATCGTGCTGACCATCATTGGATGCATCTTTGGCGCTGGTTTTGGCAAGAGCCTTAAGGCCGGCCTCACGGTTGGCATTGGCTTCATCGGTCTGAACCTGGTCATCAACCAGCTCATGGGTACCGACCTTGCTGCCGCCGTCACCGCCATGGTCGAGAGGTTCGGCCTCCAGCTGTCCGTCATGGACGTGGGCTGGCCCGCCGCCTCCGCCATCGCCATGGGTTCCATCGTCGGCACGATCATCATCCCGCTTGGCCTTCTGGTCAACATCGTGATGCTGGTCACCAACACGACCCAGACCGCTGACGTGGACATCTGGAACTACTGGCACTTCGCCTTCACCGGCGCCCTGGTCGCCATCGTCACCAACAACGTGGCCCTGGGCATCTGCGCCGCCATCATCAACGAGGTCGTCGTCCTCGTGATTGGCGACCGCACGGCCAAGTCCGTCCAGGAGTCCCTGGGCTTCCCCGGCATCTCCATCCCTCACGGCTTCGCTGGTGCCTATGCCCCCATCGCCTGGGCCCTCAACTGGGTCATCGAGAAGATCCCTGGACTGCGTGACATCAACTGGGACGTCCGCAGCATGCAGAAGAAGTTCGGCGTCTTCGGCGACCCCGTCATGCTGGGCTCAATCATCGGCCTGGTCATCGGCATCCTGGCCGGCTACGGCCTCCTGCCCGTTACCAACGCTGACGGCACCACCACCCAGGGCTTCCTCTACATTGCCGTGGCAATGGGCGCCGTTATGGTCCTCATCCCCCGCATGGCAGCCCTGCTGATGGAGGGCCTGATCCCCGTGTCTGACGCTGCTTCCGAGTTCATCCAGAAGCACTTCTCCAACCGCGCCAACATCTACATCGGCATGGACTCCGCCATTGGCACCGGCCACCCCGTGACCCTAACCCTGGCTCTGATCCTGGTCCCCGTCGCCGTCTTTGAGGCCTTCATCCTTCCTGGCAACAAGATGGTTCCTCTGGCTGACCTTGCCTGCATTCCCTACATGCTGGTCCTTATCACCCCGCTGGTTCATGAGAACGGCTTCCGTGGCATCCTCTGCGGCATCATCATCCTCGCCGTGGGCTTCTACATCGCCACCGACCTCTCGCCCCTCATCACCTCCGCTGCGGCCAATGTCAGCTTCGACATGAACGGTGCTGCTGCCATCTCCTCCATCTGTGATGGCGCAAACCCGCTTACCTGGCTCCTGGTTCGCTTTGGCACCCTGGGCACCTTCGTTGGCCTGGTCATCCTGGCCTGCGGTGCCGTCGCCCTTGCCCTCTGGAACCGCAAGCTCATCCTCAAGGAGGCCGCGGAGATGCACGAGGCCGAGGCTGCCACCGAGGCCGAGTAGCTCACTTTGCTGGAAGTGACGGTCCGTTTGGGAACAACCATCCGCTCTGGAAGCCCTGAACGGACTGCTTGATAGGACAGGGCCTCGTGTGGAGACACATGAGGCCCTGTTTATGAAAAGCGAGGATGGGACTGAAGCATGAAGTCACAGGAAGAGCATGAGGCAGAGCGCGTACGGGAGATGACGGATCTCATGAGGAAGGCGCGCGAGGCGGGTGACAAGACCTACACCTATCGCCACGGAAAGTTCCTCTGGGATGTGGTGGGGCAGGGGGTAATCACGGCCTTGCTGGCGCTTGTGGCCCTCTACGGAATCGCTGTCGGTTGGCTGAGGCCCCTCATGGCCGTGGTTCTGGTGGTTTCGCTCTATTCGGTGTGGAACACCTTCGTCTCGCGGTCGTACGTGCATTCCGTCCGTATCAACGACGAGGCCATCACCTTCGAGTGCTTTGGCAGGGAGCGAACCTATCTCCTGGACCAGGTACACCATATGAGGCTTCGTGAGTTTCCCGGTACCTACAAGCTCTATGTGCGCATGGACGACGAGGGTGTCTTCCATGGACGTTATTGGGTGCGTGGCTGGTGGATGAGCGACGGAGACGAGCTTTTCTATCGCCTGACCGACCTGGAAACCCGGCTCAACCCCGATTCGCTGAAGGCCCACGCCCGTCGAGCCAACTAGGGCTGGAAGGAACGAGCACTTCTTTGATAATGGATGAAAGAGGTGCCGTCCCTTTCCCAAGGAACATCTCACAAGAATGGAAAGGATACGCATGATTCTGAAGGAAGAGCTCATCAAGGTTGGCCTTGAGGCCAAGGATGCCGAGGGCGCCCTACGCCAGGTGGCCCAGGGCTTCGTGGACGCCGGCTATGCCAAGGAGACTTATCCCCAGGCCATCGTGGACCGCGAGGGGGTCTATCCTACGGGCCTTCCCGTCGAGGCCTACGACATCGCCATCCCGCACTGCAATGCTGACAACCTTAACTCCACGGCCGTTGCCATCGCCACGCTCAAGGAGCCCGTGGAGATGAGGATGATGGGCGACCCCGACACGGTTGTGCATCCCCGGGTCTTCTTCATGCTGGGCATCGCGGAGGCTCACAGCCAGGTGGAGATGCTCCAGAGGGTCATCGGCTGCATCCAGGATTCCGACCTGCTCAAGCAGCTCTATGCCTGCAAGACGCCCCACGAGGTCTACGAGCTCATGGCCGACAAGATCGGCGAGTAGGACTTCCGAGAAAGAACTGACGGAGGAGGTCATCTTGGACAAGGAGCGTGTCGTTCTTGTCCAAGATGACCTCCTCTGCTGCAAGATGTGACAATGGTGCCAGGCACTACTGTCCCAAAATGTGACAGTAGTGCCTGGCACTATTGTCACATCGGCCACCAGGAGGGGCGGACGCCGGGAAAGATGACCAGCGCCGCCAGGGTCCAGACGGCAGACCCTACGGCGACCTCCACGGCGTAGAGCATGGGGTTTGGCACCGGCGCCAGGAGGGCCAGGAGTACGGCGGCCCCTGCCGGGGGCATCCATGCCCGCATGCGGTCCCAGAGGAGGACCAGGAGGCCGAAGCCGCATGCCGCGGCCAGGACGACCGGTGCCACACCGGAGTTGACCGCAGCCCTGGCGAGGGCCCCTATTGCTCCCGCTCCGGCCATGGTTGCCCAGGCACGCAGGGGTCGGGTCCTCAGGGTAAAGTCCGGTCGCGTGAGCTCCGTATAGGCCACGATCAGCGGCGGCACCGCCAGGAAGGTGAGGCCACTCAGGTAGGCCGGCACCGCTATCAGGCCAAAGACCAGGAGTCTCTTTCCCCAGAAGGGGATGGCCTCCTTCCAGGGCAGGTTCAGTCTCTGGTAGTCGATGGGCTCTCGCTCGCCGATGCGCTCCAGCCACATCTGTCCCAGACATACGGCAATCACCAAGCTCACGACGGCCGCGGGATAGGCCCAGGAGTCAGTACCCAGGAGCATGGGCAGGATGGCGGCGGAGAGCATGGGCGTCATGTCGGCGCCGATGGCATTCATAACGGTGGCACAGACGGCGTAGCCGATTAGGATGCGGACGGCCAGGGGCAGGGGAAGCCAGAGGTTGGACGCCAGGCCCAGTACCGAGGCAAAGGCCATCAGGACCAGCATCCGGGGCCGGTCGACGTTCCAGGCTTGACTGGGCTGAATCCACGCACCGCAGAGGATGGCTGCCATCTCGGGAAAGAGAATCTCGGGACAGCCCAGTCCCTGGGCCAGGCCTACCATGATGGTCACGAATATTCCCGCCAGCAGGATGGGGAACCAGCGCCTGCGAAAAGACATGCATGCTCCTTGTAGTCGTTTTGCTGCGAATCAGCCCGTGCTGTTATCTAGCTGAAAGTCTAGCGTACTCGTTTGGCGACTTGTTTTGTCGATGGCCCCCTTGACGAAAAGACGGAACATACCAATTCAATTGCTATAGTGGAAGAACAATACTTCGATGGAGTGTCCCTACACCCTTGGGGGAGGTGGGTAGTCCCGTGTGGTCGTTCGATTTCACCATGCCTACGGTCGTCGCCTTTGGCCTGCTTATCTACCTCTTTCTCTCAAAGAAGCGCCTGCCGATTCAGCTGAGCAGGCTCTTCTTTGCATTGATGGGCATCGACCTGCTCACCATGGGCTTTGACTACCTCTCCACCTATATGGACCAGAACTTTGCCTCGTACTCCCAGGGCGAGCTCTATATGGCGAACGGTCTCTTCTTCCTCTGCTTCTTGCTGCGTGCCTTTTACTTTGCCACCCTGTCGGTCGACCTCTTTGACGCGCGAGGCAGGCGGGCGAGGAAATACGTGAGCTTTCTGGGTACGATGCTTGCCGCCTTCATGGTCCTGCTCCTCCTGAACACCTGGACTGGCTGGATTTTCTCCATTGGTGCCGAAGGCTACGTCAGCGGTCCCCACTACCAGCTCATCAATGTGTTTCTCCTCTTGAACGTGCTGGTGGCCTTTGTCTACCTGGCGGGGATTCCCGACGAGACACGGACCAACAAGGTTGGTGCCTATCTCTACAACAGCTTCCTCCTCCTGGGCATCGTCGTGCGCTATGTCATGCCTCGTCTCATCGTGATGAACCTCTTCTGCCTCTTTGCCCTGATGGTGATCTTCTTCCATTACCTGAACCCTGACGCTCACATGGATCACTCGACCGGGCTCTTCAATCTGGATGGCCTGGCCGCCGTGGCGGATGCACGGTCGCGGGGCGACAGCTATCACATGGTCGGATTTGCCATCAGGGGCTATGGCGAGCTCGATGACCTCCACGGCGTGACTAACGTGCGCAAGGTGCTCGGCAAGATCGGTCACTTCGTGAGCGAGAAGTTCCCCTGGCTTTACTGCTTCTACCTGCACAACGGCTGGTTCGTCCTCCTGAGCTATCGGGAGTTTGACCGCGATTTGGTCATACGGACCCTGCGGGACCGCTTTTCCCGGGGCTGGGAGGTGGACGGCAACACCATATTCCTGAGCGTCGACTACATAGAGGTCACCGACCAGGACTTTCTGAGCTCGGACCACTTCATGGGCTGTCTGCGCACCATGCTGGAGGAGGCTTCCACGCCTGGGCGGCCCGAGGTCCAGGTCTTGGACAAGGTGGTCTTGGACCAATACAGTCGCTACGTGGAGGTCGAGCAGGCCCTACAGTATGCTCTCGCCAACGATGGGGTGCACATGTATCTGCAGCCGATCACGAGGAACGATGGCAGATTGGTCGGCGCGGAGGCCCTGGCAAGGATAGAGGACAAGGAGGGGAAGCTGATCGGCCCCGGTGAGTTCATCCCCCTGGCCCTGCGAGACGGCAGCATATCGGACCTGGGCTTTGCCATGTTCTCCAGCGCCTGCGCCCTGCTGAGCGATACCAGCATCGACACGTCCAGGCTGGACTTCATCAACGTCAACGTTGCCCCGATGCAGTTCCTGAATCCAAATATGGCCAGTACCTTCCTGGGGATATTGGACTCGTTTGGCCTAGACGCGCAGAAAATCCGCTTGGAGGTAACCGAGGAGGACCAGGTACAGCTTGCGACTCTGAAGGACCAGATGGCCGTCCTGCAAGAGAGAGGCGTGTTGTTCGTCCTGGACGACTTTGGTACCGCCTATGCAAACGTGTCCAGGCTCAAGCACTATTCCTTCGTGTCGGTAAAGATTGACAAGAGCATCGTGTGGGAGCACTTCGAACAACCCGACACGGTGATGGCCCACATCATCGCCATCTGCCACGACCTGGGCGTAACGGTGACGGCAGAGGGCGTGGAGACCCAGGAGATGGCCGATGGCCTTCGAGAGATGGGCTGCGACTACTTCCAGGGATACCTCTACGACAAGCCCCTCCCCGCCAAGACCTTCGTCCGCCGCTACCTAATGTGACAATAGCGCCTGGCCCTTTTGTCACCACCTACAAAAACGTCCCTCTTCGCACAAGCGAAGAGGGACACCAAGATTGAAACATGTTGGGCAGCCTTGCTGCCGTTCGAGGGCCAGTGGGTGATTGCCAGAGCGAGTTCTTGCGTAGCGAGCTGTTTGAGCTCGGGCGATCACCCACTGGCCCCAGGCGCTAGATGCGATTAATGGTGGAAGAGACGCATGCCGGTGAAGCACATTGCCATCTTGTACTTGTCGGCCGTCTCGATCACGTTGTCGTCGCGGATGGAGCCGCCGGGCTCGGCAATGTAGGTGACGCCAGACTTGTGGGCGCGCTCGACGTTGTCGCCAAAGGGGAAGAAGGCATCGGAGCCCAGGGTGACGCCGGTCTGCGTGGCGATCCAGGCCTTCTTTTCCTCGGCAGTCAGGACCTCGGGCTTCTCGGCAAACCACTTCTGCCACTCGCCCTCGGCCAGGACGTCGTCGTGCTCGTCGGAAATGTAGACGTCGATGGCGTTGTCACGGTTGGCGCGACGGATGCCGTCGACGAACTTCAGGCCCAGTACCTTGGGGTGCTGGCGGAGGAACCAGGTGTCGGCCTTGTTGCCTGCCAGACGGGTGCAGTGGACGCGGCTCTGCTGGCCGGCGCCGACGCCGATGGTCTGGCCGTTCTTCACGTAGCAGACGGAGTTGGACTGCGTGTACTTCAGG
This sequence comes from uncultured Olsenella sp., assembly GCA_900316105.1. Lineage (GTDB taxonomy): Bacteria > Actinomycetota > Coriobacteriia > Coriobacteriales > Atopobiaceae > Olsenella_F. The sequence continues at coordinate 34,140 of ONBR01000003.1, forward strand.
GCAATCAGGGAGACGATCATGTCGGTGATGGCGTCCTCGGGGATGTCCTGGTTCTTGGTCACCACGTTCTGAAGGAGCTCGCGGTTGATCTTGAAGTTGTTGTGGCCCTGCTCGAAGGTGATGCCAAAGACGTCCTTCTGCTCGACGGGGGCGCACTCGTAGTTGGGGTCAATCTGGACGACGTTGTAGTTGCCCTTCTTCTTTTGGGCCAAGATCTGCAGGGCCTCGTCGGTGAAGCCGGGGGCGATGACACCGTCGGAGACCTCGTGCTTCAGGACCAGGGCGGTGCGGGCGTCGCAGACGTCGGAGAGGGCTGCCCAGTCGCCGTAGGAGCTCATACGGTCGGCGCCGCGGGCACGGATGTAGGCTGCGGCGATGGGGGTCACGGGACCGTCGGCCTCGTCGACGAAGTAGATCTGCTTGTCCACGTCGGAGAGGGGCTTGCCCACTGCGGCTCCGGCAGGGGAGACGTGCTTGAAGGAGGCGGCGGAAGGCATGCCGGTGGCCTCCTTGAGCTCCTTGACCAGCTGCCAGGAGTTGAGGGCGTCCAGGAAGTTGATGTAGCCGGGCTTGCCCGAGAGGACGGTAACGGGCAGGTCAGACCCATCCTTCATGAAGATTCGGGAGGGCTTCTGGTTGGGGTTGCAGCCGTACTTGAGCGCGAGTTCGTTCATGTGAGGTTCCTTTCGTGGGGGCTCGTCGATGTGCCGCCTTGCTCGAACAGTCCTCGCCGCGCTTTGTGCGGCTGCGGAACTCGCCGGCGACACATTGACGAGCCCCATGAGAGGGTCTTCGCTTGCGGGAGCTCGCACTTGAGTGCGGAGGTACGAACCCCAACGCCGCGAAGAATAATAGCTAGGTATTATTTAAATATTGCTCATAAGATAATCACTTTATACTGAAATGATGACTCGGTGGCTTCACGCAATCCTGGTAAGGCAATCACATTGTCGCGGGGATTGTCGCGGAGCGAGTTCCGCAGCACGTACTTTGCGCGAGGATGTCTGGGCCCCGTGGCAATGCGACGACCTCCTCGGGTTACTTGTTCTTGTTGTAGAGCGTGACCGTGCCGTCGACGTTTGCGTACAGCGAGACCTTGTTGTCTGCGTTCAGGGCCTCCCAGACCTGGTCGGAACCGGGCATGTTTACGCAGATGGGCTCGCCGGCAAAGCTGGGCAGGGGGTTGCCGTCGGTCTGGTAGGTGCTGATGAAGTAGCCCACGCCAGCGTCGGCACCCTCGTAGGCAAAGAACTCGCGGAGGCAGCGGTCCTCTGCGGAGTTGGGGTCGTGCTTGAGGATGGAGAGCTCGAAGGAGCCGTCGGGGTGGATGATGGAAGAGATGCGCGGGGTCCAGTTGGGTTCATCGGGCTCGTACTCGCGAGTCATGCAGCCCTCGCGGAAGCCCTTCTCTACAATGGTGTCGGTCTGGTCGCCGTTGGTTACGACCAGGTCGTCACCGGAAGTGCGGACGGGGTGGTAGATGATCAGGCTGGGGTCCTCAAGCTTGGACTCGTCGAAGGCCTTGGTACGGATGCCGTCATCGGTGAGCTCAAAGACGCGGTTGCGGCTGTTGGCGCTGCGGCCCATGATCCAGTAGTAGACCGCCGGCTTGCCGTCGGCGCTCGTGCCTACGACGATGCCGCGTCCGGGGTAGGGGTTTGCCTGCAGAAGTTCGACCAAGTCCCTCATACGCTTGTCCTTTCACTCTGCCTTCTACGTTTGCGCACGTAAAGAGCACAAAACGCAAAAGGCAAGCCACCCCTGTGCGAGGTGACTTGCCCAGACGGTCGGCTTTGCTTATGTAGACGCTGCTCCACCGTGGTATCCCACGAATCTCCGTCAGTCACAGCGCACTGTTGATTCCAGTATAGCCGTGGGCAGTTCAGCGCGGAGCGCCTACGAAAATCTTCCATGCTGCGCCGCTGGGCTTCAGGTTGGTGCGGGTGGTGCGGGTATTTTATTTTCGCCCCTGACGATATGGGCGAGGGGTCGTGCGCCCCGCGCACGCCCCTCACAAATTTTCCTCCCCTTAGAAGACCCTCGAGCCAGGACAAATCCGCGAGCGTCCCGACCCTGCCTCCTTGTCTCGAGCGCAGTTTCGCAGCGCGCCTTTTGCGCGAGAATGTCCGAGCAGTGGGGCAAGGAGGCAGGGTCGGCCGAAGGCGTTTGTGTAGGTTTTCTTCCTACATTTCGAATTAATAAACTATCTCGCATGATTGCGTCAACAAAAACTGATGAATGTCCTCAATTACGAGCTAAAAGGGCATAATTTAGCGACGGTCAGGTCAGAAACTGTATATTTACGCGCAAAATGAGCACTCTGAAACTTACGCTATGGTAGCCTGAACCAATTTCCCGAATGTTAAAGAAAGGGTGGAAGAGAGCCATGGATGCAAGCAAGCAGACGCGTGTGTGCGTAGTTGGGGCGACCGGTTTCGCAGGAGTCGAAGTCGTCCGCCTGGTTCTGAACCATCCCCAGCTGCGCCTCGCCATGGCTACTGACCGCAAGGCCGCTGGCACGCCAATCTCGCAGGTATATCCCGCACTCGCTGGTGCCACTGACCTGAAGCTCTCCCTGCCCGAGCCCGATGCCATCGCTGCCGCGGCAGACATTGCCTTCCTGGCGGTGCCCCATACGGCGTCCCTCTCCCTGACACCCGACCTCATTGCCCGCGGGGTGTCGGTCATCGACCTTTCTGCAGACTATCGTCTGCGTGACCCAAAAATATACGAAAAATGGTATGAAACGCCTCACACCAGTGTGGACCTCCTCAAGGATGCGGTCTACGGCCTGCCCGAGCTCTTTCGTCCCCAGCTCCAGGACCTGGCGCAAAAGCTGGCGTCTGGCCAGGGTCCCGTCCTAGTGGCAGCTCCAGGCTGCTATCCCACGTCCACGGCCCTTGCCGCGACTCCCGCGATCAAGGCGGGCCTCGTTGCCGACACCCTGGTGATTTCCGACTGCATCTCGGGCGTCACGGGCGCCGGCCGTACCCCCTCCGCCCGCACCCACTTCTGCCACTCCAACGAGTCCGTGGAGGCCTACGGCGTGGCCAAGCACCGCCACACCCCCGAGATCGAGCAGACCCTCTCCATCATCGCGGGCCAGCCCGTGGATGTGGTCTTTACCCCGCACCTGGCACCCCTCAACCGTGGCCTTCTTTCCACGGTCTACCTGCAGGCAAAGCCCGACGTGACGGCCCAGGACGTGCAGGCGGCCTACGAGGACTTCTTTGCAGACGAACCCCTGGTCACCATGCTGCCGGCGGGGCAGATGCCCCAGACGGGATCCGTCGCGGGATCGGCGCGTGCCCAGGTGGGCGTGGCCTTGGACGCACGACGACGCACCACCATCGTCGCCTCCTGTGCCATCGACAACCTTGGCAAGGGAGCGGCAAGTCAGGCCGTCCAGTGCGCAAATGCTGTGCTGGGTTATCCCGAGACGACGGGCTTGGACTTCGTGGCGCCCGTCCTCTAACACCCGTGCGAGGAGAGAAATAATGAAAGCATATGAACCCCTGACCATCCCCCAGGAGGATGGCTTTGCCGAGGGCTATGGATTCGTGCCCTGCGAGGGTGGCGTCTGCGCTGCCGAGGGCGTGAAGGCTGCAGGCATCTCCGCAGGTTTCAGGCGCAATCCCGAAAGGCGCGACCTGGCCCTGGTGGTCGCCGACGAGGAAGCCGTCTGCGCCGGCACCTTCACCCAGAATCGTTTCTGTGCGGCTCCCGTCCAGGTCTCCCGTCCCCGTGCCGCCTCCGGTCACGCCCGGGCAGTCGTCCTGAACTCGGGCAACGCAAACGCCGCCACCGGCCAGCAGGGCCTGGAGGTTGCCCAGGCCTCTTCTCAGATCGTGGCAGATGCCCTGGGCTGCCAGCCCGAGGACGTCCTGGTGGCCTCCACCGGCGTCATCGGCGTCCAGCTCTCCCTTGACTGCTTCAAGACGGGCGTGCCCGCCTGCGCGGACCTGCTGGAGCACTCCGCCGCCGCTGCCCATCATGCCGCGCGCGCGGTCATGACCACTGACACCCACTCCAAGCAGGCTGCCTTCGTGGGCCAGGTACCTGCGAGCGCGACGGCAGATGGCCAGCAGGTCACCGTTCATGTGGGCGGCTTCTGCAAGGGCTCCGGCATGATTCAGCCAAACATGGCCACCATGCTGGCGGTCCTCTCCACTGATGCCCCGCTGACCCCCGCTGCCGCTCACGAGGCCCTTCTTCATGCGGTCAAGAACACCTTCAACAAGGTGACCGTCGACTCCGACACCTCGACCAACGACACCTGCATCCTCCTGGCTACGGGCAAGGCCGGCGGTGACCCCATCGACCTGGACTCTCCCGCCTATCCCGCCGTGGCAGCAGCCGTCCGCTCCGTCTGCGAGAACCTGGGCAGGCAGATCGCGGCCGACGGCGAGGGCGCGACGAAGCTCGTGACCGTGGACGTGATGGGTGCCGACTCCCCCGAGGCGGCCGACACCGTTGCCCGCTCCATCGCCAACTCGCCCCTGGTAAAGACCGCAATCTTTGGACACGATGCAAACTGGGGCCGTGTGGCTGCGGCCGCCGGAAAGTGTGGCGTACCCTTTGATCAGACCCAGGTGGACATCGACTTCCTGGGCCAGCCCGTCTGCCGCGGTGGCCTGACCGTCCCCATGGACGAGGACCTGATGCTGAAGCTCTTCAAGCAGGCGGAGATTCCCATTGCCATCGACCTGGGGATGGGGGACTGCCATGCCCGCGTGTGGACCTGCGACCTGACCCACGACTACGTGACCATAAACGGAGACTACCGCACCTAGTCGGCCCGACCCTCTTTGTCGGCGCGTGTCCCAACAGGAAACTCCAGTCCATGAAGCGAGGATGCCTACCATGCATAACAACGACAGGACAAAGGTGGCTCAGGACCGGGCCCAGGTACTCATCGAGACCCTGCCCTGGATTCACTCCGCGAACGGAAAGACGATCGTGGTCAAATACGGCGGCGCGGCAATGGAGAGCCCCGAGCTTGCCCGCCAGGTCATGGCGGACATCGAGCTCCTCAAGCTCACGGGTGTGCGCGTGGTCCTGGTGCACGGCGGCGGAAAGGCCATCAACCGCATGCTCAAGGCCCTTGACCTGCCCGTTTCCTTCAAGGATGGCCTGCGTGTCACCGACGACGCGACCATGGACGCCGTCCAGGAGGTTCTGATCGGCAAGGTCAACCAGCAGCTGGTCTGGCTCCTCAACGAGTATGGGGCCAATGCCGTGGGCATCTCTGGCGCGGACGGAAAGACCCTGGGCTGTCAGCAGCTGGACCCCGACCTGGGGCACGTGGGCGAGGTCATCGACGTAAAGACCGGCCTCATCGAGTCCATCCTGGACGATGGGTACGTGCCGGTGGTCGCCTCGGTGGGCTGCGGTCCCGACGGCTTCTACAACGTGAACGCCGACGTTGCCGCGAGCAAGGTCGCCCAGGGCCTGAAGGCCGACACCCTGGTCTACCTGACCAACGAGGACGGACTCTACCGCAACTACGGTGACCCGGACAGCCTGATCTCGCGTCTGACTGCGGCAGAGACCCGCATGATCCTGAGCTCCGGCATCCTGGCCGAGGGGATGATTCCCAAGGTCAGCTCCATCGCCGAGGCCCTGAAGGCGGGCGTGAACGACGTCCGTATCATCAACGGCACCTTCCCGCACGCCCTGCTGGTAGAGCTCTATACCGACGCCGGCATCGGCACCATGTTCACGCAGAACTAGCTTCCCGACTGAACACCGCGCGCGAGCGGCGTGCGGCGACGCCCCCACATAGAAAGAGGCCCACTCATGGCTATCACCGACACGGACTATCACATCACGCCAGCCCTGCCACCTGAGGCAAAGGCCCTGGACGACAACTACCTCATGCACACCTACGGCCGCCTGCCCGTCGAGTTCGTGGATGGTCACGGTGCCGTCCTGGTAGACGCCGACGGCCAGGAGTACCTGGACTTTCTTGGCGGCATCGGCGCTGTCAGCCTGGGCTACTCTCATCCAAAGCTGGTCAATGTCCTGACCGACCAGGCCCAGAAGGTCTGGCAGGTGGGCAACTACTACTACGTGCAGAACCGTGGCGAGCTGGCACGCGACCTGTCCGAGCTCCTGTCAAAGACGACCGACGCCAAGGGCCACATCACGGGGTCCACAGGCGAGACCTGGAAGACCTTCTTTGCGAACTCTGGCGCCGAGGCCAATGAGGGTGCCATCAAGCTGGCCCGTCGTTGGGGCGAGGTCAAGCTGGGCGGGGCCACGGGCGTCGTCACGGCAAAGAAGAGCTTCCATGGCCGTACCCTGGCGACCCTGGCGGCTACGGGTCAGGACGTCTTTCACAAGAGCTTCCTGCCCATGCCGGCTGGCTTTGGCGTTGCCGAGTACAACGACCTGGACTCCCTGAGGGAGGCCGTCGACCACCCGACGTCTGAGTGCGGGCCCGTCTGCGCCGTGATGCTGGAGTGCGTCCAGGGCGAGAGCGGCGTCTGGCCGGCGACGGCCGAGTACCTGCAGGGAGTGTCCGAGCTCTGTCACGAGCGCGGGCTGCTGATGATTGTGGACGAGGTCCAGGCGGGCATCTTCCGTTGCGGTGCGCCCTACGCCTACCAGCTGGCGGGCATCACGCCGGACATCGTCAGCATGGCCAAGGGCATCGGCGGCGGCTTCCCCATGGGTGCCTTCTCCGCCCGTGCAGAGGTGGCAGGCCTGCTGGCGCCGGGTGATCACGGATCGACCTTTGGCGGGAACGCCCTGGCGGCTGCCGTGGGCCGCGCGGCCATCGAGACCCTGGTGGAGGAGGAGATCGGCGAGCACGTGATCGAGGTGGGCGACCATCTGGCAGAGGTCTTGGCGGGGCTGCCCCACGTCGTGGAGGTCCGCGGCCATGGCCTCATGAGGGCCGCACAGTTCGACGTGCCCGTAGCGAACGACCTGGTGGAACAGGGCCTGGGCGTCGGCCTGGTCCTCAACCACATCGGTGACTCGATCCTCCGCTTCCTCCCGCCCCTGGTGGTGACGGAGGAGCAGGTCGACACCATGGCCGCCCGCCTACGTGCCCTGCCGCCGCTTAGGGGGTAGACCCCAAGTGTCAGGGGTAGCCTCCCCAAGTGCCAAAGCGCCATCTGGGGGGGTAGTGCCACCTGGGGGGTAGACCCTCAAGTGGCGATTTCTCGTATTGGTGTAGCTTTGCCCTGCTTGGGGGTACACTCTCCCAGATGACAACCTACCAGTACGGAGAAACCATGGCCCAAACCGAACCCGTAAAGATCATCCTGCTCACCGGTTACCTGGGAGCGGGCAAGACGACCCTGCTCAACCACATCCTCAGCAACGAGGAGGGCATCCGCGCCGCCGTTATCGTCAATGACATCGGCGAGGTCAACGTGGACGCCAGCCTGATCCAGGACGGCGGCCTGTCCGAAACGGACGACCTCATCCCCATGACCAACGGCTGCATCTGCTGCACCCTCTCCAACGACCTGACCGACCAGCTCCAGTCCATCGCCGACTCGGGCAAGTTCGACTACATCATCATCGAGGCCTCCGGCATCTGCGAGCCCATCCCCATCGCCTACACCATCAGCGCCTTCTGTGACCAGGAGAAGAACGGCGGCAACGCACCCCTGGCCCTGGACAACATCGTCGCCGTGGTGGACTCCAAGCGCATGTTCGACGAGTTCAACGGTGGCCACGACCTGGTCGAGGGCGAGATCGACGAGGACGATATCGAGAGCCTCCTGATCCAGCAGATCGAGTTCTGCTCCACCCTGATCCTCAACAAGTCCGACCTGGTGAACCCCGACCAGCTGGCCGAGCTGCGCGCCATCGTCCGCAGCCTCCAGAAGGACGCAAGGATCATCGAGGCCGAGAAGGGCGACGTTTCCCTGGACGAGCTTCTTAACACCGGCCGCTTTGACTTCGAGAAGGCCTACGGCTCCCAGGCCTGGCAGGAGGCCATGGCCCACCCCGAGGAGCACGAGGATCCCGAGGTCCTGGAGTACGGCATCAACACCTTCATCTACGAGCGTCGCCATCCCTTTGACATCAACAAGTTCAGCGACTACGTGCAGACTTGGCCCGACGAGGTCATCCGCTGCAAGGGCATGCTCTGGGCCAGCCAGGACCCCGACATGTGCTACATCTTTGAGCAGGCCGGCCGCCAGGTGAGCCTGTCCGAGGGCGGCCTCTTTGTGGCCTCCGCACCCGAGGACGAGCTTGAGCAGATCATCAAGGCAAACCCCGACGTCCTCAATGACTGGGATCCCGTCCTGGGCGACCGCATGACCCGCCTCTGCTTCATTGGCAAGGGTATGGACCAGGCCGAACTGGAGAAGGGTCTGGACGCCACCCTGGTAGACTGGAAGCCCGAGCGCTAAAAAATGTGACAGTAGTGCCAGGCGCCAGTGTCCCAAAATGTGACAATAGCGCCTGGCGCTACTGTCACACCCGATGAAAGGAACGACTGTGATCAAAGAGCTGGTCAAGGACGAGGCAATTCTTTCCGCCCGCTGCGAGAACGCAACCCCCGAGGATGCCCCCGTGGCCCAGGACCTCATCGATACCCTGCAGAGCATCGAGGACGGCGCCTGCCTGGCTGCCAACCAGATTGGTGTGACCAAGAAGGTCGTCGTCTTCATGGACGACGACAAGCAGCCCCACGTAATGTACAACCCCCACATCATGATGGGCCTGGGTGCCCAGCGCGTGGAGGAGGGCTGCCTGACCCGCGACGAGGTGTCCAAGGTCACCCGCTATGCAAAGGTCAAGGTCTCCTACGACGAGCTCGTGGATGGCGCCTTCAAGCAGCGCAAGCGCGACTACACCGGCTGGACCGCCCAGATGATCCAGCACATGGTGGACCACTGCAAGGGCAAGCTGGTCTAGCAGTTGGCGCCCGACGGCTGGCGGCTCGCGGCAGGCGACCTGGTTTCGTGCCGTCGCCCAGCTGTGCCGTCGCCCAGCCGTGCCCGTCGTCCGGCCAGCACGGCAACATAACGAACGGCCCAACCAGGGGACGGTCCTCTTGACGCATGATGCTACCAGGGGACCGTCCCCTGGTTTCCTTTTGGCTCGCTGGCAGAGGAAGCACCCACCTAATGCGACTCTGACGTTACAATAGGGTGGACTGACACGCGATGCAGCTACGCGCCGCATCGTCTTTTCGCAGCACCCCAGGTGTATGACCGTTGTCCCGCACGACGATGTCCCAAGGAGGACCGCATGGAAGTTGCTAACTACACGCTCACCAGCAAGGAAGCACAAAAGGACTTTGACCTGGTAGTCTATGGCACCAAGGGGCAGCCGGTCATCGTCTTTCCCGAGGGCGACTCCTCCTGCATGAGCTGGGAGAACAACGGCATGCTGGATGCCGTGCGTGACCTTGTGGAGGACGGCACGATCCGCCTGGTCTGCGTGGACTCCTCCGACGACGAGACCTGGTATGCGCGCGGAGCCCTGAATCCCTATCGCCTGGAGAACCTGGAGAATTTCTTTGCCTTCGTAGGGAAGGACCTCCTGCCCTTCGTGCGCAAGGTCAGCTCCAACGCCAGGAAGAAGACCCCACTTCTTGCTGGCGTGGGCATCGGCGCCCTCAACGCCACGATCGCCCTTCTGCGCAAGCCCGCCTCCTATGCCGGCCTCCTGGCGCTTTCCGGCACCTATGACCTCCAGTACTTCTTCGACGAGGCGCTCGATTCTGCCTGGCAGGCCTACGCGCCCTATGACCTGGTGGATGGCCTGATGCTGGACGGCTCCTCGGCAAAGAAGCTCTCGAGCCTGCCCATTGCCTTTGCCTGCGGACAGGAGGGAAGCGAGACCGGCATCGGTACCCAGCGCGCCCTCCAGGAGAAGCTTGCCCAGAAGAACATCCAGGCCACCTTCGAGTACTGGGGTTACGACGTGAGCCACGACTGGTACTGGTGGCAGGAAGAGACCCGTCAGCTCCTGCCTTGCCTGCTGGAGAAGGGCGGCTTGGACAAGCGCGCAAAGGACGCGGAGATCGCGGCTGCCCAGGCCGAGGCCGACCATGCGGCCGACATCGCCAACCAGCGCCAGCAGGAGCTTGTGGCCGCGCGCGACTCTCTGGAAGACGCGAAGCTGGTGGTAAAGAAATCCAACGAGCGCTATCACCACGAGGAAGAGCAGGTACAGGCCAAGCAGGCCAACGCTGCCAAGTACGCCCAGATTGCCACTGAGGCCTGGATCGAGCGCGACCGCATTGCCGCACTGCTCAACGAGGCCATCAGGAAGGGCGACGAGGCCCAGGCCCAGGCAGATGCTGCGGCAAAGGAGCTCTCGGACGCGGAGTGGATTGCCGGCGAGGCCAGGGCAGATGCCCATCACGCGGTGGTCGGGCTCAAGGATGCCGTCCAGCGCCTGGTGGACTGCGAGCAGGCCAGCGTCGCTGCCGACGAGGACAAGGTTGCGGCGGACAAGGCCCTCAAGGACCTGCTGGGGTAGGCTGCCCGATACACGTTATCCGAAAGGGGTACTCCCTTATGGCTGAAACCACAGCCATAAGGGAGTACCCCTTTCGGATACCCTTGTGGATGTCCTAGACCTCGGGATCGTAGGTGCAGGCGTACTTGGAAAAGAGCCTATCAAAGAGGTAGCTCACACCGTAGGTGGCGTAGATGCGGTGCAGGGCTGTACCCTCCTCGGCGCCCGTGCCCATGGACAGGACCTCGTCGAAGTGGCTGTGGAGCTCGGGATCGTCGCTTGCCGTGACGATGACCTTGTGTGCCTGGCTACGGATGATGTTCGTACGCTGGCGGCGGGCAAAGCCGTTGGAGGTGGTGACCACGATCAGCAGGTCGTTGGGGCTCAGGGCGCCGATGCCGTTGACGTCGGAGGAGTCCTCGGTCACCAGACGGACCTTGCGGCCCTCGACGCGCATGCCCAGCTGGAACTCGATCAGGGAGATCTGCGAGGCCTCGGTGGCAAAGAGGACCACGTGGGCGCTGGTGTGCAGGAGGCTGATGAGCCTCTCCACCTTTTCGGTCTGCATGAGCTCGTCGACCGTACCGTAAATCTGGTTGAGCTCCTTGTGCAGGTCTGCGGCGCCGGCATTCTCTGCCTTCACGTAGGAGAGGTAGTGGCGGCGCAGCTGCTGGCGCTGCTCATCGGAAAGATCGTCGTACTGCGAAAGATCAAAACTCAGGCTGGCCATGGTGCTCCTTTGAACCGAACGCGACGCGTCCCGCAACATCTAGACTGAAAGCTATTGTACGACGACCCAGGCTTCAAAGATGGCGCACAAGTTATCATCAGCGTGGATGTGCTTCCCAGTGGGGTATCATTCGTATCACGCATAACTCGCATGCGCCAACTGCATGCTCATTCGTTGCTTCGAAGGTATTGAAGGAGACAATCGTGGCAAGCATCCGCCAGATCGCACAGAACATGAAGCTCCAGAGTCCCGCCATGGCATCGGCCTCGCTGGACCAGCGCAATGACGCCCTCCGTCGCATCAAGCAGGCACTGCTGGACAACAAGGACCAGATCTTTGCGGCGAACGCCCAGGACCTGGCAGCGGCTGACCAGAAGGGCGTAGCCCCTGCGGTCAAGAAGCGCCTGCGCTTCGACGAGCACAAGCTGGCAGACGTCTGCGCGGGCATCGACTCCCTGCTCGGCCTGCCCGACCCGGTAGGCCGTGTCCTCTTGCACAGGGAGCTGGACGAAGGCCTGGAGCTCTCGCGCGTGACCTGCCCCATCGGCGTGATTGGCGTGATCTTTGAGGCTCGTCCCGACGCCCTGGTGCAGATTTCCACCCTATGCATAAAGAGCGGCAACGTTGCCATCCTCAAGGGCGGATCCGAGACCACCAACTCCAACCGTGCCCTCTTTGCCCTGATTCACGATGCCGCCGTGGCTGCGGGACTACCCGAGTGCTGTCTGGAGCTGGCCGAGTCCCATGCGGAGATCGACGAGCTCCTGGACTGCTACGGCCTGGTAGACCTCCTGATTCCCCGTGGCTCCAACGCCTTCGTCCGTCACATCATGGACAACACGAAGATTCCCGTGATGGGTCACTCTGACGGCATCTGCCACATCTACGTGGACAAAGCGGCTGACGTCCAGAAGGCAGTCCCCATCTGCGTGGACGCAAAGTGCCAGTACACCGCAGCCTGCAATGCCGTGGAGACCCTGCTCGTGCACAAGGACATTGCGGGCGACTTCCTGCCTGCCATGGCCGAGGCTTACACGCAGAACGGCGTGACCATCCGCGGAGACGAGCGCTGCCAGGCAGTCATCGACTGTGAGCCTGCGACCGATGAGGACTGGGACACCGAGTACCTGGCCCTGACCATCTCCATCAAGGTCGTGGACTCCCTGGACGAGGCAATCGACCACATCAATCGCCACGGCTCCCACCACACCGACGCCATCATGAGCGAGGACGACGCCGCAGCGCAAAAGTTCATGAGTCTGGTGGATTCGGCCGGCGTCTACCAGAACGCCTCGACCCGCTTTGCCGATGGCTTCCGCTATGGCTTTGGCGCCGAGGTGGGCATCTCCACGGGCAAGCTCCACGCTCGCGGTCCCGTGGGTCTGGACGGTCTGGTGACCTACAAGTACCAGCTCCGCGGCCATGGCCAGATTGTGGGCGACTACGCCGAGGGTAGGAGCCAGTTCCACTTCAAGGACCTAGCCTAGGCAAGTGGCCGAATGCAAGGCTTATCCACAGGGGGTACCCCCTTTTGGCTAAAAAAATAGCCAAAAGGGAGTACCCCCTGTGGATAAGCCAAAAGGGAGTACCCCCTGTGGATAACTAGTTCCCTTCCCACTTCTCGAGCTCCCTTATGTACTCGGCGTACTCGCGCAGGGTCTCTTCGTACTCGTTGAAGTTCTGCTCCCAGTTGGTCGGGCGGGCGGTGGGGAAGGCCCGCATCAGGCGGCGCTGCTGCTTGTTGAGGCGGGCGGCAAAGCTCTCGGCCAGCTCGCGAACGGCGGGCAGCTCTCGCAGGCCGGGGATGTCGCGCAGGGAAGGCAGCGAAGGCAGGTGCAGGTAGGACAGGGAGTCTGGGCTTTCCGCACGCATGCGGTAGATGTTCTGGACCGTGGACTCCTGCATGGGGTGGGGAGCCACCTCGCCCAGGGTCGAGAGGGTCTCTTGCGCCGCCTGGGTGGCAGACTCCATGCGGGGCCTCAGGTAGGTGTCCACCACGCCGTCCAGGCTGGGCAGGTCGATCTCGGGACGCTCGTGCAGCTCGGGTACATGTAGGCTCGGCAGGGACTCGCGTAGGGCGTGCAGACGGGAGCTGGTCTCCAGGCGGAGGAAGTCCATGTTCTCTCGCAGGGTGGCAGTGCCCACGTTGGTTACCACGACGTCGCTGACAAAGACTGCGGCGGTCACCAGGCTGGCGCCAAAGATCATGTCCTCTGGCAGGGCCTCGATGGCCTCCACGATGAAGGGGTTGACCAGGAGGACTCCCACGCAGCAGCCGCCGAACTCGGCAAAGCCGCCAATCCAGATGCGACCATTTAGGTTGAGCGGGCGCCGCGAGTAGTCCCACCAGCGGGCGTGGTAGAGCCTCTCCATAGCCCAGGAAGTGACATACTCCACGACGCAGCTCAGGGTCCCACCCAGGAGGAAGGCACCCAGGTAGCCAGAGATGTCTCCCAGGTAGCGGGGGATGCCGGACAGGATGATCACGGCGATCATGGCGCCTGTCCCGTAGATGGGGATGTAGGGTCCGTTGAGGAAGCCCCTGTTGATGAAGTGGCCCTCTGGCACGGAGCAGTAGGTGGTCTCGATCACCCAGCCGATCATGCTGTACAGAAAGAAGAGCAGCCAGAGGACGGCCAGGCTCAGGAGGGGAGTGGACATGCTAGGCATTGGCACGGTCCTCTTGGCGTAGGCGGAGCTTGCGGGCAAAGCCAGCCGCGGTCTCCCGTGTGGCCACCTGCTTGTCGGCCAGGCAGAGGATCCAACCCTCGCGACAGGTAGGCGGGGTGGGTGTGAGGGGCCACATGTGGTGGCGGACCATGCTCTGCTCCAGGGGGCTGATGCCAAAGTCGCGGACGGCGTTCTTGCAGGCAAAGCCTGGGTGGCGGTAGCCGTGGAGGCGGTGGCTGGGGTCGGGCACGTGCCAGTCGTAGAGGAAGTAGTCGTGCAGGAGGGTTCCGCGGACCAGGGAGCGCTCGTTGACGGGGATCTGGTGGTCCTGGGCAAACTCGATGGCTCTGATTGTCACGGCCCAGGAGTGGGCAAAGATGCTGGTCGTCCCATGCTGGATGCAGCGGCGTTCGACATCCATTCCGGGGGAGGACAGGATGTCGGCGCAGTGGCGTTCGATGAGCTGGGTGGCTGTGACCTGCCGAGAGATGGGACGGCGGGTGGACTTCATGGCGGGAAATCTCCTAGGGTGCGCCGATGGCGCGTCAGTACATAATTCGCCTCATTATACTGGAAGAGGCTAGGCGCGGCAGTGTGACAATAGTGCCAGGCACCACTGTCCCAAAATGTGACAATAGCGCCTGGCGCTATTGTCACACCGCAGAGAAAGGACAAGCAGTGCCTTCAAGGATTCAGGTTCGCGGTGCACGCGTTCACAACCTAAAGAACGTCGACGTCGACATCCCCCTGGGCGAGCTCGTGGGCATCGCCGGCGTCTCGGGCTCGGGCAAGTCCTCCCTGGCCCTGGGCGTCCTCTACGCCGAGGGAAGCCGCCGCTACCTGGAGGCACTTTCCACCTACACCCGGCGTCGCATCAGCCAGTCCGCCCGCGCGGACGTGGACGAGGTCCTGCACGTGCCGGCTGCCCTGGCCCTGCGCCAGCGCCCGGGCATCCCCGACGTGCGCTCCACCTTTGGTACCTCCACGGAGCTCCTCAACCACCTGCGCCTGCTCTTCTCGCGCGTGGGCACCTACCGCTGCCCCAAGTGTGGCCACGACGTGGGGCCCTCCATGAACGTGTCCCTGGAGCGACCCCTGGTCTGCCCCGAGTGCGGCAACGAGTTCTACGGTTTCGGCGCGGAGGAGATGGCCTTCAACTCCCAGGGTGCCTGCCCCACCTGCCAGGGCCTGGGCGTCCGCCGCGTGGTGGACCGGGATTCCCTGGTGGACGAGAACCTGACCATCGACGAGGGTGCCGTGAAGCCTTGGGGCTCCCTGATGTGGAGCCTGATGAAGGACCTGGCCCGTCAGCTGGGTGTCCGCACGGACGTGCCCTTCCGGGACCTGACGGACAAGGAGAAGGACTTCGTCTTCAACGGCCCCGCCAAGAAGCACCACATGTTCTATCACAATGAAAAGACC
This sequence comes from uncultured Olsenella sp., assembly GCA_900316105.1. Classification (GTDB taxonomy): domain Bacteria; phylum Actinomycetota; class Coriobacteriia; order Coriobacteriales; family Atopobiaceae; genus Olsenella_F. The sequence continues at coordinate 49,402 of ONBR01000003.1, forward strand.
AACACCGCAGGCGAGATGGACTTCACCTACTACAACGCGGTCTACTCCGTGGAGAACGCTCTCTCCAAGGTCAAGGACGAGAAGGGACTCAAACGCGTCTCTCGCTTTCTCAAGGAGGAGGTCTGTCCCGACTGCGGCGGCACCCGTCAGTCTGCGGAAAAGAGGACCGTCCGTGTCTGCGGCGAGGACCTGGGCCAGGTGACGGCAAAGACCCTGGACGAGCTGGCGGCTTGGTTGCCCGGTGTGGCACCCAGCCTACCCGATGACGTCCGCCCCATGGCCGAGGCAATCATTGCGGAGATGCAAGAGCCCATCCAGCGCCTCCAGGAGTTGGGCCTTGGCTATCTGTCCCTAGACCGCGCGAGTTCGACCCTCTCCACGGGCGAGCGCCAGCGCGTGGAGCTGACCCGCGCCGTGCGCAACCGCACGACGGGCGTCCTCTACGTCCTGGATGAGCCCTCCATCGGTCTGCATCCCTCCAACGTGGACGGACTTCTGGGCGTGATGGACGACCTGGTGGCCGATGGAAACTCCGTCCTGGTGGTGGACCACGACGTCCGCGTCCTGCGCAAGGCCGACCACCTCATAGAGGTTGGCCCCGCCTCGGGAGCCAATGGCGGACAGATCATTGCCCAGGGAACGATCGAGGAGGTGGAGGCCACGCCCGGCTCCCGCATCGCCCCCTTCCTCTCGGGCGAGCACAAGGTTCGTGCGCGCAGGCGTGCGGCCATCGAGGACGTCTTTGCTGCGGGCTCCATCCACATGGAGACGGATGCCCTGCACACGGTGAAGCCCCTCACTGTGGACGTGCCGCGCGGGATGCTGACCTGCGTGACGGGTGCCTCGGGCTCGGGAAAGACGACCATGGTCCTGGAGAGTCTGATTCCCGGCCTCCAGGCTGCTATCGCGGGGGAGAGGCTGCCCAGCCACGTGCGGGTCATTGACGCTGACGGCATCAAGCGCGCCAGTCTCATCGATGCCACACCCATCGGAGCCAACGTCCGCTCCACCGTGGCCACCTACTCCGGTGTCCTGGACGACCTCCGCCGCGCCTATGCTGCGACGAACGACGCCAAGGAGCGCGGGCTCAAGATGGGTGCCTTCTCATACAACACGGGCAAGCTCCGCTGCCCCACCTGCGACGGTACGGGGCAGATCTCCCTGGACGTGCAGTTCCTGCCCGACATCGACATTCCCTGCCCCGACTGCCGGGGTTCTCGCTATGCTCCCGAGGCCTGGGAGATCAAGCGCCACATGTCCCGCAACGCGGCAGGCGAGAAGGAGGACTACGTATCCCTGCCCGAGCTCATGGCCATGACCGTGGACGAGGCCCTGGTCCGTGTGGGTCGGCTCAAGAAGGCGGCAAAGAAGCTCCAGACCCTGTCTGACCTGGGCCTGGGCTACCTGACCCTGGGCGAGGCCACGCCGGCGCTCTCTGGAGGCGAGGCCCAGAGGCTCAAGCTGGCCAGCGAGATGGGGCGGCGCCAGGACGACGCGCTCTTTGTCTTTGACGAGCCGACGATTGGCCTGCATCCCCTGGACGTGGAGGTCCTCATCGGCGTCCTGCAGAAGCTGGTGGACGCGGGCGCTACGGTGGTCGTGATCGAGCACGACCTGGACATGATCGCAAACGCGGACTGGATCATCGACATGGGTCCCGGCGGCGGAGCGGCAGGCGGCACCATCGTCTGTGCCGATACTCCCGAGGGCGTGGCCGCCTGCGAGGCCAGCGTGACGGGCAAGTACCTGGCCCAGGAGCTGTGACAAATAGCCCGGGGGGGAGCGTTCCCATTTTGGGACAATCACCCCTGGGGTAAATGTCACACCCTTACAGCAGGTTCTCTAGCGAGTAGCGGACGCCGGTGGTGTCAAAGACGTACTCCATGAAATCGCTGGCAGTGCCTGATGGGATGAGGGACTTCTTGAAGCCGTTTGCGTCGCGGGTGATGATGTAGTCTGCAGACAGCTTCTGCGCACAGGTGCTGGCCAGGCAATCCTCGAAGTCGGGCCATCGCTCGGCCAGAGCTGCCTGGACGTCCGTGCCGTCTATGGAGCAGGCGTGCGTCCAGGTGAAGGTATCCTCCAGGAGCTCCTGCGCCGCCTGGCTTCCCAGCTCCTTGCGCATCAGGTAGAAGTAGTAAGTCAAGCAGGTGTGCCAGATTGTTTGCGTGGGAAAGTCCCTTGCCGCTAGCTGGTGGCGTGGGAATCGCCTCTGGAGACCGTGGGAATTGTCTCTGGGATGGCGCCCTGGCGACAGCAGAGGCAAATCCTACGTCAGGCAAAATCTAGCACCCCATCTGAACAGCAGTTTTACAAACCACCCGTGTGGAATTTGCCTCTAGAGTGCACAGTTCTGCGTGGGAATCGCCTCTGGAAAAGAAGAGGCGTCCTTCATAGTGACGCACCGGTGGGGCCTCCTGCCGGTGCACTCCCGGGTTGCGATCTTGACAGGTCTACCAGGTCGCTTACGGTGGGGATAGCCCGCCTGACAAACCTGGGAGGTTATGCGTGAGTTTCCTCAAGCCTGGAATCTATGAGCAGCCAATTAGCCGCAACGTCAGTTTTCGAAAGTCTTGGCTGTGAAGTTGTTGATGCAGTAGATTTTTCTAGGTACGATTTTTTGCTATAGAGATGACGCTGTGTCCAGTAGAGTGCTGGAAGTCTGGCTAATGGGAACTAATTCAACTGCTTATGACCAGAGCGACAAATGGTCGATAACCGCATATGCGGAGCGTTTGGTAGGCATGACCTTCCGTGATGTCTTGGATTTGGGGATAATCTCTCCGCGCATGAGGCCGGAGGATGCTCAGAAGACATACGGTCGCAAGAAGTACAAAGGCGGTATGGGCAATCTTCTTGAAGAGCGGTACTTCGGTTACGACGCCAATAGCGTGGATGAAGCTGACTTCGCTGAGGCGGGAATCGAGCTCAAGGCTACCTGCTATGACACACTGAAGGATGGGAGTCTTTCTGCCGGCGAGCGTTTGGTCTTGACGATGATTCCAAACGATAAACCAGTGGAAGCGGAGCTTGAAGACTCCCATATGTGGCACAAGAGCCAGGAGATTCTGCTCGTTTACTACGGGCGAAACAAATCGATTCCCAGCTATGACCAGAAAATTAGCTTTGTCTCGCTATTCACTCCTCCGAAGTCAGACTTGGCGGTCATCGAGGAAGACTACCGACAGATTGCCTCGCTCGTTCGAGCGGGAAGGGCAGACGAACTCTCGGAATCCCTTACAAGTTATCTTGGCGCTTGTACGAAAGGGTCGAATAGGGGGAAGAGCACGCAACCCCAGCACTACTATGCTCCCGACAAGTTGGCTCGTCGCCGTGCGTGGTGCTACAAGCGCAACTACATGGATTATGTGCTGCACCACTACGTGATGGGCCAGGCAAAAGCCGAGTCGCTTGGCGTCTGGGGAAGCGAGCTAAAACGGTACGTCGAGGACATAATCAACTCCCATGCGGGTGAGACTGACGTTCAACTCTGCATCGAGCTCGGCATGCCTTACACGGGCAACAAGGCCCAATGGTCCTCCATCGCCTACCGCCTCTTGGGCGTAAGGGGGGATAGGGCTGACGAGTTTGAGAAGGCGGGTATCATCGTGCGAGCTATCCGCGAGGAGTCTGACGGCAGAGTGAGGGAGAGCGTACCTTTCCCGCCGTTCCGTTTTGCGGATCTTGCGGCAGAGGAATCTTGGGAGGAATCGCAGCTCAAGGAATACGTTGAGGATACCCGGTACCTGTTCGTGGCCTTTCGCAAGCAGGAGGACGGCACATCGGTCCTGCGCGGATGCCTCCTGTGGCATATGCCGGAAAAGGATGTCGAGGGCCCTTTGCGAGAATGCTGGGAAAGGACCGCCAAAACGGTTCGTGCTGGAGTCTCCATCATTCGTGATGGTAAGAGGTTCCACAACGACCTACCTAAGATGGCGGAAAATCCCGTGGCACATGTTCGTCCCCACTCAACGAGGTCGGCCTATCGAATTGGCCAGCTTGAGGTGGGTAACGTCCAAAGCGATGCCGATGAGCTCCCTGACGGCAGATGGATGACACGGCAAAGCTTCTGGCTCAATCATGACTACATCGCCAAGGTGCTGAGGGATGCGGGACTATAGGCTGCAACCAAATCGCTAAAGGGGGATGCGGTGCCAAAGAGCAGATTTCAATAAGACGTCAACGTATCAGTGGAGACCGAAAAACTGGTAATAAGCGTCTTGGAACGTTGTGGGAATATTTCCCCGAACCAAATTCACGTTGCAGGATTCGATTATCACGCTGGGCTCCAGATGGAGGGTTGTGACATCGTAATCGACGTTCCGAGAAGGTACGGTGGCACGAAAAACGGTTCACGCGTCTATATCGACGTTAAAGCGGCGACAAACTATCTTGGGCGTCCTCTAGATACATTTGCGCAGGAAATCGCCTAGAAGAAGGCAGGAAAGATACACAGAGGATGGCTGGTGGACCCCAGTAAAAGGACCGACATCTATGCGTATTGCTGGTTCCCTGAGGCTCGCCAGAAATCGTGAAAGTCGAACGGTTATCTGAATAAGGTTACTGATGCGGTGACTGCGGACATCGCCTTCGTATGTAGTGAAGACCTCCGAAACCTGATATTGGATGCATATGAAACCGGAGGTGGACGCGTAGTTCATTCCGAAGACGGCTTCGTCCGGCTGGCAGACACCTTGGTTCAATATGCAGAAGAGCACTATGTGGATGGTACAGAAGTGAAAGTGGGCGGATATCGACTTTTTAAGACAAAGTCAAGACATCTCAATGAAGAGCCGTGGAACCTGCTCGTAAAAAAGGTGATTTGCAGAAAATATCTCTGTTCAATTGCAGGATAAACATACAGGCACATGGTGACAGTGAGTACCAATGGTCTATTGATAACGCTCATGCGCGCACGAAAGGTCCTTTTTGCTGGATATTCAAGGGGGCAGTTTCTGATGACCAGCCGATATCCTCAGCCGTTGATAAACCGGACGTTAGTTGCGAATCAGCTGAGTTGATCAAAGAAGATCCTTGCTTACAGCACGCTAGCATTAACCAGGGAAATGCTGATGATTGTACTAGTCAAAGCAAAAGTTTGACTCCGAAACAGCTGATTAATCGCCCTGGATTTGAGGGTTTCAAGAACACAATGGAGCTAAGGGAGAGACTACTTCACCTTGGTCTCGCTTGCCGTGCTGGTGACGGAGGATGGCAGCCAACTGAGGTAGGAGAGAACCTTGGTATTGAGAAAGCCGTTAATAAAAACTCTTACTGCCGATTCCGCTTCGAGATGTTGGACTATATCCGTGTCGCTATGGGGATGGGTAGTGCTGACGATGACTAATTGGGGCCTTTGCGTTCTACTTGTCGCACCGATCGGCTAAGATTGATCGCACGACGGGACACAGTCAGCGATTGGAGAAACGTGCCCGAGAAGATCAAGGTTGCCGAGCTCTTTGCGGGGGTCGGCGGGTTCAGGCTGGGCCTGGACGGCTACCACAGCGACGAGCGCCCCGAGTGGGACCTGCCCGCAGCGGGTCCCTTCGAGACCGTGTGGGCGAACCAGTGGGAGCCTCCAGGAACGAAGACCAGGCAGTTCGCGGCCAGGTGCTACGAGGAGCGCTTCGGCGAGGGCTCCGTGGTGAACGAGGACATACACGAGGTCCTGGAGGCCGTGGACGCGGGCAAGAGGGACGTGCCCGACGTGGACATGGTCGTCGGCGGCTTCCCCTGCCAGGACTACTCCGTGGCCAGGACCCTCGCCGACGCCAAGGGCATCGAGGGCAAGAAGGGCGTCCTCTGGTGGGACATCTACAATTTCCTGGAGATACAGATCTCCAAGTCCCCGAACAACGCGAGGTACTGCCTCTTCGAGAACGTGGACCGGCTCCTGAAGTCGCCCGCCAGGCAGCGCGGCCGCGACTTCGCGATCATCCTCTCCTGCCTGGCGAGGCTGGGCTACTCCGTGGAGTGGAGGGTCGTGAACTCCGGGGAGTACGGCTTCCCGCAGAGGAGGAAGCGCACCTACATCTACGCGGTGAGGAACGCCGGCACCTGGGACCTGGAGGAGCGCGTGCGCACGGGGGTCATGGCCTCGGCCTTCCCCATGGAGGACCCCACTGAGTACGGCGGGCTCGACATACCCGAGGACCCCTACTCGATCACCCTGCACTTCAACGACGGGGGCAGGGTCTCGCCCTTCCGCGACTGCGGGGCCATGCAGGGCTACCGCGTGGCCACGGCGAAGGTCACGGAGGCATACGAGGAGAGGCCGGGCAGGCTGGCCGACGTGCTGGTGCCCGAGGGGGAGGTGCCCGAGCAGTTCTACGTGGACGGGGCGAGCCTCCCCAGGTGGACCTACCTCAAGGGCGCCAAGCACGAGCCAAGGGTTGCCCGCAACGGCCACGAGTACATGTACTCCGAGGGCGCCATGTCCTTCCCTGACAGCCTGGAGAAGCCGTCCAGGACCATCCTCACCGGCGAGGGCGGCACCAGCCCCTCGCGCTTCAAGCACGTGATCGAGGTAAACGGCCGCCTGCGACGCCTGGTGCCCGACGAGCTGGACCAGCTCCAGGGCTTCCCCAGGGGCTGGACCTCCGGCATGACCGACGGCCACAGGGCCTTCTGCATGGGAAACGCGCTCGTCGTGGGGATACCGCACAGGATCGGGGTGGAGATTGCCCATAGAATAGAGTCCGGCGACTAGTTACCCACGCCCGGCTACCGGATCGAAAATGCTACGGAAACCCCCTTGGATATCCTGGAAACAGGGGTCCGAGGGGGTTTCTTTATGGCTAACGCGAACTAGAGCGAGGATGAAACGCTGATGGCGTTTACCCTCTACCAACGTCTTGATGCCAGTGAGATTTCCACATCCAACAAGGAAGTTAAGCGCCTTGCCGCCATTACCGGCAGGAGTGAGAACTCGGTAAAACTAAAGCTTTGGAACCTGTCCAGCTTCGACCCATACCGCGTCGCCCAGGGAAAACGAGGCATGGGGCATGCGAGCAAGAAGGACAGGGCAATCTGGGACCGCTACCTGCAGGAGGGCGACGCTCTTGTGGCGAGGGGCATAGAGCTGCTGAACCGCAACTACCACGAGAGGCAGTTGCTCGGGCCCAACGAGTCGTTCCTCGATATCGAGCTTCCTGAGGGCGGGAACGTGCTCGTCCTGGCCACGCAGCGTGTGCACCAGAACTTCTTCCGAAAGTCCCTGCTAGAGAACTATCGGCATAGGTGCTGCGTCACGGGCATCGACAACGATACGCTGCTCATCGCGAGCCACATCAAGCCCTGGGCTGACTCGGACCCCTTCGAGGAGCGCACGTCTCCAGCAAATGGTCTCTTGCTCAATGCCCTCCACGACAAGGCCTTCGACAAGGGCTTGATGACAATCGACCAGGACTACCACATACACGTCTCGCACAAGGTCAAGGACCACGGTGCCCTGCACGACTGGCTCTGGGCCTACGACGGCAGACGGATTGCCCTGCCAGAAAACGCGCGATGGCGTCCCAGGCGTGATTTTATCGAGTACCACAACGACGTGATTTGGCAGGGATAGTCTTTAGAAAGAGTATGAATAGTAATTTTATCAGGAGGTCGTCGGCTAGTGCTCTTTTGTCGTGAGCACAAGAAGGACTCCTTTGGTCTCACGGAAACCTACTGCTTCCTGGGCAAGGTGAATTACGTGCAGCATGAGGGCAGCTGTCCGATGAGCATCATCTGGAAGTTGGAGCAGCCGATTCCTGCCAAGCTCCTGGGCGAGACGAGCAAGCTCGCCGCCGTGGGGTAGGGGACGAAAGGCCTTTCCGTACGGCCAGTGCGCCCGAGACTCACCCGTCTGCGCGGGGAGATGCGCCCACTGTTTTTTCTTGGCTGCCGAAAGGCCGGACAATCCATCGACAAGCGGACGATGGCCAGGATTCTAGACCTCGTTGGTGGCACATTCGGCATCTGACCGTGTGACGAAATCCCCGGGGGAGATTGTCTTACGGAAGTATATACTATGTTTATACAATGTGACCGAGGGGGCAGTCATGCAGACCACGCTACGCAAATGGGGCAACAGCCAGGGGATTCTCATTCCCCGCGAAATCTGTGTCTCTGTCGACATCAACGTTGGGGACACGTTTGAGTTCGAAATAGGGGAGGACCGAACTATCCTTCTTCGACCCGAAGCCTCGCACTACCATCGCAATACTCGGGCAAGCCTAGAGGAGCTAACGGCTGGCTGGGCAGGGCCAAGGGCTGGCGAGGAGTGGGGTGGCCACGATGTGGGCAATGAGGTGGTCGCATGATCTTTGACCAGGGAGAGTACATCTGGATGGACTTCGACCCTACGGTAGGTCATGAGCCCCAGAAAATGAGGCCTGCCTTGGTGATGAGCGTGGGCTACTTTAACAACGTATTGTCGTCGTTGGTCATGGTCTGCCCGATTACCAGCACAGTGAATGGCCATCCGCTCCATGTGGAGCTTCCTGCCGACGCACCGGTCCAGGGCTGTGTGTGCGTTGAAGGACTGCGCGCCGTCGACCTCAATAGCCCCTATAGGCACTGTCGAAAGGTCGGACAATCCATCGACAAGCGGACGATGGCCAGGATTCTAGACCTCGTTGGTGGTACATTCGGCATCTGATCGTGTGACGAAATCCCCGGGGGGAAATCGTCTAAGTGATGGTGATTTTTCCTCACGCTATAACGATGCGGCACGACCTCCGCTTGAAGTGCACGTAGCTATGCAAGTGGGGTGCGAAGCCAAGCCTCGCACCCCACCGATTTCCCCAACCTTTATCGACTCGGGAAGACGTGCAGTTGCGCCCTGGATGTGGGCTCAGCAAGCTGTGCAGGGACGCCTGCCCTTCAAAGCCAATGCGCAGCTTGCGAGGCCCACATCCAGGGCCCTTGCGACTACATGTCTTCGAGCCGCCCGTGCTTCTCGTAGCGGGTCAGGCGGGAGATCTTGTTCTGGTCATCCACAAAGACGACCTTGGGCTGGAAGCTCTCGGCCTCCTTTTCGTCCATCAGCGCATAGCACATGATGATGACCTTGTCGCCCACCTCGACGCAGTGCGCGGCGGCACCGTTGAGACAGATCATGCCAGAGCCGGGCTCACCGGCAATGACGTAGGTCTCCAGACGGTTGCCGTTGTTGACGTCGGCAATCTGGACCTTCTCGTACTCCCTGATGCCAGCGGCATCCATGAGCTCCTGGTCGATGGTGATGGAGCCCACGTAATCTAGCTCGGCCTGAACGACCGTGGCGCGGTGGATCTTACCTTTGAGCATCTGCAGAATCATGCATTACCCTTCTGATGGTCGATCGCATCGGCGCAGGCCTTCTGGGCCTCGTGCGCGCGCCTCCGCTTTGCAATGTCCAGGAGCTCCTTGGTGAGCAGCTGGTAAATCTCCTTGTCGTCGCCGTCGAGCACACCCAGGTGCGCCTCGATGGTTTGCATGTCCCCGCGCTGTGCGGGGCCGGTCAGCGCAGCCTCCACGCCGTCTGCGGCCAGGTGCCGGGCGTTTCCCAAAAAGAGGGGGACCAGCGCCTGCTCCGCCGCCTCGGGCGAGTAGCCACAAAGCTCCAGTTCGGCGGCTGCACGTGAATACAGACCCACGACGAGGTTCGACGCCATGACCGCAGCGGCATGGTAGCGGACCTTCTCGCTGGTCTGGATGGACTCGACGTGCAAGCCAATCTGTCGGAAGGCATCGGCCAGCAGCCCGGCCGCCTCGCCCTCTCCCTCGACGCAGAACCAGGCGTCCGCAAGCTCCTTCCACACGTCGCGTGAGCTCACGGCATAGAGGGGGTGGACGGTGGCAGTGTCCACGCCCTCTCATCCGCACCAGCGAAGACTGCGGATGAGAGGGCGCCGGAACAGTGACAGACCGTCTTTCCCTCCAGGGAGAGCTGGCCTGCGCGCACAGCGTCGACCAGCTCCCTCCAGACCTGGGCGATGACGCCGTCCTGCGTGGTGATGAAGATGATGTCCGCCTGCCTGGCTGCCTCGACGGCAGAGTCAAAGACGGACGCCCCCACGAAGTCCGCGGCGCGCTGGGCCGAGGCCGCGGTGCGCGAGCTGAAGCCCGCGACCGTCAGCCCCGCGTCAGCGCCACGCTCCGAAAGGAGCTTAGCCAGTGCCGAGCCCACGCGCCCGGCACCGATGAATGAGATCTTCTTGCTCATCGAAATTCGAATTCCGACTCTCGGCGCCTAGGCCAGGGTGCCATCAGGCGTGCTGGGGTCAAAGATGAAGTTGTCGATGAGGCGGGTCTTGCCGATGTAGACGGCCATGGCGCACAGGATGGGACGGTCCTCGATCTGCTCGATCTGGACGATGTTCTCGAAGTCGACCATCTTGACGTAGTCGATCTTTGCCAGGGGCTCGGCCTCGATGATCTGCTTCATGGCGTCCAGGACGGGAGCGGCCTTGCGCTCGCCGGCCTTGACCATCTCCTGGCCCTTGAAGACGGCGCGGGACAGGCACAGTGCAGCCTTGCGCTCCTCCTCGGATAGGTAGGTGTTGCGCGAGCTCTTTGCCAGGCCGTCATCCTCGCGGATGATGGGGCAGCCCACCACGGTGATGGGGAAGTTGAGGTCGCGGACCATGCGGCGGATGACGGAGAGCTGCTGGGCGTCCTTCTGACCGTAGTAGACGCGGTCGGGCTGGACGATGTTGAAGAGCTTGGAGCAGACGGTCATGACGCCACGGAAGTGGATGGGGCGGGTGAGGCCGCAGAGCTCGTGGGTGAGGGCGGTCATGTCCACGAAGGTGCAGGCATCGGGAGCGTACATGTCGGAGGGCTCGGGATGAAAGACCAGGGCGGCACCGGCGTCAGCGCAGAGCTTGCAGTCGCGGTCGAAGTCGCGGGGGTAGGACTCCAGGTCCTCGGTGGGGCCGAACTGGGTGGGGTTCACGAAGTCGGAGACGACCACGCGGTCGTTCTCGGCGACGGCGCGGGTAATCAGGGACTTGTGGCCTTCGTGCAGGAAGCCCATGGTGGGGACCAGGCCCACGGTCAGGCCCTCCTTGCGCCAGGCGCGGACGTGCTCGCGGACCTCGTCGACGGTCTTTGCGGTTGCGATTACGGAATCTGCCATTGGATTAACCCTTCCTGATCTCGTCCATCACGGCGTCGTCGATCTTGAAGGTGTTCTCCTTTGCGGGGAATGAGCCATCGTTCACAGCGGCGATGTAGTCTGCGTATGCACCCTTGATGGCCTCGCCGACCTGGGCAAACTGACGCACGAACTTGGGCTTGAAGCCACCGGTGGTCATGCCCAGGAGGTCCTGGCAGACCAGCACCTGGCCATCGGTGCCATTGCCGGCGCCGATGCCGATGGTGGTTGCGGTGGTGAGCTGCTCGGTGATGTAGGTGGCCAGGGGTGCGGGCACGCACTCCAGGGTGATGGAGAAGACGCCGGCCTCCTCGAGCTTCAGGGCGTCCTCCACGATGCGCTTGGCCGCGTCCACGGACTTGCCCTGGACCTTGAAGCCGCCAAACATGTTCTGGGACTGGGGGTCATGCCAATGTGACCCATGACGGGAATGCCAGAATCAACGATGGCCTTTACCTGGGGGAAGATGTCAACGCCGCCCTCCAGCTTGATGGCCTGGGCGCGTCCCTCCTTCATCAGGCGACCGGCGTTGTGCACGGCCTCCTTGACGCTGGCCTGATAGGACATGAAGGGCATGTCGCCCACGACGAAGGTGTCGTGGGTTGCGCGCGTCACGCAGCGCGTGTGGTGAACCATGTCGTCCATGGTGACGGGCAGGGTATCCTCGTAGCCCATCATGGTCATTCCCAGGGAGTCGCCAACCAGAATCATGTTGACGCCTGCCTCTTCCACGAGGGAAGCCATCGTATAGTCATACGAAGTGACCATAGTCAGCTTGCCACCCTCGTCGACCAGCTTGCGCATGGTCTTGACGGTGTTCTTCGCCATCGCTATTCCTTTCGCGTCGTGTCGTCCCGCTGGCTGTCAGCCCTGCGCTGACTGCGGGTACGGCCGTCGTCCGCGCAGTAGTATAGCGCGCCGTTGACACATGGCGAGACTTTGCCTAATAAGCCCACAGAGGGCGATTCTGGATGCCCACCTGGCGCCCTACCTGGATCCCTACCTGGCGCCCTACCTGGCTCCCTACCTGGCGCCGGAGAGCCAGTCCTTGATGATGCAGAGGCTCTCGCGCAGGAGGTTGTTGGGCATGTAGGCGGGGATGGAGTAGGCGGAGATCCCGACCGCGTGGGTGAAGCCCTCGCGCCGGGCGATTTTGAGCGAGCGGTAGAGGTGGAAGTCGTTGGTCACGATGCCCACGCGCTCGGCGGCGGGGACGATGCCCCGCTGGGACAGGAGGACGCCACAGAAGCGCAGGTTCTCGATGGTCGTTGTGGACCGATCCTCCAGGAGGATGCGGCTGGCGGAGATGCCCCTGGCCTGGAGCTCGCGTGCCATGCATGCCGCCTCGGATATGGGTTCGTTCGGCCCCTTGCCGCCCGACACGATGACATGGCAGTCGGGGTGGGTCTCCAGGCAGCGTGCCGCCGCGTCGATACGAAAGGCCAGGACGCGGCTGGGGCGCTGGTCGGGACGGACCTGGGCGCCCAGGATAATCAGCCAGGAGAGGGGGTCGGACGCGGGGTCTGCGTCTGCGGCTGCCACGAGCTTCTTTCCTGCCTGTGCCGCGACCATGGCCCTGACCGATATGGCTATCAGCAGGACGGCCACTGCCAGAAATACGACGTTCAGAGAGACCCTCAGGGCCTGGGGCAGACCTTGCCAGACGCCGGTGACGCGCACCAGGCCTGCCAGCAGCAGGAATGCCGCCAATCCGTACCAGGCCAGGTGAAAGTGCGTGCCCGACCGCATGGACATGATGACGGTGCCGTAGATCGCGCATGCGATGGCGAAGGCTATGAGGATGCCTGCTTGCAAGATGGGGAACCTCTCTTCTCTATCCTCGGCTTGCCTGGCGCTCACGTAATCACGGTCGCTATTCACGGAAAGCCATGTCTGTCGGCTTTGCTGACAGGAAAAATTTAAACCAACTGGGACGGTTATCTCGGCGAAAGGAGAAAAACAGGTACACCGAGGAGGCAATCGTGGAGTGCAGCGCGTAGTACGTGCTTTGGTTCGATGATCTGAGGAGAGAGGACGTCGACCTGGTAGGCGGCAAGTCGTCTTCGTTGGGGGAGATGACCAGCGCTACGAAGGTTCCCGTACCCTACGGCTTTGCCACGACGGCTCATGCCTATCTAGGACGGCTCACGCCTACCTAGATGCGCTGGAATGTCGATTAAGGTCGAGTTTGGGGCGGAAAAGGGCCTTTTTGCGCTCAAACTCGACCTTAATCGACATAAGCATTTCCGCCAGTGGTAGCCAAGAGACAAAGTTTCGGCCGCCAGTCCCCGATTGCCATCCAAAGAGTTCGAACCTAGGACTATCGTAGGTACTCCATACGCCTTGGGGATTGGGGTGCCTATGCAACCTGTTGTCATTAGCCATGGTTCTGCAATCGAAGTTCTCGATGCCATGCGCACCGACGCTGACAGTCGATCCAAGCCCCTGGGTGCTAGCCCGAGCATCGAAGGTAACTTCGTCGTTCATAGAGAGCTGGCACCATTCATCAGTCCTGACGCGGGCAAGCGTCTTTCGGACGTCAGCTGGCTTCCCCGGCCGATCGATCTCCTTACATCGAAGCGAAACGGTGCCAGGAATACAAAATCAATTCACCCTCATAACTGGGAACTTCCAAATACCTATGATGACCTGGTCGGATTCTGGTTGCCAGCTACTAATAGGCGCTCTCCAGCATACGCATTTGTCTGTCCGCCCGAGCTCGCTACGATGCAGTTGACACGTGGATTGAATCGAGCGAATGTTGCAGACCTGATTAACCAACTCTCAGGAACCTATCGCACGATTCGTCCTACTGCGCTGCCCTTGTATCGCGGCATTTCCAACGTGCATATTGAGCTATACCCGAAAGATTCGACAGACGGGAACTGCCAATCGGCAACTGTCTACGGACTCCATGCGCTTACAAACGTCAGTCTGATCAAGTCGTTTATAGACTCATACAAAAGCGCAGGTCGGCGACAGGGGTCCTACGGTGCGGAGCTTGTTCGCCAGGCCCTGCCCCTGTCCTGCGACGGGCTGGCCTCGCCTTTCGAGTCGCAGATATGGATGCTGGCATTCTGCTCGCGCCGACAGGGCTCGCTTGGGCTGCCCCGGCCGGAGGTCAACAGTCCCCTGAGGCTCACCGACGAGGCCGGGAGATTCGTCGACGGGGAGCGCATCATACCCGACTTCTACTGGCTGGAGCACAGGGTCGCGCTCGAGGCGAACGGGAGGCTCTACCATGGGAAGGCCTCCGACATCACGGACACCTCCCTGCGCGACAAGGCCTACCGGGCGATGGACATCGCCTGCGTTACACTCACGCCCGCGGAGGTCCGCGACGAGCGCAGGTTCCAGGCGGCGATGGAGGAGGTCGCTCGGCTGATCGGACATCGGCTGCCCGCAGAGACGGCTGCCTTCCAAAAGCAGCGGACACGCCTGCGGAGCGAGCTTTTCGGCGAGGTCAAGGACGCTGCTATAGAAGATGACCCTGGCTATTGGTCAGAGCTTGCTCGATACATCGAGTGCCAAAGCTAGGGCTCTGTCGAGCCGGGGGGCGCGTCGAGCCGGGGGCGCGGGTCTCTTGATGCGCTGGAATGTCGATTAAGGTCGAGTTTGGGGCGGAAAAGGGCCATTTTGCGCCAAAACTCGCCCTTAATCGACATGAATCCCGACGGCCGATGAAACCGCCGGGATTGTTTGCCCTACTGAATAGGTTGCCCTACTGGATAGATCGTCTTGCTGGGGTAGGTTGCCCTAATTCCCCCAGACGCGATCGGCAATGCGCTTGACCAGGGCGATCTTTGCCCACTGGTCGTCCTCGGTGAGGACGTTGCCCTCCTCGGTTGAGGAGAAGCCACACTGGGGCGAGAGCCTCAGCTGGTCGAGCGGCAGGAACTTCGACGCCTCCTGGATGCGTGCGATCACGGCGTCCTCGTCCTCGAGCTCTGGGAACTTCGAGGTGATGAGGCCCAGGACTACGGTGCGGCCTGCTGCGGCGGCGTGGCGCAGGGGCAGGAAGTCGCCCGCGCGGTCGGAGTCATACTCCAGGAAGAAACCATCGTAGTTGGCGCGGAAGAGCGTCGCCGCCACGGGTTCGTAGCCGCCCGAAGAGAACCAGGTGCTGCGGAAGTTGCCGCGACAGATGTGGGTAGTGATGGTCATGTCGGCGGGCTTGACCTCCAGGATGCGGTTGATTACGTCCACATAGTTGTTGGCGACCTGCTCCAGGTTTATGCCCTGTTTGGCGTAGCTGGCGCGTTTGCCCTCGTCGCAGAACTCGCCCCAGCTGGTGTCGTCGAACTGCAGGTAGCGGCAGCCCAGGTCGTAGAAGGCACGGACGGCTTCCTGGTAGGTGGCCACGATGTCATCAAAGAGGACCGACTCATCCTGGTAGCGCTCGATGGGCTGGTAGTGGGCGGCGCCGCGCACGCAGGGAATCAAGTGAAGCATGGAGGGGGCGGGGATGGTCATCTTCGTCGGGTAGTCTCCGGCGATCTCGCGGAGCTTGCGGTAATGGTCCAGGAAGGGGTGTTCGCCAAAGGCGATCTGTCCGCGAAAGACCAGCTGGGCGCCCTTGGGTTTGGGGCCCTTGAACTCGACGGACCAGGTCTCGGCATCTACGTGCTCGACGTTCTGCAGGCCCTCCAGGAAGTCCAGGTGCCACATGGAGCGGCGGAACTCTCCGTCGGTGACGGCCTGGAGGCCTGCGGCCTTTTCCTTTGCAACCAGGTCGGCGATGCATTCGTCCTCGACGGCGGTCAGTTCATCGCGGGAGATGGTCCCAGCGGCGAACTTGGTGCGGGCGTCCTTGAGGCGCTGGGGACGTAGGAAGCTGCCGACGATGTCGAAAGCGTAAGGGGGCTGGGCGAGGGTCATGGTCTGCTCCTTCGTTGGGTGGTGTCTTTAACGATTTCCAGGATAGGCAGACCACATGCCATAGAAAACTATCAATAAAGAATGGACTTTCATAGCAAAAAACAATAGAAGCAGGTAAATATAGGCAAATTGACTGCATGAGTCTAGCTGAGTTGACCCTTTTTGTAGCCTTGCACGTACTGGTCCAGGAGTTCCAGGTAGCGGCTGGCCATGGGGGAGAGGGGCCTGTCGGCGCGGCGCAGGGCCACGAGCTCCATGCGCTCCCTGACCTTGAGTGGGACGCTCACGATCTGGTCTCCGTTGAGCGAACGTGAAAGTATGCCCGACGAGATGGTATAGCCGTTCAGACCGATGAGGAGGTTAAAGAGGGTTGCGCGGTCCTTCACGATGATGCGCTTTTCCACGGGTGCGTCCACGTGGGGCTCCTCCGCAAAGTAGGGGGAGTTGTGGATGCCCTGGTCATAGGCCAAGAGTGGCCAAGGGGCCAGGTCCTTGGGGTCTATTGACGTCTGGGTCGCCAGGGGGTGGTCGCGACTCACAAAGACATGCAAGTCTGCGGAAAAGAGGGACTCCATGCGAAGTCCGGCCCTGTGGACCTCGTTGGCGATGACGCTGCGGTTGAAGTCGCTCTGGTAGAGGACTCCCAGCTCGGAGCGGAGGGTGCGGACGTCGTCGATGATGCCCGAGGTGGTGCCCTCCCTGAGCGCGAACTCGTAGCGACTCCGACCGTACTCCCTGACCAGAGAGACGAAGGCGTTGACAACGAAGGCGTAATGCTGACTGGATACGGAGAAGGCCCTGCGGATCTGCTCGCCTCCCTTGAACTCGGCCTCCAGGAGGTTCGCCTGTTCGACTACCTGGCGCGCCTGGGAGAGGAAGCGCTCGCCGTCCTCGGTGAGCTCCACTCCCGTGCGCGATCGGGTAAAGATCGTGATGCCCATCTCGCGCTCAAGCTCGGCGATGGACTTAGACAGGCTGGGCTGTGCCACATAGAGCTTCTCGGCAGCGGCGGTGAGGGAGCCGGACTCGGCTACCTGTATGACATAGCGCAGCTGCTGCAGCTTCATGAGGCTCCTTCTCTAGGCGGCCAAAGGTAGCCAGAAGGGGTACTCCCTTATGGATAAGGGGTACTCCCTTATGGCTACCCTTTGATGATTACTTCAGACGGTCGGCGATGGCCAGGATGAAGTCCTCGGTGTCCAGCTTCTGCACCTTGGGCAGGGTAGTGATGCGAGTGAGGTCGCCTGTCATCTGGCCGGACTCGATGGTGTCAATGGTGGCCTTTTCCAGCTTGTCGGCAAAGTCGCAGAGCTCGGGCGTGCCGTCCAGCTCGCCGCGCTTGCGAAGGGCGCCCGTCCAGGCAAAGATCGTGGCTACGGAGTTGGTGGAGGTACGCTCGCCCTTGAGGTGTTTGTAGTAGTGGCGCTGAACGGTGCCGTGTGCCGCCTCGTACTCGTAGTAGCCGTGGGGGCTCACCAGGACGGAGGTCATCATGGCCAGGGAGCCAAAGGCGGAGGAGAGCATGTCGCTCATCACATCACCGTCGTAGTTCTTGCACGCCCAGATGAAGCCGCCCTCGGAGCGCATGACGCGGGCAACGACATCGTCGATTAGGGTGTAGAAATAGGTGATGCCTGCCTGCTCGAACTTCTCCTTGTACTGAGCCTCGTAGAGGTCGGCAAAGATGTCCTTGAAGCGGTGGTCGTAGGTCTTCGAAATCGTGTCCTTTGTGGCAAACCAAAGGTCCTGGTGGGTGGCCAAGGCGTACTCGAAGCAGCTCTGGGCAAAGCTCTGGATGGAATCGTCTAGGTTGTGCATGCCCTGGATGACGCCGGGGCCGGAGAACTGGTGGATGAGCTTGCGACGCTGCAGGCCGTCCTCGCCGGTAAAGACCAGCTCAGCCTTGCCAGCGCCGGGGACGCGAATCTCGGAGTTCTTGTACACGTCGCCGTAGGCGTGACGGGCGATGGTAATGGGCTTCTTCCAACAACGTACCTGGGGCTCAATGCCCTTCACGATGATGGGGGTGCGGAAGACGGTGCCGTCCAGCATGGCGCGAATGGTGCCATTGGGGCTCTTCCACATCTGCTTGAGGCCGTACTCCTCCACACGTGCAGCATTGGGTGTGATGGTGGCACACTTGACGGCAACGCCCAGACGCTTGGTGGCCTCGGCGGCGTCAACCGTCACTCGGTCCTCGGTGTCATCGCGGTGACGAAGGCCCAGATCGTAGTACTCGGTCTGCAGGTCAACGAAGGGGCGGATGAGGTCGTCCTTGATCATCTGCCAGATGATGCGGGTCATCTCGTCGCCATCCATCTCGACGAGAGGGGTCTTCATCTGAATCAGTGATTGTGCCATAGCTTCCTCCAAAGGTGGACTCTGTGCCAGTGCGGTCGGTAGGTGTCACGACTCCTCCCATTGTAGGGAGAAGCTGGTCCCGAAACGTTGCAAGAGGACAAGTGATACCAGACGGAAAAACGAACACATGAACTAATTTCAAAAAATATTCTAGAACAGTTGTACTTAGCATGCAAGAGATGCTATTGTGTTTTTGGAAAGAAATTCGATTGCCGCGAAGGCCATCCGGAGGCTACCCATGAAGTTCCTTCACCTCGCAGATCTGCACATAGGAAAGCTCGTCAACGGCTTTTCCATGCTGGAGGACCAGCGCCATATCTTGCGTCGAGTTTTGTCTTTGGCCAAGGAGCACGAGGCGGATGCCATCGTTATCGCAGGCGATCTGTACGATAGGTCTCAGCCACCGGCTGAGGCGGTCAAGCTGGTCAGCGACTTTCTGGACGAGCTGGCGGGTAGGGGTATAGCCTGCTTCTGCGTGGCGGGAAATCATGACTCTCCCGAACGGGTGGCCTATGTGTCCAGCCTCATGGAGCGCGAGGGCATCTACGTTTCGCCTGTCTTTGACGGGACCTTGGCCCACTTCGAGCTGGAGGATGACCAGGGTCCGGTCACCTTTTGGCTCATGCCCTACCTGCGTCCCGTGGACGTGAGGGAGCACTTCCCAGAGGCGGAGGTCGGCCAGTCCTATACGGAGGCAGTCAGGACGGTGCTGGACTCCTGTCAGGTGGACACAAATGCCAGGAACGTCCTGGTGGCCCACCAGTTCGTGACCGCCCAGGGGCAGGAGACCCTCAGGAGCGACTCCGAGCTCTCGGTCGGTGGGGTCGACCAGGTGGATGCCGACGTCTTCGGTGCCTTTGACTACGTGGCCCTGGGGCACATCCACCGCCCCCAGAGGGTGGGGCGTGACACGCTGCGTTATGCGGGCAGTCCGCTCAAGTATTCTGCGTCCGAGATTCGCTACCCAAAGAGCGCGCCTCTGGTGGATCTGGGGCCAAAGGGGCAGGTCTCCATCGACCTGCTACCACTGGAGCCACTGCATGACATGCGCCACATCGAGGGGCCCTTGGACGATCTGGTGAGCGAGGAGGTCGTGGCCGACCAGGCGGCAGATGACTACCTCTTTGTCACGCTGACGGACGAGCTGCTACCAGTGGACGCCCTGTCGCGCCTGCGTTCGGTCTATCCCAATGTCATGGGCATTGAGTTCCAGAACTCTGCCAGTGATGCCACGGGGGCAGCTGGTGTCTCGTTGGAGGAGCTGCAAAGGATTGATCCCATGGAGCTCTTTGGCAGGCTCTTCCAGGAGCAGAATGGTCGCGAGCTTTCGGAAGGGGAGAGGGAGCAGGTGCAGAAATCCCTGGTACACGCCCTGGGCCCAGAGGGGAGTGATGACTGATGCGTCCGTTGAAGCTCACCATGAGCGCCTTTGGCCCCTATGCCGGCAAGGTCACTCTGGACCTGGCCGACCTGGGGACGGATGGTCTCTATCTGATCTGCGGTGATACTGGCGCGGGAAAGACCACGATATTCGATGCCATCACCTACGCCCTCTACGGGACCGAGTCTGATGGAGAGGACTCAAAGGAGCGGCTCCAAAGCCTGCGGAGCGACTTTGCCGAGCCAGATACCCCCACCTACGTGGAGTTGGATTTCGAGTATCGCGGTGCCGTCTATCACATCCGACGGAACCCTGTCTACCTGCGGCCAAAGAAGCGCGGCCAGGGCTTTGTGAGCGAGCGTGCCTCGGCGGAGTTCGTAAGGCCTGACCTGCCCACACTGACGAAGCTTCCCGAGGTAAACGCTGCCATTACGGAACTCATGGGAGTGGATAGCAGCCAGTTCCGCCAGATTGCCATGGTTGCCCAGGGGAAGTTCCGCGACCTCCTGCTGAGCCGCACGGACAAGCGCATGGCCATCCTGCGACAGCTCTTTGGCACGCAGACATATCTGTCATTCCAGGATGACCTCTGGCGAAAGGCCCAGGCCCTGCAAAAGGAGTACGAGGAGGTCAAGCATCGCATTTCCTTTGTGGCTGACCAGGTCGAGCTGACGCCCACAAAGGCCGAAGGCGAGGATGAGGCATCGGAACCTGCCGTCGATGCCGTGAAGCCAGACCCCAGGGCAATGACAGGCGACCAGCTGGAGAATGCACTGAAGGACCAGGGCGCCCGTGACGGACGGGCATCTCGTTCCCTGCAAAGGCAGATAGACGTCGGAAATGAGGAGCGAGACCAGATTCGTTCGCGCATCGATATCTACGAGAACGCCCAGGACTCCTTGCGGAGGATCAAGGAGGCAAAGGCTGCCCAGGCTCATGATGAGGAGCGAGAGCCACAGCTGCTTGCGGCACTGGAGGCAGAGAAGGTCCATGACGAGCAAAGGCAGTCACTGGACGAGCAGAGTCACCTCCTTCGAAACGAGCTCAAGAGCTACGAGCGTCTGGCTGGTATTGACGAGCAGATGGGAAGGCTGTCTTCGCTGGCGAAGAAACTGGCCAAAAAGCTGAAGGATGTCGAGCTCCAAAGCGAGGAGCTTGACCAGAGAAGGCGGGACCTGCAGGGACGCATCGATGGCTCTGCCGACGTGGGAGTCCGTGTCGAGCGTACCCGTGCCCTTCTTTCCGAAGCCAAGCGCCGCCTTGTCGACGCGAAGGTTGAGCTTGACCGATTCGATCAGGCGGAAAGGCAGGAACAGCTTGCAAAGTCCCTGGAAAAGGAGGCCAACGACATCCTTGAACAGAGCTCCAGCAAGGTGGAAGCCCTGGCGAAGCTGAGGGTCCGGCAGGCAGCCGTGGAGACAGAGCTTTCCAGTCACGAGGGGGATGCTGCAAGGGTCGCGCGCTGCGAGGCGGCGGTCGATAGCGCCAAGGCCCATCTGTCCGAGTGCGAGGAAGACCTTCGCGTTCTTGAGCAGGCGCGAAAGGTCGAAGCGGATGCAGCTGCTGCCGAGGACAAAGCGGCGAAAAAGTATTCGGATGCTCAGACTCATTGGCTCGGGCAAAAGGAAGCCGTGCGGTCTGCCGAGCAGGTATTCCTAAACCACCAGGCGGGCATCCTGGCATCGCGACTACAGGTCGGCGAGACATGTCCTGTCTGTGGTTCCATTGACCACCCCAAGCCCGCAACTCTCACGGACGAGGTCCCCACCGAGAGGCAGATTCAGGAGCTCCGTAAGGGGGAGGCTGCCGCGCTGCAAGACGTCCAACAAGCAGCAAGCTCATTTGCCGAGGCACGTACCAAACACACCAGTGTCTCGCAGGACTTGAGCGAACTTCTTGCGAAGGGAGACGAGAAAGAGCTTGGTCAAAACTGCAAGCAAGCTCAGGGAGGTCTTGACTCCGCGGAGGCTTCTCTGGATGAGGCACGCGAGCAAGAGAAGGGCGGCAAAGTGCTTTCTTCGCGGCTTGCCAGTTTGAAGCGGGACCAGGAAGAAGAAACACGTGCCCTCGACGGTTTGCGCCAACGCTTGAATGGTGCGCAGACGAAGTTGGGAGCCGCCCAAGGTGCCCTGGAAAAGATGCGGGAAGGTCTCTCGGACCTTGGCCGGGAAGGCTGTGAACGAGAACTCAAGGATGCCCAGACTTCCGCGGAATCACTCCAGGGAAATCTTGACAGCTTGCAAAGGCAGCTCGACCAGCGCGAAAAGGACCAGGAGTCCCTGACAAAGCTGGAGGAGGACCGCAAGTCCTTGGACCAGAAGCACGCCGAACTCGATGAGGAGGCGAGAAAGACTTCCGAGCAGCAGGCGGCCGTCCGTGCTCAGCGCGAGGAGCTGGTCTCTGGTTTGGCCTATCCGAGCGAGAAGGAGGCACGAGAGGCCCTGAGGGACATCGAGGAACAGGCGACTGCACTGGACGAGGCGAGACAAAAGGCACAGGATGCGCTTGACAGCTGCCGCCAGTCCCTGCGTGACGCTCGTAACACCATAGAGGCACTGGAGCCGCAGGTTGCAAAGGCGAAGGAGATTGACATCGAACACGAGCGTGAGGCCCTGATTCAGACTGACAAGGTCTTGGCTGGCTTGACCGAGGGACATGAGGAAATCGAACGTCGTCGCGCGAGCAACAAGCGACAGCTTAACCAACTCCGTCAGGCGCTGACAAAGGGGAAGGACGTCGGGGACCGCTACAGCCAGGCAAAGCTCCTGTCCGATACGGCACGAGGCACTTTGACGGGAAAGCCGCGCATCTCCTTCGAGACCTACGTGCAGACGGCATACTTCGATCAGATTCTGATGGCTGCAAACCAGCGGCTCAAGATTTTTCTGGGTGGGCGCTACCAGCTGCGTCGCCGTGAGGACGTGGGACGCGACGGAAGGAGTGGCCTGGAGTTGGACGTTTTGGACAACTATACGGGCAAGGTCCGACCAGCCAATACCCTTTCGAGCGGCGAGTCCTTTGGCGCCAGTCTGTCCCTGGCCCTGGGTCTGTCGGATGTGGTGCAGCAGCGTGCGGGAGGCGTTCAGTTGGATACCATGTTCATCGACGAGGGTTTTGGCACCTTGGACTCCGATGCCTTGCAATCGGCTATGAGGATGCTTACGGAGCTGTCGAGCGAGGGAAAGCTCATTGGCATCATCAGTCACGTGGAGGACCTCAAGGCGGTGATTGACCGAAAGATCATAGTGACCAGCGGCCACGACGGCTCCTCGGCCAAGCTGCAGCTCTGAGCGAAGCCACGAAAGAAAAAAAGACGGTCCTCGTAGCCAGACGCAATCATTATCGCGTCGACTACAGAGAACCGTCCATCCAGACGCCATGGCCTGGGTGCCCTATTTCAACCAGGAGGGGAGGTCAGAAGAAATTACACGGGCGTAGCGGTAGGCGCGCTCCAAGGACAGAAGCGCAATGCCACGATAGCTGGTCAAATCTTCCTCGTGCACTACCGTCATCTCCAGGGCACAGTCCACGTCTTCGCCTTCGAGCGTGTGGGCTTGGAAGGGGGCGAGTACGCAGACGCGGTCCTGTGCTGGATCGAAGCAGGGGGTGATGGTGCGATAGCTCGTCTTTGTCCGCGTCTCGACAGCTTGGAGTGCAGCCTGCATCTCTGGTTCGCCCAGGCTCTGTACAAGGTTCTCCTCCAGCTCAGGCGAAAGGACGAACTCCGCGTCTGTTGCTACCATCACCTCGTCGGGCGAGGTCAGGTACTGCGCCGCCTGAGGCATGACGTGGAAACTCGTCGAGAGGATTTGCCCCAGTTCCTCCCCTCCGGCTACACAGAAGCCGGCGTGCTGCCAGGAGATGTCTCCCTTGTTGGGGACGAGCAGGTCATAGATGTGCTGACCCTTCTTGCTGAGCAAGCCAGTGTCGAAGGACGCAGCCTGCCTGTCCTCGGACACCTGGAGCCTGAGTTGCGTTGCCACGTTGTGGACGGTCATGGCCATATAGCTGCGCAGAACTTCGTAATCCTTGCTGCCGTCCTGATTCTCGTTATCTCCGCGACCTGACCAGTCCTCGTCTTCTGCCAGCTCTGCAAGCTCGGAGAGGTAGTCCTCCCAGGAGCCGATCACGTAGAGGTGGGCGAGCCTGTGCTCTAGCTCATCGAGGCTATCGGGTTTGGCGTCGATTGCGAGGGTCGGTCTTGCGACATCTGCAGGTGGCTCGATGGGAACGGTAGGCTCGAGGGGTGCTGAGGCGATGCTCTGGGCCACATCTTCGGGGCTGCAGGCTTCGCTACTCTCGTCGTCGATGACCTCGACGGACTCCATGATCCAGTGCTTGCCGCCCTGACCCTTTGCGCTACGGCGTAGGTTGACGCGGAGGGACGCGTCGCCCGTTGGCGTCTTGTAGCGCAGGGGGAAGGAGATACAGCTGCGCGTGCCCTCGAAGGCTCCCGTCGAGCGGGCGTAGCGCCAGTCCTCGTTGAGCGTCGCCATTGGCTCCGCGTCAAAGGGAAGGAGTTGGTACAGGAGGGAGAGAGGCTCGTTCTTGCAATAGACCTCGGTGGAGAAGTCCTGGGGGAAGTCGTACTGGAGACCGGCTGCGGCGCCAGTCACCTTTGCTGCAGACTTGGGTGCTGGAACAGGAGCTGGCGCTGGCGCATGTGCTGGCTTGGGCTCGCTTGCGCTTCCGTCTGCGCTGCCCTGTTGGGACTCGTCCGCGACCGGTGCTGCGGTTGCGGGTTCGGATGTCGCTGCGGCTGCAGTCGCGACGGCGGGTTGGGGTTCGGAGGTCTGTGGGGTCGTTGCCTCTTCCTCCTTCGCGGCGGGCTCGGGCGTTGACTTGGCCGATGACTCGTCAGTCGGTGCGGACTTCGCCTCTGCCGCGACGGCAGTCTGCTGAGTCTCCGGCTCAGCCTGGGGCTCCACAAGCTCGGCAGCCTGCGCTTGGGCTTCCGCCGTAGGGCTGGCCGCCTCGTCGTCCATCCAGTCCAGCTCGTCCTCCTCGGGCGTCTGTGCTTTTATCTGGTCAAGAAGTCCCTGGTAGAAGGAGGGATGAGCAATGGATTCTGCCTTTTCCGTCTCGGCTGTCTGCGGCTCCACGGGAGCTTCGGGCGTAGGCTCGATTGCGGGCTCCTCGGCAGGGGTCTGCGCTCCAGCTATCGGGGCCTCTGTCGTCGGCTCCTTAGCCTCGGCTGTCTTGGCCTCCGTCGTCTCGGCGGTCACGGCCTCAGCGGCCTCGCTGGCTGTCACATTGACGGCTGTCGTTTCTGCAGTGGCCTCAGCCTGCTGCACGGCCCCTGCCTCCGCCTCAGTCTCCACCTTTGCGGCAGCGGCCTTGGCCTTCTTCTTCCTCACCTTGGGGCGGGGCTTGGCGGGTTTGGGGTCCTTGTTGCTCTTCTTGTGCTTCCAGGCCTTCGCCCCGCCCTTACCAGCGGAGCCGCCCTTGCTGCTTGCCTTGCCGCCGCCAGTCTCGGCAGGCTCCTGCTCTTCCAGTCGGGAAAGAATCCCCTCATAGAGCTCCTGGCGCACGATGGTCGCGTAGACACGCCCCTTCTTGAAGACGGTCAGGCGCACGAAGTCGTCCAGCTCCTCCATGAGCTGATGGACGTCCTCGTAATCCAGTTCGGTGACGTCAATGCCGTCTGTCAGCAGGATTTCCTCCACCTGCGTGAGAGGGGCCTGCTTGCCGATGCCGATTTCCTTGGAAAGGAGCCGATACAGATACAGCCGATTGCCTGGTGTCATTTTTGCCATGTTTACCTGCCTATGTCGAGCCGTGCGCATCCGCACGGCAGCTGCGTTTCAACCGTGTCTGTTCGACAGGGCGAATAATCCATACTAAGCCAACTCTAGCAGCTGGGGAAGTCCTCCAACCCACGGCATCCACCAGGCAGCCTCAGCACCTTGCAAGCGGTGGGGCAGCAATGGCTATTCGTCAGCCCGCCAACGTTTTGCTAGTGGCAGACCCGCTGGCCTCTTGCTGCTTGCTGGAGCTAGATCCTGCCTTGCGCCTCGGCCTTCAGCCTCTGGTTGATGAGGTTGGTGACGGTGCCCTGCATGCCGTGGGGCACATAGGTCCGGGCCATCTGGTCCAGGTCGTCGGGCAGGTAGTCCACCAGGCTCAGCGAGGCCGTCTGCTCCACATGCTCGGGGAGCTTGCCAGGCTTGGCCTCGATGGCATAGACCGTGGCCCCCTGGGACGAGAGCCTCT
Source organism: uncultured Olsenella sp. (assembly GCA_900316105.1). Classification (GTDB taxonomy): domain Bacteria; phylum Actinomycetota; class Coriobacteriia; order Coriobacteriales; family Atopobiaceae; genus Olsenella_F. The sequence continues at coordinate 75,357 of ONBR01000003.1, forward strand.
CTTCGTACCAGCTCATCACGTCGTCCGGTCGCTCGGCGCGGGCGTCGGTGCTCTGCCAGGTGGTCTCGTATCCAGCCAACTCGAACTGGGTCTGCGAGAAGCGCCAGAGTGGGTAGCTGTCGGTCTTCAAGAGGACCGTAGCGCCAGCTGTCAAGAGCTGGCGATATTCCAGCAGCCTATCCAGGTAGGTCAGGCGGAGCTTGGCCTGTTTCTTCTTTGGGAAGGGAGTGGGGAAGTTCAGGTAGATGCGTGAGAGCTCGCCAGCCCCAAAGATCTTGTCCAGGCCGTCTCCCGTCGCGGGGACCAGGACCATGTTCTTGAGCCCACCCTTGATGGCCTTCTCTCCAGCGTAAGCGATGCAGATGGGTTCGAAGTCCACGCCGATGAAGAGGATATCCGGATGCCGCTGTGCCATCTCGACGGTGAAGCCGCCCTTGCCGCATCCCAGGTCCAGGTGGACCTCGCGATAGACTTGGGGTCCGTCAGCCGTCAGGGGAGCACAGGCCTCTGCCCAACGGCCGGCGTAGTCCGTCGGACAGATCTCGATGGCGTCGGCGTAGCGCTCGAGGCGCTCCTCCAGGACGAAGTGCTTTGGCAGACGGGCGTGAAGCGCGTGCATGCGGGCCTCTCTGTGACTCTTGCGAAAAGGGGGTGGACGGGAAGTACTACCCGGCGAAGGCTAGTCACGAAGATGCTCGTCCATGAAGCTGGTGACCTGAGACTCCTCGACCTCGGGCAAGCCGTACTCGTCCTTTGCCAGGGCGATGGCCTTGACCAGGAAGGCGACGTTGCGGCCCAGGGTACGCATAGTCTGCATGCCCTCCAGGTCGTGGCGGACGTCGTCGGGCGTCCAACCGTGGACGCTGTTCCAGTACTGGCTTGAGGCGACAGGCATCTGCGAGATGGTGAAGTACTTGTTCAGCTGGTCGAAGGTCGCACTGGCGCCACCGCGGCGACAGCTGACCACAGCCGCTCCAACCTTGAGGCGCTTGCTGAAGTTCGATGCATAGAAGACGCGGTCGAGTACTCCCGTGATGGTGCCCGAGGCGCTGGCGTAGTGAACGGCGGTGCCTACGACCAGGCCGTCCGCCTCCTCGAACTTGGGCAGGATCTCGTTGACGATGTCCTTCTTTGCGCAGCGACCGTCGTGTTGACGGCAGTAGCCGCACGCCATGCAGCCGCCCTGGGTCTGGTTGCCCAGCCAGATGGTCTCGGTCTGGACGCCGGCAGCCTCGATTTCCTTTGCCACCTCGGCCAACGCCGTTGCGGTGCAGCCGTCCTTGTGCGGGCTACCGTTCAGAATCAAGACCTTCATGGCGGGCTTCCTCTCACTATTTCTGTCGCGGGGCTGCCGTAGGATAGACCCAAGGTCAAACCCGCTGCTTACGCGGAGATGGTCCGCGTCTCGCGCGCTGCGTGCAATAAGGGAAAGGATACCCCATGGGTCAGGAGTCGCACTTCCTTGCAATTCTCTCGCGGCTGAAATACATAGAGCGTTGGGCACTCATGCGCAACTCTCGGTCCGAGAACCTCAGTGAGCACTCGCTGGAGGTGTCCATGATCGCCCACATGCTCTGCGTGATTGGCAACGCCCGATACGATCATCACCTGGACGCGTCCAGGGCGGCCCTGCTTGGCATGTATCACGATGCGTCGGAGATTATCACGGGCGACATGCCCACACCGGTCAAGTACGCAAACGGCGCTATCCGCGATGCCTATAAGGACGTGGAGGCCGTGGCTCAGGAGCGCCTGCTGGACACATTGCCCGACGACCTGCGACCTGCACTGGAAGAGGCCTTCTATACGGGAGAGGGGAAAGAGGACCTTTACCTGGGCAAGTTAGTGAAGGCGGCGGACAAGCTCTCTGCCCTGATCAAGTGCCTGGAGGAGCGCTCTGCCGGCAACACGGAGTTTGTCACTGCGGAGGAGACGACCCGGGCAAGGTTGGAAGAGATGCGCGCGGAGCTGCCCGAGGTGGATGACTTCATGCGGGAGTTTCTACCCTCGTATGGGAGCACGCTAGACCAGTTGTTGTAAGAGCGCTGGGGCAAACGTTCGGCGGGGGCGGGTCCCTCCCTTTGTCCAGTGCTCAGACATTCTCGCGGCGCGCTACGCGCGGCCGCTGCGAAACTGCGCCTGGACAAAGGGAGGGACCCGCCTCTCGTGTCGCGGATTTGCCCCAGCGCGGGTCTTTGTAACGGGTGGGGATAGTGGCACGCGCTACGCGCGCTTCGCGCGAACTGCGCCTGGGAAAGGAGGGCGCCCCCGCCGCCGACCCGCGGATTTGCCCCAGCGCAGGTCTTTGTAACGGGGAAGACAATTTGCGCGCGCTACGCGTGGCCGCTGCGAAACTTTGCCAGAGTGGCGCTTGCTTCTCGTAGGACTTCCTCCGCGGCAGGGTTGAGCTTTTCTGGCAGCTTCGCCGTGTGCTCCGCGGCTCATTTCTCTATGGGAAGAGCGCCGAGCTCTGCCCTCCCGCCCTCGCTTACATCGCGTAGCTCTTGGCTAGGTCGATGAGGTCCTCTTCGTGGGTGGGGAACCATTCGTCGAAGGTTGTGTCCGCTCCCTCGAGCCTGAGCGCCAGCTCTACCAGGAAGTCGGGGATCCGGTCTGCCAGAATCACGCATTGCTCCTTGGCAAGGCGCTCGTGGCCTAGCGTCGCGCAGCCTCCGCACATGAAGGCAAAGGCGTCACGGGGACCGTCGGGGGTCTTCTTTCTCATGCCGCGCCAACCAATCTTTCCCAGGGCGGAATCGCCGCAGGTAGATGGGCAGCCCGAGATATTCATCCGGGGCAGGACGTCGGGCTTGATGCCCTTTTTGCGAACCGCCTCGACCACACTGCCCAGCAGGTCCTGGGACTCGGCGATGCCGATATCGCAGCGCTTGTGTCCCACGCAGGCAACTGACGACTCGAACTCGTTCTGCGCTCCATCAGCGGTTGCGTCGAGCATGGGCTGGAGCTCTGTCGATGCGAGATTGATCACGTAGAGCCCGCCGAAGGGGTCCAGACGAATCTCCGCGTCCTGCGAGTCCTTGGCCAGCTCGCAAATCGCCTCGAGCCTTGCCGTCTGCAGATAGCCGCCAAAGGGGTGGTACCTGACTGCCCAAAGGCCGTCTTGCTTCTGCCTAACGACACGCCAGTCGTCTGGTGCCGCGCCACCGTCGCCCTTCTTGGTGTAGACGAAGGCTGCGGGCTCGATGTCCAGGCCACCCTCGTACATGACCTCGCTCAAGTGCTGGTCAAAGAGCTCCCTGAACTTGTCGATGCCCATGGTCTGCTGGAGGAAGCGCGAGCGGGCACGCAGGTGCTGCTTGTAGTTTCCGTACTGGATGAAGAGGTCCAGCATAGTGCGCAGGTAGTAGAGGGTCTTTCGGGGGTCGATGTGCTCGGCAACCAGAATGCCGGGCAGGGGCTTGAATCCCATGCCACCGATAGCGTAGACGTCGAAGGTCCCATCGGGATTGGCCATGTAGCCCAGGTCTTTGAAGGAGACGTGGGTCTCGTTGGCAGGTCCGTCAGCAAAGCCGATCTTGAACTTTCGTGGCAGGGGAGAGATGCCAAAGTATTGGACTAGGAAACGGTCTGCCACCTCGGCGTAGGGTTGCACGTCGAAGTATCCGTCGTCCACGCCCGACAGGGGAGAGGCGGTGACGTTGTTTGGGTTGTCTCCGCCGGCGCCGAAGGTCTCGATGCCCGCATCGTGCAGGCGCAGGATCAGCCGGCGGCCAGCGTGGGGCTCCACGTCGTGAAGCTGCAGGGCCTGGCCGGTGGAAATCTTGAGCTGATCGATGCCGTAGTAGTGGCAGCAGTCGATGATTACCTTTGCATGCGAGAGGGTCAGCCTGCCGCCAGGAACGCGGATGCGGAGCATCTGCAGGTCGTTGCGCTGCACGTACTCGCCGAAGCTCGTGGAGATCTCCTTGTACTTCTTTGCGTCGATGAGCTCGCTCTCGAACTGGTGGGATGCGTCGTTGAACTGGGGAAAGTTCTCCCTGACCATCTGGTCACGGTCGTCGGGGCTGACGGTGGGGCTGAGCTGGTAGGCGTCGATGTCCTCGCGACTGACGTCAAAGGAACTCATGCGTTTGCTACTGGTGGAATTGGGTGCGGCAGGCTCAGACATGGCATCTCCAAGGAAGAGTTTCGTGCTCATTCGTCCATATAAGTCAAAGCTAACCTGAAAGCCCCAGAGTTTCCGTTGCCTATCCAACCAACAAGACAAAACTCTCAGAGGAGCCAGATCGGAATAACGTTAGAGGTCGTCTCGGACAGAAAGCAAGTACTCCCAGCCCGAAACGACCTCCACTAGGCCCCCCGTTGGAAAAGACCTGAACACGGGGCGAATCCTGAGCAAGGAGGGGAGCCCCGGACCTTGTCACAGGCGCAGTTCGCGCGAAGCGCGCTGTTTGAGCACTGAGGCAAGGTCCGGGGCTCCCCGATTAGGTCAGTTCGCCCCGTTTCTCTTTAAGCTACTCTTCGATCTGGTAGTTCTGCAGGGTCGACATCAGAGGAGGAATGACCTGCTTCTTGCGGCTGACGACGCCGGGCAGGGTCGCGATGCCGTCAACGGGATCGACGCCAAAGGTCTGCTTGACGATCTCGTCGGTGTTCTCGCCAAAGTAGAGAAGCTCGGTCGTGGAGGTCTTCACGTCGGTGAACATGTAGAAGACCATGGGCAGCTCGTCTGCAGCGGCGCCCTCCTTGAGGTAGGGACCCACCAGAGCCTCGGCGGCCTTGCGGCTGTTCTTGGTCATGAAGGAACCCTGGCCCACGCCAAAGCGGACGTTGCCACGCGAGAAGATCTTGAAGTCCTGGTGGAAGACGTCCTCGGCGGAGCGGCCGTCCAGGGCTGCGCCGGCGTCGAACATGGCGTCAGCGTACTCGTCGATGTCCTCGCCGCAGATCTTTGCCAGCTCACGGGCGGCGTACTCGTCGCGAGGCGTGCAGGTGGGGGACCTGAAGGCCAGCGTGTCGGACAGGATTGCGGACATCATGAGGCCGGCGACGTTTGCGGGAATCTTGACGCCCTGCTCCTGGTACATGCTGTAGAGGATGGTGTTGGTGCAACCCACGGGCTCGTTGCGGAAGAGCGCGGGAGCGTCGGTCTCGATCGTGCCGATGCGGTGATGGTCGACGATCTCCATGATGACGGCCTGCTCCAGGCCATCTACCGCCTGTGAGCGCTCGTTGTGGTCGACGAGAATCACATGCTTGGGGTTGACGTCCAGCAGGTTGGGCGTGGAGACCATGCCCACGTAGTGGCCGTCCTCGTCCAGCACGGGGAAGAAGCGGTGACGGGACTCGGTGATCGTCTTGCGGGCCTCGTCCACGGTGGTGTTGACCGAGAAGCTCAGGACCTTGTCCTGGTCGAGCATCTTTGAGGCAACGGGCGTGGACATGGAGACCAGGCGGGCGGCCGAGAAGGTGTCATAGGGGGTGGAGATGACGGCGCAGTCGTTCTCCTTTGCGGCGTCCAGGACGACGTTGGAGATGCGGGCGTCGTTGCAGACGATCAGGCAGGAGGCGCCGGCCTCGACGGCAAAGCGCTGGGTCTCGTAGCGGTTGGTCACCAGCACGGTGTCGCCAGCCTCGATGTTGCCCTCCATCATCTCGGGCGTGGTGCCCACGACGACCTTGCCGGTCGTGATCTGGGCCTCGGGGTCGCCCAGGAGAAGCTCGCCCTTGAGGGTGGCCGCGACGTTGGCGTAGGGGGTGGAGGACTCGGCCAGGACCTTGGTGTCAAAGACGTTCAGGTTGGCGGAGGCGATGTCCTTCAGGGCGATGAGGCCCTCCAGGTCACCCTTGTCATCGGTGATACAGAGGGTGTCCGTCTTGGTCTCGGTCATCTGGTTCCAGGCTGCCAGAAGGCTGGTCTCAGGGTCGATGCCCTTTGTCTCCTGGATGTGGGTGTCCTTGATCTGAGGACGCACGGAGGTGATCAGTTGGGGCTCATCGAAGCCAAAATGCTTCAGGACGAAGGCCGTCTCTCGGTTGATGGTGCCGGCGCGACGGGCCTCGTACTGGACGTCGCCGGACTGGTTCTTGAGGTAAGCCAGGGCGATGGCCGAGCAGATGCTGTCGGTGTCGGGGTGGAGGTGGCCGATTACGTTGACCTTGCGAATGGTCTCGGGCATGTGATACTCCTTGCTCTCGTTTTCCCGCTCCAGCGCGCGTTCGCATCGCGCGCAATCGGTAAGCGTTCGGTAAAAATAACGCTCTAGTGATTGTGCCACGTTGTCGCTGCGTGAGGTCGTTTCTTAGGCAAGCGTTGGAATATGGGCTCTGACGTGGGCATATACCACGCAAAGAACAGAGAAGTGACACAAATGAGGATGATGCGCCACTTGGGGTAGCCCCCCCAAGTGGCACTTTGTCGCGCAGGGGGTAGCCTCCCAAGTGGCACTGTCAGGAGGGGACGCGGTCGTGGTTGATGGGCTTGTAGAAGAGCTCGGCCATCTGCCTGGGGTCGTCCGTCTGGCCCAGCATCCACATGGTCTTTGCCACCAGGGCCTCGGTGGTCATGTCGTCCGCCCGCAGGATGGAGGGCTTGTCTGCGTAGGCATGCCCGACCTCGTAGACTCCCAGGTCCAGGCCTTCCTCGGGCACCTGGGTGGTCACCACGATGACGCGGCCAGAGTCCACCCAGTCAAAGATCGCCTTGCGATAGGAGCCGTCGTCGTACTCGGGAATGCCGCCGATGCCGAAGGTCTCTAGGATCACCGCTCGGTAGTCGGCCTTCAGAAGCTCAAAGATGCTGGGCTTGAGCTCGGGCGTGAGCTTGAGTACCAGGACGCGCTCGTCCAGCTGGTGATAGAAGCGAGCTGGCCCGGCAGGCTTTCCAGTCGCCGCTGCTCCTGGACCTGACTCTGCGCCGGGACGGACGATCCTCTTTCCTCGGATGTAGGCCAGGGAGGGATAGTTCACACTGCCAAAGGCGTTGAAGCTCAGGGTGCGCTGCTTGCGGGCACGGGTGCCGGCGATGACCTTGCCGCCAAAGCAGACGGACACATCGTGGGCTGCGGGGTCCAGGGCAAAGAGGACTGACTGGTAGAGGTTGAGCTTGGCGTCGGTGAAGGGGTTTGCCATGGGCTGCTGCGAGCCAGTGAGGACGATGGGCTTTGGCGAGTCCTGAATCAAGTAGGAGAGGGACGAGGCGGTATAGGCCATGGTGTCCGTCCCGTGCAGGATCACGAAGCCGTCGTAGTCGTCGTAGGCATCCTCGATGGTGCGGGCGATGGTGAGCCAGTCTGCCGGCCTCATGTTGGTGGAGTCGATGTTCATGGGCTGGACGAAGTCCAGCTGGCAGAGGTCAGAGACCTGGGGAACGTAGGCGGCCAGCTCCTCTCCCGACAGGGCAGGCGCCAGGCCGTCCTCGCGCGGAAGCGAGGCGATGGTGCCTCCCGTGGCGATGAGAAGGATGCGCTTCATGGGGACCTCCCTGGTGCTACTGTGTCGGTCATGCGTGCTGTTGTGCACGAGTCTGACGAAAAGGATAATGGTTGTAATTCTGCCGAAGAGCAGGTTAGCAGGAAACGAGGAGGAAGCCATGGCACAAGAGCTTTTGTTCACCCAGCCAGTTTTTCACGGAAAGATCTGGGGCGGTCGCAAGCTTCACGACGAGTTTGGCTACGACATCCCCGACGGACCGGTGGGGGAGTGCTGGGCGATCTCGGCTCATCCCAATGGCGACTGCCTGGTGGGGGGCGGATCCTACGATGGTCGTTATCTCTCGGATCTCTGGCAGAACGAGCGGCAGCTCTTTGGCGATGCCGAGGGCGACCGCTTCCCCCTGCTGATAAAGATCCTGGACGCCAAGGAGAACCTCTCCGTCCAGGTTCATCCCGACGACGCCTACGCGGCCGAGCACGAGAACGGCAGCCTGGGCAAGCGCGAGTGCTGGTACGTCCTGCACGCCGAACCCGGCGCACAGATCATCGTGGGTCAGAAGGCAAAGAACCGCGAGGAGTTTGCGCAGATGGTGGAAGAGGGGCGTTGGGATGACCTCCTCTACCAGGTGCCCATCAAGGCCGGGGACTTCTTTATGATCAACCCGGGCACCATCCATGCCATCAAGGCTGGCACGGTGATCCTGGAGACCCAGCAGTCCTCTGACGTTACCTACCGCGTATACGACTACGACCGCGTACAGCCCGACGGGACCAAGCGCGACCTGCACATCCCCCAGACCCTGGACGTGGTGGACTTCTCCCTGGTGCCACCTGCGTCTGGTGCCGTGGCGACGCCCCAGATCGATGGCGTGACCGAGCTGGGGAAGTGCCCCAACTTCGAGGTCGTGCGCGTGCGTGTGACGTCCGATGCCCCCGTGACCCTGAGGCAAGACCACCCCTTCATGTGCGTGTCGGTTTCTGCTGGAGAGGGCGGCAGCGTAAAGACGCCCGCGGGTGAGTGGAAGCTGGTCAAGGGCTCGCACTTCGTTGCACCGGCCCAGTCGGGAGACCTGACCTTCACGGGCACCATGGAGCTCATCTGCAGCTGGGTTCCCGCAGAGTAGGGCTGGCTAGCCTGTGCGAGGGGGGCGGCCCTCTTTGTCCTGTGCCCAGACATTCTCGTGTCGTGCAAAGCGCGCCGCTGCGAAACTGCGCCCGGACAAAGATGACCGCCCCCTCTTGCTGGTTTGGGCGCCCGCTGCTCCGCGGGGCCCGGCTGCCCTTCCCCTGGGAGCGGGGCGGTGCGTGCTTCGCGTGCCCTGGACACGTGGCGCCTGGCTGGCGCCACGTGGGGCGGCGACGGGTCGTGGGGCGGCGACGGGCCGTGGGGCGGCGACGGGCCGCGGCGCCTCGCCGGGCCTCTTGCCTGCTTCCCGCCGCCTAGATTCGGGCGGTCCTCTTGCCGGACTCCTCCTGGCGGAGCTCGCGGAGGATCGAGATGGCCATGGGAATCGTGACGATGCCCGTCACCACGTCGGTCACGGGCTGGGCCAGCTGTACGCCCAGGAGGCCCAGGGTGTGCGACAGGATCACCACGACCGGGGCCAGGACCAGGCCCAGGCGGCAGGCGCCCAGGATGGTAGCCCTCCACATGCGGCCCGTCGTCTGCAGGAGGAAGTTCGTGATCATGGCCATGCCGGTCAGCACCATGGAAAAGCTCTCCAGACGCAGCGTCAGGGCGCCAATGGCGACGACCTCGGGGTCGGGGTTAAAGAAGGCGATGAGCTCCGGGGCAAAGAAGCACGTCACCACACCCAAGCCAGCCACCGCAAAGAGAGCCGTCCGCAGGGAGAAGAAGTAGCCCTCGCGAATGCGGTCGAACTTCTTTGCGCCGTAGTTGTAGCCGATGACGGGCTGGTAGCCCTGGCCGATGCCGATCTGCACGTAGTTGCCAAAGCCGCAGATGCGCTGAACGATGGCGAGGCCGGCGATTGCCGCGTCGCCAAAGGGGCGGGCGGCGTCGTTGAGTAGGGTCGTCGCCACGCCCAGCATGACCTGGCGGACGAAGCTGGGCACGCCGCCGTTGTTGATCTCCTGCGCCATGACACGGCTGGGCCTACGGAGCCAGCGCGGGGAGATGGGCGTCACGCCCGCGCGCTGCATCTGGACGACCAGGAGGCAGAAGCTCAGGGCCTCGCAGATGAAGGTCGAGACCGCCGAGCCGGCAATTCCCATGCCAAAGACGTAGATCAGGGTGGGGGTCAGCGCCATGTTGAGGATGGCACCCGACATGATGGCAAACATTGCATAGAGGGACTCGCCCTCGAAGCGAAGCTGCATGTTCAGCATCAGGGAGCTGCACATGAAGGGCGCCGCCATGAGGATGATGCCGATGAAGGTGCGGGCGTAGGGGAGGATGGTCTCGGTCGAGCCTGCCAGCCTGCAGATGGGGTCGATGAAGACGTTGCCCAGGATGGCGATGGCCAGGCCAAAGAGCAGGGTGTAGGCCAGGCCGTTGGTGCCCATGATGCAGGCCTTGTCCGTCTCCTGACGGCCCAGGTAGCGGCTCATGGCGTTGCCGGTGCCCTGGCCAAAGTAGAAGCCCACGGCCTGGATGGCGGTCATGGCCACGAAGGAGATGCCGATGGCGCCAGATGCCGACGTGCCCAGGCTACTGACAAAGAAGGTGTCCGTGAGGTTGTAGATGCTGGTGACCAGGTTGGAGAGGATCGAGGGGGCGGCCAGGGAGAGGATCAGCTTGTGGACTGGCTCCTCGGTCATCTGCCGGAACTTCTCCTCCGGTGTCTGTCGTGTCTTGTTCTTTTTCATAGCTGCCATTGTAGTGTGACAAATGCGCCAGGAGATACCGTCCCAAAATGTGACAATATCTCCTGGCGTATTTGTCACACGGAAAGGACCGACATGAGCAACAAGGACATCGTCCTGGCTTTCTACCGGGACGTCTTCAACGGGCACGACACCTCCAAGGTGGCCGACTACGTTCGCCCCGACTACATCCAGCACAATCCTACCGTCGAGGACGGCCTGGAGGGCTTCCAGAAGTTCATCGAGTTCTTCTGCGGCATGGGGCCGAAGTGCGATATCATCCGCTGCGACGAGGTGGGCGACATGGTCTATGTCTTCTTCCGCTGCACCTTGGCAAACGGCATGGTCAACAAGGTCATGGACATGTACCGCCTAGAGGACGGCAAGCTTGCCGAGCACTGGGATGTCGTCGAGCACGACGTTGCCCAGAAGGAGAAGGACGCCGTCAACCAGAACGGCATCTGGTAGGCAGCTTATCCACAGGGGGTATATCCACAGGGGGTACTCCCTTATGGATAAGGGAGTACCCCTTATGGATAAGGGAGTACCCCCTGTGGATACCTGATGCAGAGAGGAACGACATGCGTGAACTGACGACCTGGCAGGAATGGTTTGACGCGGACGAGCTCATTGCGACCGCCTTCCTGTACCCTTGGGATCCCGACGAGGCGAGGCAGGCCCGTCAGGACGAGGCCGAGGGCAAGAAGCCCCACCTGGACCAGATCTGGGCCACTTACGCCCCTGATGGCAGGATGGAGAGCGCCATCCAGACCCTTCCCATGAAGCTGGCCTTTGACGGGGCCTTCGTGCCTGCCACCGAGCTGGAGATGGTGGGGTCGCGCCCAGAGTACCGCGGCAGCGGCAACGTGCGAGCCATGATCACGGAGCTCTTTGGCATCTTCCGCAAGAGGGGCGACCTCTTTGCCCTGCTGATTCCCTTCTCGGCTGCCTTCTACCGCAAGTACGGCTTCGAGCAGGTCACGCGCAACGTCCAGCATCGGATCCCCATCGACCAGCTGCAGGGCTTCTCTTGCCAGCTTCCCGTCAGACAGGCGTCACGTCCCGAGGAGTCGGTCGTCCTCTGCCGCCTCTACAACGACTTCGCCTTGGGCCACAACCTGGGCATCCGTCGCGATGAGGCAGAGTTTGCCTGGCGTCCCGGTCCCGAGTTTGGCGAGCGAGACTTCCTGCATCAGCAGAGCCGCAGGTACACCTACATCTTTGGACCCGAGGGAGCCGAGCGCGGCTACCTGACCTTCCGCTACGAGTGCAAGCCGGACCTTCCCTTTGTGGGGAGCATGTGCATCGACGAGCTGGTCTTTGACGGACCGGAGACCCTACGCGCCATGCTGGGCTTCGTCTACGGGCTGCGGGCAAAGTGCCGTACCGTTGAGGTCACTACCTGGGGCGGGCTCGACCTGGGTCTCTTGCTGCCCGAGCCCAGCGAGGCCACGCGAGAGCTCGAGGGTCATCACATGGCCCGCATCCTGAACGTGGTCGAGGTCCTGCGACGGATGCGCTATCCGCAGGCTGCGGGGGAGTTCAGCCTGGCGGTACACGATGACGTCATGCCTCAGAACGCTGGCTGCTACCGGGTGAGCTTTGCCGATGGCCGTGCCGTGGAAGTCAAGAGGACCGAGGACGAGACTGCTGGCGCTGCCGGGGAGGCGGACCTGGAGCTGGACCAGCGCGCCCTGACCCAGCTGGTCCTGGGCACCTGCGGGCTGGACGAGGCCCTCTGGCGCCCTGGCGTCAGTCTGCGTGGAAACCGCGGCACCCTGGCGCACGTGTTCCGCCGCAAGGGCATCGCGGCGCTGTAGGTATTCTTGGCGTGCCCCAGGGTGCTCCTGGGGCACGAACTTGTGGCGGAGCTTCTCTTGCGCGGGCATGCCGTGCAAGCTTTGGCCAACATTGGACGCGTGAGCTAGGCGTATAGTGACTTTCCACGGACAGGGTAGCGAGACTGGGAGGCGCGCGTGATGACGGGGGAGGACGACTTTGCCACGGGGCGGATGCTGCCCCTTCTCCTTCGAATGGCCGCTCCTGCCATTGCTGCCCAGACGGTCAACATGCTCTACGGCCTTGTGGACCGAATCTTCATCGGCCACATCGAGGGGATTGGCGCGACGGCTCTTGCGGGCGTGGGCATCTGCAACACCATCATCGTGATCGTGGCGGCCTTCGCCCAGTTCGTTGGTGGTGGCGGTGCGCCGTTGACGGCCATCGAGCTCGGTCGTGGCAACAGGGAAGAGGCCCGTCGGCTCTTTGGCAACGGCGTGTCCCTCTTGCTTGTGTTTGCCCTGGTAGCTATGGCTGTGACCTACCTGGCCATGGACCCACTGCTCAGGCTGGTCGGCGCTTCGGATGCCACCCTGCCCTATGCTCGGGACTACCTGTCGGTCTACCTTCTGGGGACGCCCCTTGTGATGGTGACCGTCGGCCTCAACCCCTTCATCAATGTGGAGGGCAAGCCAATCGTGGCCATGCTCTCCGTCCTCATCGGCGCGGGGCTCAATATGGTCCTGGACCCAATCCTTATCTTTGTCGCAGGGCTGGGCGTGCGGGGAGCTGCTCTGGCCTCGGTCATCTCGCAGGGTGCCAGCGCAGCCTGGATCCTGCATTTCTTCCTGCGTGGAGAGAGGACCCTGCGGCTTGGGCGGGGCTGCCTGGAGCGGGGCGGCCTGGGGTTGGACGGCCACTCCGTGAGGAAGATCCTCTCGCTTGGTATATCACCCTTTGCGATGAGCTCGACCGAGGGCATCATCGGCCTGGTCATGAACTCGGGGCTGGCCACCTATGGCGACCTCTATGTCAGCACCCTCACGGTCATGCAGTCCACGATGATGATCTGCTCGGTGCCGCTTTCCGGCTTCGAGACCGGCGTCACTCCGGTCATCTCCTACAACTACGGCAGACGCGACTGGGGACGCGTGCGCGAGGCCTTCCGTATCGTATTTACCGTCTCTAGCTTGGCAAACTTCCTGCTCAACCTCCTGATGATTCTGTTCCCCGGCGTCTTTGCGCGCCTCTTTACCACTGACGCGGACCTCGTCGCCAGCGTCTCGCGCACCTTGCCCATGTTCCTCACGGGCATGCTCCTCTTTGGCATGCAGCGTGCTTGCCAAACCATGTTCGTTGCCCTCAACCAGCCCAGGGTTTCCCTCTTCGTCGCCCTGCTGCGAAAGATTTTCCTGCTCGTGCCTTTGGCCTTGATTCTGCCGCGCTTTGTTGGTGTTATGGGCATCTACCTGGCCGAACCGATCGCCGATGCGACTGCGGCGACGGTCTGCATGACCATCTTTGCGAAGAATTTCCGCGGCCTGCTCTGGGCTGGCAGCGACCGAGCGCGGTAGGAGGGGTGCCGACGGCGGCGGGCTGGTGGCGGCGGGCTGGCGGCGGGCTGGTGGTCGTGGGATTCGCCTCTGGAGCCTTCTGACCGTGGGATTGACCTCCGGGGCGCGTGGGAATCGACTCTGGAGTCGCCATCCGTGGGATTCGCCTCCGGAGGGTGTGGGAATCGTCCCCGGAGTGCGTGGGAAATGCCCCTGGAGCCTTCTGACCGTGGGATTGACCTCCGGAGCGCGTGGGAAATGCCCCTGGAGCCCGTGGGATTTGCCCCTAGTGTCATCCGGCCGTGGGAATTACCTCCGGAGGCCGTGGGATTCGCCCCTGGAGCTGCCGGCCGCTGGCAGCAGAGACGAATCCCACAGCGCAACAAATCTGACACCCCATCTGACCTGCGGTTCCTCAGAAGGCACCTGTGGGAATTGCCTCTGGAGTTGTCGGAACGTGGGAATCGCCCCTGGATGCCGTGGGAATTGCCCCTGGAGCGCGTTGGATTCACCCCTGGAGCCGCCGATCGTGGGAATCGTCTCTTCCGACCGTGGAAATCGCCCCCGGAGTCTGGCCTCGGCCGTGGAATCGACCTCTGGAGTTGTCGGGCCGTGGGATATGTCTCTGGAGCCCGTGGTATTTGCCCCTGGAGTCATCCGGCCGTGGGAATCGCCCCTGGAGTGCGTGGGAATCGCCCCCGGAGTCTGGCCTCGGCCGTGGAATCGACCTCTGGAGATGCCGGAACGTGGGAATCGCCCCTGGAGCCCGTGGGATTCGCCCCTGGGGCTGCCGGCCGTGGGCAGCAGAGACGAATCCCACAGCACAATAAATCTGACACCCCATCTGACCTGCGGTTTCTCAAGAGGCACCTGTGGGATTTGTCTCTGGAGTCATCTGGCCGTGGGATTTGCCTCTGGAACCCGTGGGATTTGCCCCTGGAGGCTCGCCAGGCGAGAGGGGCTGTCCGACCCCCGCCGCGGCTGGCCCGTCCCCCGCCGCGGCCGCCTGCGCGCCGCACGCAGGCCCGCGCTTCTGTATACCCCTTGGTTTTCTTGCCGCCAGCCCTTGCGGCCGCCCTGCTCCCGTAGAATGAATCAGACAAGAAAAAATCCCCTTCGACCTGCAAGGAGAGAGTAATGGCAGAGTTCATCTACCAGATGGAGAAGGTCCGCAAGGCCTTCGACGGCAAGGTCATCCTGGACGACGTGACCATGGGCTTCTTCCCCGGCGCAAAGATCGGCGTCGTGGGCCCCAACGGCATGGGCAAGTCCACCCTGCTCAAGATCATGGCCGGCAAGGAGGACATCTCCAACGGCGAGGCCCGTCTGACCCCTGGCTTCTCGGTGGGCCTCCTGGAGCAGGAGCCACCCCTGGACGAGACCAAGACCGTCGGTGAGAACATCCGTGAGGCCTTTGGCGACATCATCGCCAAGGTCGACCGCTTCAACAAGATCGGCGAAGAGATGGCCGACCCCGACGCCGACTTTGACGCCCTGATGGCCGAGATGGGCGAGCTCCAGAACGAGATCGACGCAGCCAACGGTTGGGACCTGGACTCCCAGCTCTCCCAGGCCATGGACGCCCTCCAGTGCCCCGACCCCGACGAGGAGGTCACCCACCTCTCCGGTGGTGAGCGTCGTCGCGTGGCCCTCTGCAAGCTCCTCCTGGAGGCACCCGACCTGCTCCTCCTGGACGAGCCTACCAACCACCTGGACGCCGAGTCCGTTCTTTGGCTGGAGCAGTTCCTCAAGAACTATCAGGGCGCCGTCCTGGCCGTGACTCACGACCGCTACTTCCTGGATAACGTGGCCGAGTGGATCTGCGAGGTCGACCGCGGCACCCTCTATCCCTACAAGGGCAACTACTCCACCTACCTGGAGACCAAAGCCGCCCGCCTGGAGATGGAGTCCAAGCAGAATGCCAAGCGCGCAAAGAAGATGAAGGACGAGCTGGCCTGGGTCCGCTCCTCCCAGAAGGCCCGTCAGGCAAAGTCCAAGGCCCGTCTTGCCGCCTACGAGCAGATGGAGGCCGAGGCCCGTCGCACGACCAAGACCGACTTCACTGACATCCACATTCCCGTGGGTCCGCGTCTGGGCTCCAAGGTCCTGGAGGTGGAGCACCTCCACAAGGCCTTCGGCGACCGCGTGCTGATCGACGACCTCAGCTTCACCCTGCCTCGCAACGGCATCGTGGGTGTGATCGGCCCCAACGGCGTGGGCAAGTCCACCCTCTTCAAGATGATTATCGGCAAGGAGCAGCCCACCTCCGGTAGCCTGGAGCTGGGCGAGACCGTGCAGATCTCCTATGTCGACCAGGGCCGCGAGGGCATCGACCCCGACAAGAACGTCTGGGAGGTCGTCTCGGACGGCAATGACTTCATGAAGGTGGGCGACCAGGAGATTCCCAGCCGCGCCTACGTGAGTGCCTTCGGCTTCAAGGGCCCCGACCAGCAGAAGCGCGCCGGCGTCCTCTCTGGCGGCCAGCGCAACCGTCTGAACCTTGCCCTGACCCTCAAGCAGGGTGGCAACCTGCTCCTGCTGGACGAGCCCACCAACGACCTGGACACCGAGACCCTGGCCTCGCTGGAAGAGGCCCTGCTGGAGTTCCCGGGCTGCGCCGTGATCACCTCCCATGACCGCTGGTTCATGGACCGCGTGGCCACCCACATCCTGGCCTGGGAGGGCACCGACGACAACCCCGGCGAGTGGCACTGGTTCGAGGGCAACTTCGCCGATTACCAGAAGGACCGCGAGAAGCGCCTGGGGCCCGACCTGTCCAAGCCCCACCGTCTGCACAGGAAGCTTACCCGCGACTAGATGTGACAATGACGCCAGGCGCTACTGTCCCAAAATGTGACAATGGCGCCTGGCCCTTTTGTCACATCGGGAGGAATTGCAATGGCAGACGACGAACCAAAGAGCTGTGAGGGCCCTCGCTTCCTGGTGGGGCTTGCCACGAGTCGCGAGACGGCCGGCCAGTACGAGCGCTGGTCGGCCCCCTACAGGGAGAATCCCGAGGCTCTGAAGTCCATGCTCCGCACGGCCCGCACCCTCAAGGTGGTCTGCTACCTGCTCTATCCTGCTCTTTTGGCCGTGGCCTTCTTTGGGGTTGATCTGGGAGGCCTCCTGCCTCCGCAGGCTGGGGCGGCGTGGGGGAGTCCCTTCATGAGAATCCTGCTCTCGTCTGCCCTGGGCTTCATCATCGAGACGGTCATCCGTGCGGGCATCAACGCGCCGCGACCCTACGAGCGTCTGGACATCGAGCCCCTGATCCACAAGGACACCAGGGGCAAGTCCTTTCCCAGCAGGCACGTCTTTTCCATCTATGCCATAGCTACCTGCTGGCTGGCGGTAAACGTGCCCCTGGGCCTGGCCCTCATGGTCGCGGGCGTCGTTCTGGCCTGGACCCGCGTCCTTGGCGGCGTACATGCCCCACGCGATGTGGTGGCCGGGGCGATCCTGGGCGTGATTCTCTGCGGCCTGGGCTGCTTCGTCCTGTAAGGCAGTGATATCCATAGGGGGTACTCCCTTTTGGCCTAGAAGCCAAAAGGGAGTACCCCCTATGGATATCCCCCATGCCAAAAGGGAGTACCCCCTATGGATATGCCTATGCCGCGGCGATGGGCGCGTTACCGCGAGCTGAGGCCATTGTCGCATTGCAAGGTGGGACTTTGCGTGCGACACTCTATTCTATGAAAGCAAATCTTTCTTACAGCGACTATGCCCGCTATGCGGCCTTGGACCTCGACGTGATCTACCAGCAGTGCGAGGCCGAGACCTTCCATGCCTCGGGCCCTGGTGGTCAGGGGGTCAACACCTCCGACTCCGCCGTCCGCATGCGCCACAAGCCCACAGGCATCGTGGTGGTCAGCCGGGCCGAGAGGTCCCAGCTGCTGAACCGTCAGGCCTGTCTGCGAAAGATCAAAGCGGAGCTCCTCCGCCGCTCAAAGAGGCCCAAGCGTCGCAAGAAGACCAAGCCTACCAAGGGCTCGGTCCGTCGCCGTCTGGAGTCCAAGCACCGCCGCTCTGACGTGAAGCGTCTGCGCCGCCGTCCCGGAATGGATGAGTGAACACCATGGCAGTACCCACCCCCGACGCCCGGGGCATGTCCCTGGCCAGCGTCGACACTCCCACGAACGCCCCGCTGGAGCTCTACCTCCTGCGCCACGGACGTACCACGGTAAACAGCCAGGGCCGTCTCCAAGGCAGGACGGACGACCCCCTGGATCAGCTGGGGGAGGCCCAGGCGGCTGCCGTGGGCAGCTGGGCCAGCGCCCACGGCCTACAGTTCGACGCGGTCGTCTCGTCGCCCCTTTTGCGCGCGAGGCAGACCGCGGCCCTCGCCTCTGGCGCAACTCTGGACCAGGCGGATGCGGTCGCCACGGACGAGCTCCTCCTGGAGATGGACTACGGTCCCTACGACGGCTTTGACTTCAAGCACGACAAGCCCGACCCCGCCCTGGCGGCATTCTTTGCCGACTTCATCCACACGCCTGCCCCCGAGGGCATGGAGAGCCTGGACCACGTGAAGGAGCGCGGTGCCCTCTTCCTGCGCAAGTGCCAGGACTGGTACCAGGGCTGCAGCCAGACGCAGAGCAGCCAGACGCAGAGCAGCCAGACGCAGAGCAGCCAGACGCAGACGGCCACCGACCGTCCCCTGCGCGTCCTGGTGGTCTGCCACGCCATCATCCTCAAGGGGATCCTGGAGGACCTGGACCCCAGCCTGGCTGGCTCCTGGTGGAACACCTACATGGGCACCTGCTGGACCTTCCGCTCCTGCCTCCTGCCTGCGGGAGCGGGGGACGGAGTCGCCTTCCAGCCGGCTGAGCTCGTCTTCAAGGGAGACGAGGCAGCCAACGAGGCTGCCAACGAAGCGGCCGAGCGCACGAGGGGCAAGGCATAGCCATGTCCTCTTTGACTGACCCGAAAGCCACCAGCCCAGACCTGTCCATCCTCTACCAGGACCAGTGGGTCGTCGCCGTCGACAAGCCCCAGGGCATCCTGGTTCACGGCGACGGAACTGGCACGGCCACGCTGACCAATGCCCTGGCGGCCCAACTCTCCCGGACCGGGACGGACCCTTCCGACCTCCAGGCCCTCCAGCGCCTGGACCGCGAGACCTCGGGCATCGTCCTCTTTTCCCTGAGCAAGGCCACGCAGGCCCAGTTCGATGCCCTCATTTCCAGCCGAGAGGTTCACAAGCGCTACCTGGCAGTGGTGTCGGGCCGCTTCCCGCGGGGGACCCAGGCCATCGATCTTCCCCTGGGCCGCGACCGTCATGACGCCCGTCGCATGCGGGTCACCCGCCGAGGCCAGGGCCAGGAGTCGCACACCCGAGCCAGCCTGCTTGCCACGGCGGGCACGGGTGCAAAGACGAGCTCGCTTCTACGGGTGGACCTCCTCACCGGTCGCAAGCACCAGATTCGCGTACACCTGTCCAGCCTGGGCTTTCCCATCCTGGGGGACAAGCTCTACGGTGGTCGCGTTCACAAACAGGGTCTCATGCTCCATGCCTTCGAGGAGGACCTCGTCCACCCAGTGACGGGCGAGCAGATTCATCTGCGCACCCAGCTGCCAGTGCGTTTTCAGCATTTGTATCCTCTTGCGGAGAGCAGATGGGACGCTTACGTAGGCCCGTCCGGCTCATGCTAAGCTAGAAACTTCAAGCTTCCTGCTGGACCGACCGCAGAGGGGAGACCATGTCTGACACGACCACGCACAAGGACGCCCAGACGCAGGGAAAGTCCGCCTCTGGCCCAAAGAAGGACGAGCGCCTGACCGGCCTCACGTCGGCACAGGTTGCCCAGCGCGTAGCCGCTGGTCAGACCAACGCCGCCACGGACGTAAAGACGAAGTCCGTTGGCCGCATCCTGGCCGAGCACACCTTTACCCTCTTCAACGCCGTGAACGTCGCCATGGCTGCCATGGTCGCCATTACCGGTCAGTACCGCAACATGCTCTTTATGGGGGTCGTCCTGGCGAACCTCTTCATAGGTATCTTTCAGGAGATTCGCGCCAAGCGCATGGTGGACAAGCTGGCCATCCTCACGCAAAAGAAGGTCCGGGTCCTGCGTGATGGGACCGAGTGCGAGCTGGGCCCCCAGGACCTGGTCCTGGACGACGTGATCATCCTGGCCCACGGCGACCAGGTGCCCGCTGACTCCCAGATTCTGAGCGGCACCGTCCACATGGATGAGTCCCTGCTGACGGGCGAGTCGACGCCCGTCTTCAAGGGACCGGGAGACGAGCTCCTGTCCGGCTCCTTCGTGGAGTCCGGAAACCTGGTGGCAAGGGTCGCCCGCGTCGGCGCCGAGGGCTATGCCGCCCGCATCAACGCCGAGGCCAAACACGTGAAGCCCGTCCACTCCGAGATGCTGGACTCCATCCGCCTGATCATCAAAATCGGCACCTACGCCCTCATTCCCCTGGGCCTGGGCCTCTTTATCCGCATGTACCTCATCGGCAGCTACTCGGTGAACCAGGCCATCCTCTCTACCGTGGCTGCGGTCGTGGGCATGATTCCCCAGGGTCTGGTCCTGCTGACCTCCAGCGTCCTGGCCATTGCCACCACCCGACTGGCCATGCGCAAGGTTCTGGTCCAGCAAACCTACTGCGTGGAGACCCTGGCCCGCGTGGACACCCTCTGCCTGGACAAGACGGGCACTATCACAACGGGCGACATGGAGGTCTCCCACGTGATTCCCGCTCCTGGTCGTGGCGTGGATCAGGTGGCACATGCCTTCGTGGAGGTCGCCCGTGCCACGGCGGCCGACGCCAATGCCACCTCGCTGGCCCTCCTGCGCTATGGGGACGAGCACGACCTGACGGTGGAGGGGGCTGCCCAGCGCCTGGTGCCCTTCAGCTCCAGGCGCAAGCTCTCGGGTTGCGTGAGCGCCCAGGGTCATGCCTACGTGATGGGTGCCGCCCAGTTCGTCCTGGACCAGGCAGGACAGGACATGGCGGGGGAGCTCACCGGTGGCTTCGACCGGAGCGAGCGTGTGCTCGTGGTGGCCGAGGTCGATGGCTTCTCCGAGGAGGACCTGCCACAGGGACCGGCACGGCTCATCGGCGTCATTGGCATCAGCGACCAGATCCGAGCCTCGGCGCCCGAGACCCTGGCATACTTCCTCCGCCAGGGCGTGGACCTGCGCGTGATCTCGGGAGACGACCCCCGTGCCGTCTCGGCCATCGCCGAGCGCGCTGGTGTGTCCCATGCCTCCGAGTGCGTGGATGCCTCCACGCTCAAGACCGATGAGGAGGTCCGCGAGGCCGCCCTGCGCTACCACGTCTTTGGCCGCGTGACACCAGACCAAAAGAGGACCCTGGTCCGTGCCCTGCGTGACGCCGGCCACGTGGTGGCCATGACCGGCGACGGCGTGAACGACGTCCTGGCCCTGCGCGAGGCCGACTGCTCGATCTCGGTTGCATCGGGCTCTGCCGCGGCCCGCAACGTCTCCGAGCTGGTCCTGGCAGACGACGACTTTGCCCACATCCCCGAGGTCGTGGACGAGGGCCGTCGCTCCATCAACAACCTCCAGCGCTCCGCCTCGCTCTTCCTGACGAAGACGGTCTATACGGCAGTCCTGGCACTGGTCTGCATCGTGGCCCCGCCCTATCCCTTCATTCCCATACAGATGTCGCTGATATCCTCTTCCATCATCGGCCTGCCCTCCTTCGTCCTTGCCCTGGAGCCCAACCACGACCGCGTGAAGGGCAACTTCCTCCGCCATGTCCTGGCCAGGTCCCTACCCGCCTCGGCCTCCATCGCCCTGGGGCTGCTCTGCTGTCTGGTCATTCGCGGGGCCATGGGCCTGAACTTCCAGGAGACCTCTACCCTCTGCACCATCGTGGTCTCTGTCGTGGGCATCGCCCTGATCTGGCGCATCTCCCAGCCCATCACGCCCCCGCGTGCGGTCCTGCTGCTGGTGGTCATAGCCCTCATTGGTACGGGCTGCACGATCTTTGCGGACTTCTACCGCATGGCCACGCCGGAGCTTTTGGTGATGCTCTTGGCACTGGGCCTGGGTGCGACCTTTGGCCTCTTCTTCCTCCGTCTCTACAATTGGTCCATAGCTCGCTTCCCCGATGAGGAGCCTCAGGCCGTCTCGGCTTCTGGGGAGGACAGGGCCAAGTAGGGCGAGTCACATCCCCGCAAGCTCAGCAAACGCACAAGGCGGCCCCCTCGGGAGCCGCCTATTTGCCGTGCCGCCTAATACATAGGCACAAACTGGGAATTGTATTGTTCCTTACCATTTGGCTGATAGACAAGTTTTATGGACGGATGTGGTCCCACAATTTGTGAAATTGCATCATAATCCTGTTTTGGGGGAGTTTGTTTCTTACCAATCTAGCCGTATGTGACGCAGCCTTTGGCGCGCTTACGCTCCATTGAGAGAGGACTGACATGCCAGGAACTATGCGCGGTGTCTACACGAACCTGACCAAGATTCGTCGTGACGTCTTCCGTGAGGTTTCCAAGATTTGCTACGAGATAGGGGAGAAGAACCTCGATCGCAAGCAGATCGACGAGGCCTTCAACAACCTGCCCTACGAGATTCTGCCCGGTGACGTGGCCACCTACCGCGAGAGCGTCTTTCTGGAGCGTGCCATCGTCGGCGAGCGCATCCGCCTGGCCATGGGCCAGTCCCTCCAGGGCGTGGACAAGCCCCGCGCCATCTCTGAGGGCTTCAACGAGGTGGAGATCGACAATACCTCCTACTATGAGCCTCCTCTGATCAACGTGATCAAGTTTGCCTGCAACGCCTGCAAGGACAACGTCTACGAGGTCACCAATACCTGCCAGGGCTGCCTTGCCCACCCCTGCCGCGAGATTTGTCCCAAGAAGGCCATCTCCTTCGTGAACAAGAAGGCCTTCATCGACCAGGACGCCTGCATCCACTGCGGCCAGTGCTTCAACGTCTGCCCCTACCACGCCATTCACCACCACGTCCGCCCCTGCGCCGACGCCTGCGGCATGAAGGCCATCGGTTCCGACGAGTACGGCCGTGCCGACATCGACTACAACAAGTGCGTCTCCTGCGGTCAGTGCATGGTCAACTGCCCCTTTGGCGCCATTGCCGACAAGAGCCAGATTGCTCAGGTCATCTGGGCCATCAACCACGGTGAGGAGGTCATTGCCGCCGTGGCGCCTGCCTTCGTCGGTCAGTTCGGTGGAAAGGGCAACGTCGGCAAGCTCCGCGAGGCCTTCCGTCTGCTGGGCTTTGCTGGCGTCGAGGAGGTCGCCCTGGGTGCCGACCTCTGCACCGTCCAGGAGGCTGGTGACTTCCTGGAGGAGGTTCCCGACAAGCTGCCCTTCATGGGCACCTCTTGCTGCCCCGCCTGGTCGGTCATGGCAAAGAAGGAGTTCCCCGATCACGCCAACACCATCTCCATGGCGCTGACGCCCATGACGCTGACGGCTCGCCTGATCCGCACCCAGCACCCCAACGCAAAGATCGTCTTTGTCGGCCCCTGCGCCGCAAAGAAGCTCGAGGCCATGCGTAAGTCCGTCCGTTCCGAGGTCGACTTTGTCCTGACCTTCGAGGAGATGGCCGGCATGATGGACGCCAAGGACATCGACTACCTGAGCCTGGAGGACGGCGAGGACAGCGACTTCGACGTGGCCTCTGCCGACGGCCGTACCTTCGCCGTTGCCGGTGGCGTTGCCAACGCAGTCAAGAACGCCATCAACAAGACCCACCCCGAGCTGGAGGTCAACGTCGTCAACGCCGAGGGCCTGGACAACTGCCGCAAGATGATGAAGGACGCCGTCAAGGGCAAGTATCCTGGCTACCTGATCGAGGGCATGGCCTGCCCCGGCGGTTGCGTCGCTGGCGCTGGTACCCTGGTCAACACCAAGAAGTCCGCTGGTGCGGTCAAGCGCTACGCGAAGCGCTCGCCCCACAAGCTGGCCACCGAGAACGCCTACAACTCCTACATCCCCCAGCTGGAGAAGGGCTTCACCAAGGACGACGTGGACACCGAGGTTGCCGAGACCTTCGAGGCCCAGGTCCCCGAGTCCCAGAAGTAAGTCGCTGGACATGGTTTGCTGCGCCCGCAGGGTCTCGTCCCTGCGGGCGCTTTTTCTGTCGGTAGCGCCACCTGGGGACCTCTGGGAAAGAAAACCCGCAGCCAGGGATGTGGGGCTGCGGGCTTGGGTGCAACAGATGAATATGTCGGAAGGGAAAGGCCTCCCAGAGTCCCTAGGGCTCCTTGGTGCCCTTCACCGACTCATAGAACCTTGCCTCGGAGAAGACTTCCTTGATGGTGTGGCCGTTGACGAAGGGGAGAGTGAGGAACTCGTCGACGGTGGGAACGAGGTCGCTGCAGTCGACGAAGTGGTTCTTCTCGTTGCGACGGCTGGTGTCCTGTGCACGCCATGCCTCGTAGTTCACGTCGGTGAGGTAGTAGACGCTACTGTCGACCTGCATGTACACGGAGTGATGCGTGTGCAGGTAGTCGGCAAGGTCTTCGTAATTGATGTCGAGTGCCTCGGCTGCTTTCTTTCCCATAGCTCGTCCTTTCTCGAAGGAAGTGCCTCATCAGCTAGCGGAGCGGACGAAGTCTGCTTCCGTTAACTGAATTCTACACGCGGCATAACAGTCTGGGCTGATTGTTAGGCCAGCGTTGCGGTCCTGCGTCTAGGCGTGAGTTGAGGGGAAATTGCTGTACCTAGGGGACGAACTGTGCTAGGACTTCTTGCCACCGTCGTCGCGGCTCGTACGTCCCGGGCTAGTAGAGGAGGATCGCCTCGGCCAGCTCCTCGGTGTTGTCCGCGATGACCTTGGCGCCGTCGGCTACCAGCTGGTCACGGTCGCGGAAGCCCCAGGACACGGCCACGCAGTCGCAGCCCACGTTTGCCGCCGTCTGGATGTCCACTTCGGAGTCGCCGATGTAGACGGACTCCTCCGCGCTGACGCCCAGCCGGTCCATGACCTTGAGGACGGTGTCGGGGGCAGGCTTGCGACGGATGCCCTCCATCTCGCCCACGGCGATGTTGAAGAGGCCGGGGAAGTACTCGGCAATCAGGTCCTGGACGGCAAAGTCGCCCTTGTTGGACACGACGCCACGCAGGACCCCCTCTCCGGAGAGGACCTCCAGGAGCTGGGTGATCTGGGGGTAGGGGGCGGTGCGCTCTGCGCTGTGGTGTGCGTAGTATTTCTTGAAGTCTGCCAGGACCTGGGCCTCCAGCTGGGGGTCTATTCCCTCGTCAGGAAGGCTCAGGTGAATCAGGCGCTGCATGCCGTTGCCCAGGAAGGACCTGATCTCCTGGCGGCCACGCGGGGCAAAGCCGTATTCCTCCAGGGTATGGTTGACGGACCCATGCAGGTCATCGAGGGTGTTCAGCAGGGTGCCGTCCAGGTCAAATATTGCCGCCTTGTAGGCCATGTTCTCTCCAATGTCCGTGGCGGCGGGTCGGTCCCCCTGCCACGTGAGCTATTCGTTGCCAGACAGTATCTTACTCATTGCGAGGGCAGCGGCCTCCTCAGGATCGTCCGTTACCGTGAAGAAGTCCAGATCCTCGGGGGAGATGTTCCGGTCCGCCAGCATGGTGTCGCGGATCCAGTCGATGAGCCCCTTCCAGTACTCGCTGCCAAAGAAGACGATGGGGATCTTTGGCGTACGGCCCGTCTGCACCAGGTTCAGGAGCTCGAACATCTCGTCCATGGTGCCGTAGCCACCGGGGAAGAAGATCGCGCCTTGGGAGTACTTGACGAACATGGTCTTTCGGGAGAAGAAATAGCGGAAGGATAGGCCCAGGTTCTGCCACTTGTTTGCATGCTGCTCGTGGGGGAGCTCGATATTGAGTCCCACGGAGATGCCATCGTGTTCGGAGGAACCGCGGTTGGCCGCCTCCATGATGCCTGGCCCGCCGCCCGTGATCACGGCGATGCCGTTCTGAGCGATGGTGCCAGCGACCTCGCGGGCACGCTGGTAGTAGGCATTGCGAGGATTGGTGCGCGAGGAGCCGTAGATGGAGATGGCCGGACCCAGGGTGGTCAGGGCGTTGAAGCCCTCGACGAACTCTGACAAGATGCGCATGACGCGCCAGGGGTCTCCCTCCAGCCAGCTGGTGTCGGCGGTGGGGTTCTGCAGGTTGCCGCCGGGGACGTTACGGCGGTCGATCATCTTTCCGCGGAGGGTGACCGATCCGGTGTGGACTGACGGGCCCAGGGGCGACTCGGGGATGTGGCCTTGCTCTTCTTGCGACATGATGGCCTTCTTTCGGGCCGCTGCGGCCAGGCATTACTCGGTCGCAGCGGAGAGACTGCAAAACGTGTCTCATTGTCACACGCCTCTGTAAGCTGACCGCAAGATTCTCTCCAACTGGTTGGAAAGACGACGTAATGTTCCTCCGCTCTCTGATAGGATGGGCTTACAAAAAAGAAGACCAAGGGAGAGGGGACCCCAGGATGGATTCACAGATGTTCTGCTTCCAGTGCGAGCAGACGGCAGGCGGCAAGGGCTGCACGGGTAAGGCGGGCGTCTGCGGCAAGCCCGCAACCGTTGCCCTGGACCAGGACGAGCTGACGGGCGCCCTGGTGGGTCTGGCCCGTACCTGCCAGAAGGCGGAGAGGCGCAGCGAGCTGGCGGACGAACTCATCGTCGATGGCCTCTTTACCTGCATCACCAACGTCAACTTCAACTACCAGACCGTGCGCGCCATGACCGACCGCATCCGTGCCGAGAAGGATCGTCTGGCCGCCGAGGCCGGCGTCGAGCCTGGCGAGGACCTCCTCCTGGGGACCGTCTGGACCGACAACGAGGACGTCCGCTCCCTGAAGTCGCTGATCCTCTTTGGCATTCGCGGCATGGCTGCATACGCCTATCATGCCCGCGTCCTGGGCAGGACCGACGATGAGGCGGCGCAGTTCCTGGTCGATGCCCTGGCGGCCCTGGGTGACGAGTCCAATGCCGACATGCTCCTGGCCCTGGTATTGAGGGTTGGCGAGGTCAACTACAAGGTCATGGGCATGCTGGACGAGGCCAACACCTCCACCTACGGGACGCCCGAACCTACCGAGGTCAGCCTGACCATCCACAAGGGACCCTTCATCGTGGTGACCGGTCATGACCTGCGCGACCTGGAGCTCCTCCTCCAGCAGACCGAGGGCACGGGCGTGAGCGTCTATACCCACGGCGAGATGCTGCCTGCGAACGCTTATCCCGAGCTGAAGAAGTATCCCCAACTCAAGGGCAACTTTGGCACCGCCTGGCAGAACCAGCAGAAGGAGTTCGACGGGGTGCCTGGCGCCTTCCTCTTTACCACCAACTGCCTGATGCCCCCCAAGCCCTCCTATGCCGACCGTGTCTTTACCACCGAGATGGTTTCCTATCCCCAGATGACCTACATCCCCACGGCCGAGGACGGCGGCAAGGACTTTGGTCCTGTGATTGCCAAGGCACTGGAGCTGGGTGGCTACGCGGAGGACCAGGAGCTCACGGGCATCAACGGCGGCCACACCGTCACGACGGGCTTTGGCCACGGGACGGTCCTCTCCATTGCCGATACGGTAGTGGACGCCGTCAAGTCTGGTGCCATCAAGAAGTTCATCCTGGTGGGTGGCTGCGACGGCGCAAGGCCTGGTCGCAACTACTACACCGACCTGGTCAAGAAGACCACCGATGACACGGTGATTCTGACCCTGGCCTGCGGAAAGTACCGCTTCAACGACCTGGACCTGGGTACGATCGGCGGCATCCCGCGCCTTCTGGACTGCGGCCAGTGCAACGACTCCTACAGCGCCATCCAGATCGCCTTGGCCCTGGCGAAGGCCTTTGGCTGCGGTGTGAACGACCTGCCCCTGTCCTTCGTCCTGTCCTGGTACGAGCAGAAGGCGGTTAGCGTCCTTTTGACCCTGCTCTACCTGGGTGTCCGCGACATCAAGCTTGGGCCCACCCTGCCTGCCTTCGTGAGCCCCGGCGTTCTGAAGGTCCTGGTAGAGAAGTTCGGCCTAACACCCACAAGCACGGCCGACCAGGACCTGGCACAAATCCTGGGCTAGACCCTTCTTACCTGAGGGAGGCCCCGGTCTTCTTCCAGTGCTCAAACATCCTCGCGCAAAAAGCGCGCTGCGGAACTGCGCCTGGAAGAAGACCGGGGCCTCTTTCTGCAACCAGGGGCTATCCAAGGAAATTGGCCAGGTCCTGGTCTCAAAGGGGATGAGGTTGGTGCGCTTCGCGCCCTTTGGGGGGGCGGGGGTGGGGACATGATCCCCACCCCCGCGCATTCTTTTAACTCTTTGCTCTGAGCCAGCCTTGCCGGCTGCTGCCTGTGAGGTTTGGACCGCCATGGGCCTCTTGCCTTTTCCAGGTGCAGTTTCGCAGCGTCGCGCAAGCGCGGCGCGAGAATGTTTGGGCACTGGGCAAAGCAAGAGGCCCCCGGGCAGACTAAACCTCCAGCATCAGTCCCAGGACGATGGTCAGCCCGTCGACGAGACTGGGCAGGTCAACCCATTCGTTTCTTGTGTGTAGCAGGGAGCCTCGGATGGCGCCTATGGTGACGGCGGGGATCCCCAGGGACAGGGGGATGTTGGCGTCGGTGGAGGCGGGGGAGAGATCCGGTCCCTCTCCCGTGACTGCCTGGACCAGCTGGGCCGCATGGTCGGTCAGCCTCTGGAGCCTAGCTCGATCTTGGTGGCCGTTGCCAGGTCTGAGGCCAATCACCTCGAGCTCCACCTTGCCCTTGTTGCCTAGCTCAGACTGTGCATCGGTGATGACCTTCTTGAGGGCCGATTGCATGGTTGCCAGGTTCTCCGCGGATTCGCTGCGGTACTCGAAGCTGGCGCTGGCGTGGTCGGCAATGGCGTTGACCGTCGTGCCACCCTTGATGGTGCCAACGTTTCGCGTGGTATGAGCCCCATCGGCAGGGTCCTTGGGCAGGGGCAGGGCGTAGAGGCGTTCGATGATTCTGCAGAGGACCTCGATGGCGTTGGGCCGACCGAAGTTCTGGTAGGAATGGCCGCCCTGGCAGCTCACGCTGATCTTCCAGCGCTCCGATCCCACCGCGCGGCTGATGACCTGGGGAATGTAGAGGTCGAAGGAGTGGAAGGAGCGGACTTTTCTTCCCGCCTTCCTGAGCTCTCCAAAGAGAGTCTTTGTACCCGCAAGGTTCCCCAGGCCCTCCTCGCAGGTGTTTGCCACGATTAGGAGGTCTGCGTCGCGTGTTGCCTGGTCGTAGGCCGCGGGATGGGTCAGGAGGAAATGACAGGCGGCCAGGAGGGCAACGAGGTTTGCCGTGTCGTCGCCGACTCCTGGGGCGTAGAGACGCTGACCCTCCTGGTGCTCGGGCAGGGGGTCAGTGTCGACAAAGACTATGTCAGTGTGGGCGGCAAAGACGCGTACGTCCCTCTTTGCGCCGTCTTCGGCCGCTGGGACATCGCGCGCCTCGAGGAGGCAGACGACGTTGCGTTGGTCATCCACAAAGACTTGGCAGGCGCCGCGGTCCCGTAGCCAGTTGGCGATGAAATTCGCACGCTGCTCCTCGTGGCCTGTGGGAGACGGGATGGCGGCAAGGGTCTTGAGGAGGGCGATTTCCTTGTCGTAGACCTGGTTGGCGTAGGAGTGGAGCTTGCCAAGAAGCTCCGTATCCAGGACGTCACTCACTTCGTCTGCCCCTTCTGGTCCAGCCAATCTATGACGTCGGCAAAGACCTTCTTGTGGTCGGTCTCGTTCAGGATCTCGTGGCGCATGTGGGGATAGAGCTTCGCGGAAACGTCCGTCGAGCCGGCCTTGCGAGCCAAGTCGGCTGCCTCGCGCACGCCCTGGCCGTTCGAGCCGACAGGGTCCTCTTCGCCCGCAATGAAGAAGAGGGGCAGGGAGGCGGGCACGCGCTGGGCGCATTCCAGGGTGCAGCACTCTGCGGTGAGTGCCGTGAGCGTGGAGTAGCCGCCGGCCGTGAAGGGGAAGCCGCAAGCTGGGTCCGCGATGTAACGGTCGACGTTCTCCTGGTTGTAGGAGAGCCAGTCAAAGTCGGTGAGGGGGTTCTCGACAGCCTTGGCGTAGGCGCCGTCGGCCATGGAGTGGAGGAGCTTGCTCTTGTGCTTCTCGCCGCGGACGCGGGCGATGAGCTGGGCCATGGTGTGGCCGGCCTTGGAGGTGTTCACAGGGACGAAGCCTGTGCCACAGATGATGGCGCCCGCCAGGCCACCGCCGTAGCGGGAGATGTAGACGCGGGTGACGAAGCTTCCCATGGAGTGGCCAAAGACGAAGTAGGGGGTGCCGGCGGGGATCTGCTCCTGCATGAGCTGGCGCAGGCTGTTCACGTCCTCTACCAGCATGTCCTCTCCGCCCTGGGAGGGGATGTAGCCCCAGTCCTCCTGAGGCGTGGTCTGGCCGTGGCCAATCTGGTCGTGAGCGCAGACGACGTATCCCTGGGCAACGAGGGCGCGGGCAAAGGCGTCGTAGCGCTCCTTGTGCTCGCACATGCCGTGGACTATCTGGACGGCGCCCTTGGGCTTGCCGAGCTCCGCGATGGGGCTGGCGGACCAAACACAGGCGCTGACGGTGGAGTGGCCGTCTGCGGAGGGGAAGGACAGGGGCGTGAGGGTGACGTTGGATTCAGACATGGGGCCTCCGTTGGAGTCGTGACGCATGAGGTAACGTGTCCAATCCTAGTACAGCGGGCTGCGACGCGGGTGGTGTCGGCTGGCAGGCGGGGGTGCAGGTCGGCCGCGGTTGCTGGTGCGTGGCGGATGCGGCCTGCGGCGGGGGCGTTTCGGACAAAATTGGGCGTTTTTCCGAAAAATCTCCTCGGTAAAGACTGTCCGAAAAGACCTCCGTCCCTCTTGCCTGATAAGCTCCAGGGGCGAATCCCACGGCTTCCAGAGGCAAATCCTACGGCCGGATGACTCCAGAGGCAAATCCCACGCGCTCCAGGAGCGAATCCCACGG
>ONBR01000014.1 GCA_900316105.1 uncultured Olsenella sp.
CGTGCATGATCTTGCAACCCTCCCTCAAGGTCACGCTTTCGACGCGGTTGAAAAACGACTGGTCAACGCTAGTGCAGCCATGCGTGCGGGCAAGCTCGATCATCACGTGACTCCACATGTGCATGGAGTCGACGAGCGTCCCGTCACAGTCGAAAATTGCACCCCTGATAGCCATCGTTCCTCTCCCCTGCGGCGCTTTGGCCGCGATGTAGCGAGCAGATTCGGTGTTGTCCCAAGGCGAGAAGCGCACGAGCTGGCACCAACCCGCCTGGTTGGGTAAAGTATCCCATGGCCCGGACGCCAAAGCGCCCGCCCGAGACACCATACAGCATCTGCACCAAGCTTCCGGAGGAAGAAGAACATGGCTCGTTATGACTACAAGTGCCCCTCATGCGGTTCCACCTTCGAGGTCGAGCACCCCATGAGTGCCCATCCCAAGGTGAACTGCCCCAAGTGCGGCCACGAGGCCGAGCGGGTGTTCGAGACCTCGGGAATCGTGTTCAAGGGGTCGGGCTTCTACAACACCGACCAGAAGGGCAAGTAGCCCTATCCGCAAGCATTCGCTCAGAGGCTCCGCCGACCCCGGCGGGGCCTCTTTCGTTCCGAGGACATGACAGACAGGACGCAAGGTTCGAGAGAAAAACGCACGCGAAACCAATCCGTCGGGCTTCTCGCCAGCGTTTTCCCAGAAGGCTGGTGGGTACCGGTCATTATCGCGTGCGTTTTTCCAAAGGAGACGACGAGAAGGTGCGAAGCGCGAGAAGACCCGAGGCAGGGAGAAGGCCTGCGCGCTCTTCAGGACTGCCAGGCACACACTGGCAAGATGGCCCATAGTTATCCGCTCTTTGGGACATGAGACGCGCACAAAGCCTGGAGCGTCGGACGGGAAAGTGGGCTATGGTTATCCACACGCAGACATCGGGGCACAGCCCCTCGACACAGTGAAGAAGAAAACGACACCACGAGGCGGAGTAAGTTCCGGAGGCAACATGTCTGAGACACATGACGAGAAGGCCCCCTCCGAGGGGATGGCGGGTCCCACGAATAACCAGGACTTTGGACTTGTTGGCAAGGGTGCCGGCTTCATTCCCACAGGAGACGCCAACGCAATGCCCGAGGGTGGAAGCCAGGGGAAGCGAGACGGGCGAGGCAGGCGCTTTGTGGTGCGAACTCTTGTCCCGCTGCTCGTCCTTGCCGCCATTCTCGGCGGTGGCTACTTTTGGTGGAGCCACCTTCGCCCCGTCCAGGTGACCGTAAACGGAACGCTCCAGAGGGTGACGGTTGGCACCACCATAGACCAGCTCAAGAGTGACGAGGGAATCCAGACCGCCCCAGGCAACTACGTGAGCGTCTCGGGGAACATCCTCGCTGAGGGCGAAGGCTACCCTTATTCCGTGATCGTTAACGACAAGGACATGGACTACGACGAGGCGAGTGCCTACAAGGTGTCGGGCGGTGAGCGCATCTCCGTGGGCGACGGCAAGGACCGCATGGAGCCCTACACCACCGAGACCGTGAACCAGCCGCCGAGGCTCCTTATGGACGGCAACGTGGGCGCCATCAACTACATCTCGCAGTGGGGCGCCACCACCGTGAAGGACGTGCTCACCGGGCAGGAATCGGGCGAGCAGGCCGATGGGACCGTCTACCAGCAGGGCCAGGACTGCGTGATTACCGTGAAGGACGTCAAGCCTACGGGGAGCCAGAAGCTCGTGGCGCTCACCTTTGACGACGGGCCAAGCCGGTATACGGGCCAGTACCTGCAGATTCTTAAGGACAAGGGAGTCAAGGCGACCTTCTTCTGCCTGGGCAATGAGGTTGATGCCAACCCTGATGGGGCTAAGGCGATCGTGGACGCGGGGTGCCAGATCTGCAGCCACTCCTACGACCACCCCGACCTCAGGACGTCCGACGCCCAGACGGTTCTCGACCAGCTGAGAAGCTCCTTCTCGTCTATCGAGGGGGCAACGGGCGTGAAGACCACGGCATTCCGCCCGCCGTATGGCAGCTTCACCCAGAGGACCTGGCTCAGCACGCAGGGCGCGGCGACGGTAGCCGTTCGCTGGGACATCGACACCGAGGACTGGAAGCAGCCAGGAGCAGACCAGATCGTCTCGAACGCCTGCGCTGACGTGCACTCCGGAAGCATCATCCTCATGCACGACGGCGGCGGCAACCGCGACCAGGACGTGGAGGCGCTTCCGCAGATCATCGACACACTCAAGTCGCAGGGCTACACCTTCGTGACGATCGACGAGCTGATGGCCTCCGACAGCTCCATTCCCAAGGAGGTCGCCTCCGGCAACTACCCCATGCCCGCCGACGCGGTCTGGCCCACCGAGCTGGGCGACGCCTAGGGACATTTGCGAACTGGCCGAGCGAGACGCACACGAACGTCGCGACGGGGACGCTGAGGCGCCCCCGTTTTTTGTGGACCTTGTTCAGACTGACGGCAAACTGACGCAAAAAGCCAGCGCCAGGGTCTCATTCAGCCGCTTTGGGTATAAGAGGGCAAAAGACTCTTCTGTCATGACACGCATGGAGGACCATGAAACGACCAGCCAGGCGTGGGCATGAGCCCACGCCACAGCCCGTGCTTCTTGCCATTGAAATCGTCCTGGCCATCACACTCGTGATGAGCCTGGTCAATGTCACCCTAGACATCGAACCCTACTGGATCTTCTCGGCCATCACCTCTGCGATTGGCATCGGCTTCATCGAGATGTTCCGCCTGGGCGCGAGGAGCCTGGCGAGCAGGACGGCATACACGGCAGAGAGACGCGAGGAGCAGCCTACCAGGGCTGAGGAAGCACCCGCCAAGGCATCGGTAGAGGCAGAGGCCAAGGTCGCAGGCCCGGCGCCCGCCCAGGCTGAACCCGCAGAGCCTGCTGATACGGATGAGACCCCCGTCATAGTGGTCGAGCAGACCGCAACGGAAGCGGTAGCGGCCGATGACCCTGTCCAGGCGGGCGAGCCTGTCTTGCCCAGCGCAGACGCCAGCGACGCTGCCCGGGACGAGGAAGCAAAGTCCCACAAGCCCGAGACCATTCCCACGTCGACCCTGGACTTCCAGGAGCTCACGCGCCGTCTGCTGGAGACCCACAACCCCATCGAGGAGCTCAGGCTCTTTGTGGGCGATATCCGCACCCGCGAGGCTGCGGTCGCCGAAGCAGAGGGCAAGGACACGGGCGACGCAAAGGAGCCCACTGAGGCGAATCAGGACGCCGGGCCCAGCCAGCCTGCCAAGTCCACTGGAAAGACCTCCAAGCTCCAGGCCCAGCCCCAGTCCCCCTCCGCTGCCATCGAGGCGGCCGTCGCCTCCGACTCCGACGCCTCCCTGGCCAATGCCGTCATTGCCCACACGACGGGCGAGTCCGACCGTCCCCTGGAGCGCCCCTCCGACCTGGAGGAGTTCGCCGCCCGCATGCTCACCGAGGCGGGCATCTTTCAGACCGATGTGGACCTTCCCAGCTTCAAGGTCGTCTCTCTCGGCCGCTCCAAGCTCTTTTACCTCAGACCCTATTCTGGCTCCAGCTCCATGGCCTACCTGGCCCGCCTCCGCCTGCTAAAGGTCGAGGCGACCCTCAACCAGATACGCTTTGCCGCCGAGCACCTGCCCCAGGACGCCTCGATCGAAGACTGCTACGACGTAAACCAGCTGGTGCTCCATCACATCTGCTCGCAGGTGGGCGCCATCGACACCCCCTACGAGCTCGAGGAGGGCGACCTCCCCGACACCGAGTGGACGGTCCGCCGCCAGATCGCCACGGTGGTGGAGTCCCTTGTCCTCCCCTACCGCCTGGAGCTCGACTACCGCGTGAACGTCGCAGACCACAACGTCTCGATCGTCTTCAAGGCCACACCGGAGCAGGTCTTCCCCTCCTCCATGTTGGTTGGTGACCTGGGCATCGTGACCAGCTCCCGCGAGATGCGAAAGAAGGCTGCCTCCGCCTACGCCCAGCGTCTGGCCATCCTCCTGGCCGGCATCGCCTTCCGCACGTCAAAGAAGATCCTCCACGTCTGGGTGGCCGCCACCGTGGACACCGCAAACCACCACTGGTGCTACCTGTCCGTGGACTTCGACCGCTGGCGCTTCTCCCAGCTGGACCTCGAGAACGACCTGGTGGACGCCAGCAACTTCGACCGCGTCTACCACCGCTTCGTCCCCGCCCGCCGTGTGGAGAACGGCATGCTGCGCCCCGTCGCCCAGACCTTCGAGCTCTCAGAGGAGCGCTTCTGCCCGCCCCGTCGCCACGAGGTGGTCTCGCTGTCGTCGCGTCGCATCCCCCAGAAGCAGGCCGAGGTCCTGGGCAGCCCCCGCGTGAGCGGCCTCTCCATCGAGGAGTCCGACAAGAGGAACTACCTGGCCAACGACATCATGCGCCGACTGATTCCCTCCGAGTTCGGCGAGGACGCCCAGGGAGTCGGACCCACCCAGCGCAACGTTCGCATGATCATGGACCTGGCCGGCGACGACCCCGACCCCAGCGTGAGAGCAGCCGCCGAGCGCACGATCAAGGGCCTGATCGACGGCCAGATTCCCGATGACCCTGCGGCCGTAGGCAAGGCGTTTGCCGAGGGCGACGGGCTCTCGCAGGCAGCTGAGCGAGCACACGGCCTCTTTGAGCACCAGGACGTCCAGAAGGCCGCAAGCATCCTGCGCCGCGCCCTCGATCACGTGGACTCCAGGGGCATCTACGAGGACACCGTCAACGTGGAGTGGCGCTACTTCTCCTCCTACGTGGACCGCGTCCTCTACAACAGGCTCTATCGCGCACCAGAGACCTCCGTCCTCCTGGTGCCCGACGCCTACTTCGAGTGCCACCTGATGCTCTCCGCGGCCTACTCGGCCCTGGGCCAGCACGCAGACGCCCTCAGGCACGCCCGCCGCATCCTGGAGTTGGCGCCCGTGGACCGCAGGGCTCGCCTGCACTACGTGCGCAGCCTGGAGCAGAACGGCCAGATGGACGAGGCCGTCGAGGAGCTGAAGCGCCTGCTCAGAATCGCCCATGACCCCGAGGGGCTGGGTGTCGGCTACTATCGCATGGCCTTCTTTCAGTGGCAGCGGGGAAACATCCTGGCCGCCCAGGCCTGCTATCTGAGCTCGCTGGCCATCACGCGGGGGAGCTTCCCCATGGCCGCCATGGAGCTGAGCGCCCTAGCCATGCAGAACCCTGGCAGCTATCACGAGAACATGGATCAGGACGAGATCGTCAAGGTCCTCACGGACGCCAGCATTCCCATCGCACCTACGGAGGAGATCACCAGGATATTCCTCTCCTGCATGAGGGCCTCGGTGGATGCGGAGGTCTTTCCCGTGGCCAGGAGCTTCGTCAGCACGCTGGCGGGTCTCTACCCCGACGACGTGGTGATCGACATCCTGAAGTCCCTGGAATCCGAGCCTGACCAGTAAGCGAGCACGAAGCCAGGCGTCCTGCCCACACCGCGGCGGGTGCCTGGCCTTTTTGATACCCCTCACAGAGACGAGCGACATGGCAGACCTAGACGGAATCTGGCCGCCCTCCTTCAAGGCGGCAATCTTTGACTTCGATGGCACGATATCCGACACGGCATCCCTGTGGAACCGCGTTGACCTGGTCTTTCTGGGCTCGCGCGGCCTTCCCTACACGCCTGACTACGGACGTGCCCTGAGCGCCTTGGGCTTTGCGGCGGGTGCCCAGTACACCATCGAGCGCTTTGGCCTCAAGGAGTCCGTCCAGGAGATCTGCGACGAGTGGAACCGCATGGGACGGGCACTCTACGAGTCCGAGGCTTGTCTGAGGCCGGGGGCGGAGCGCTACATACGCGCGCTCAAGGCCGCAGGCATCCCCTGCGCCCTGGCAACGACAAACGACCGAGGGGTCCTTGACGCCATGCAGAACGTGGACATCGACGGGCTCTTTGACAAGAGGCTGCATGCAGGCGAGCTGGGCGTGGCGAAGGACGTGCCGGACGTCTACGTGGCCGCCGCACGCGAGCTGGGAGAGGCTCCCGGGGACTGCATCGTCTTTGAGGACCTGGCAGTGGCGTTGAGGTCAGCGAAGAGGGCTGGGTGCGTGACCTGCGGAGTCAGGAGCAACGACCCCCATCAGGAGGTACGCGAGATGCGCGCCGTCGCGGACCTCTGGCTGGAGGACTGGGAGGACATTCGGCTGTAGGTGCTCGCCACTTGGCTTTGTCCCGGACACAGCGCTTCGCGGATGTGTCGCCGACAAACATAACAGGGGCAGATTCTGCATGTCTTCCTCCCAGCCATCCAATCAGAGGGCGGCGGGTGCATCCCTGGCGTTGAGCGGGAGAATTTGGTGACGCCGCGCGGGCTTTGGACCCGTGCGGCTTTCTTTGTAGTGTGAGCGAGGGTCAGACGGAGCCTGGGAGGCAATTTTGGGCGCCCTGGCCCCCGCTTCATGGCACCCCTTAGCCAGACGGCGCTCTTTGCGACACTTTTTCGCGCTTTGAGGCCCAAATTTTGTCGCAAAGAGCGCCTTTTGGCTAAGGGAGAAGTCGCGGTGGACCAGGTTGGCCATGACGGCGCTGTTTCGCAGCACGTCCAGGGCCTCGTTCGCGATGACCCTTGGGGTCAGAGTCGTGTTAGGCATTGGTTGCCCTCAGCTTTCTCTTGTATGCCATGTACTCGGCCGTGGTCATGTCCGCCGGGTCCTTCGCGCCGCCCTCTTCCCTGGGCGGCGTGGGCGGGTTGGTGCCCACGGTCCCGGTCGTGGCGATGAAGTCGGCCCACTCGGTGCCGATGCCCTGCTTCAGGGCCTCGGCGTCCTTGAGCCTTCCGTCCTCCACCTCGACCTTTGACAGGTCCGTGACGCGCATGACGGAGTCGATCCTGCGGGCGTCCACGCCCGCGTCCCGGAGCAGCTGGCGGTAGAGCCCCGCCTTCTCGGCCTCCTTGGCCTTGGCCTCGGTGGCCTGCTTGAACTCCTCGAACGCCGCGTGCTCGGCCTCGAACCTGGCCTTCCAGCCGCCGTCCTCCGCCGCGCCCGCCCTGGCCTCCTCAAGCTGCTCCCGCAGCGAATCGGCCTCCTTTGCGCGCCCCTCGGCCTCCTCGCGCTGCTGCTTCAGCGCGGTCACGGTCTCGGCGTGCGCCTCGATGATCTCCTCGGCCTTCTCGTCCTCGACGCCCATTGCCCTGAGCATCTTCCGCGTCAGCGCCATTCGCCCCTCCTTCGGCGCGGGCGGTCCCTCGCCCGCATGTGGCTCGACCTTCTGGGGTGATGGTGCGGCGTGCGTCACGCGCCCAGGTGACGCCTCATGACTGCCCGGTACTCGGCGGCGTGCCCGGTGGCGGCGGGGACCAGGTAGGGCTGGGCCTTGGCGCGGGAGGTGCCCAGCTCGACGTACCTCCCGTACCCGACGTTGGTGCCGATGGCCTCCGTCGAGGGACCGCTCCGCTGGTGGGTAATGGAGTTGCGCAGCCTGCCCGTGTCGACGGGGCAGAGGGCCTTGGCGTAGCCCTCGGCCATGAGGCCGATGGTCTCCAGCCCCTTGGCTATTCCAGCCGCAAGGTCGGCCTCCCACTGCCCGGTGTTGTCGTTCCGCACCTCCACGCCTGCCATCAGGCCTCCCATCCCCGCGCGAGCTGCGGGTGGTACCCGCCCACGTCGGCGTCCCACGCCACGACGCCGGTTCGTGGCGTCCCCGGCGTGCCGAAGGTGCAGCCGTCACCGGCGTCAACCGGCTCGCCCCTGCCGGGGCACGTGAGCGTGGGCCGCGCCGTGAAGCCGCAACCGGCCACGAGCACCGCCACGGCGCACCCGCCGCACCTCACCACGCGCTTCCGCTCCACCCCGCATCACCTCGCGGCCATGGTGCGGCACAAGTAACGGGGCCGCCCCGAAGGACGGCCCCCAAAGCCCGCTTGTGTCACCACCTATTCAGGGAGGGCGTCAATAATGCTCTCGCAAAGCGCCCCGTAATCGTTAACACCATCCCCGGTCTCGTCAATGCCACGAAGCATAAGCTCGTCACAAACCCTGTCCTCTATTTCAACCAGTTCGTCATCGGTTGCGTTCGAGAAGTCGTTGGTGAGGCCCAGCGATTCGAGAAGGGCTGTCTGCTTGACGTCAAGGCTTTTCATCGTTGCCTGTACCGTACTTTCTCCTGTTTGAACTCTTGGTGGGGTATGTAGTAATTATACGTTTCTCATCAGGGTTTATTACAGCTGTCGCATACATGCCGATGTATTTCTGCCCCCGCCGACCATCCGCGTCAGTCCTGATTTCGCCTATGTGGATGGGAGAATTGAGCGCGTCGTTAATCTGCGCGGGAGTGACTTCACGAGCCTTCATCTGCCCTATTGCATGGACGCTCAGCGGTAGGTCCACCTGCTTTGCAATAGCTGCGTCCAAGGCGTCCTTTCCCACCTCGCGCTGGTCGGCCTTCGTGAGGGTTGCGAACTGGCGGAGGTCACCCAAGCCATAGCCACGCATTACCTCTCGCGTGGCCTCCCTGTACTGGTCTGCGGTGATTCCAAACTTGTCAAGCTGGTTCAACACTGACGGCATCGCTCCGAACTTAGCAAAGCTGCGGCCGCTGCCCTCCTTGGGCTTCGGCGGGTTCTTCCCCGCCTTCCAGTCCTCGTAGCTGATGCCCTTGAGGTTCTTGTCGTGTCTGCCGTCCGAGAGGGCGTCGTAGCCCTCCAGGTCGGGGACGAGGGTGCAGCGGCAGTTCCACACCTCCGCCGCGGGTCCCTGCGGGTCGCCGGGGTAGCGGCAGCCGTTGGGGAACGGCTCCTCCACCTCGGCCACGAGGGCCGCGCGCACCGCGGTGACCGGGGCCCTGCGAACCTGCGAAAAAATAGGTCGCTTGACAGGCCGATAAACATATGTGCACGTTCTCCGGAACACCGGCCTTCCGGCGGTGAGCGTACGGGCGGGGCAATCGGATCGATGCCCTTCCGACTGTGGGTACGCGGACGGGGAGACAGTGGTGCTCTTTCGGCGGTTGATTCTCGGGAGGACGCACCCGCGGATTGCGGAAATGGGCCTGTTCGGCGCTTTCTAAATTGCGGGTTTCGGAAACGAGCAGCTCAAGGGATTATGAAGACACACCCTAACGGCGCAGGTGAGCAGCCGGAGCGCGACGGGTGCGGGAAGAGACACCCGCGATTATGGCCGCCATACCCAGGACAGCAAATGCCAAGGGAAGCACTTGATTCGTCTCGTCCCCGGTCTGAGGCATGGGATCATTCTGCGTGGAGGCGGTCGTGCGTGAGCCGCTCTTGTGCGCCGAGGTCTGAGACGCAGCGGGCGCTGTAGCCGTAGCGGGTGAGGCAGGCGTGTCGGATGTGGTAGTCGTGGAGGGGGCAACGGGCTCGGTGCTCGTGGAAGGCTCGGAAGGTGTAGAGGGCGTCGTGGGCGTGTTGGGATCCGTGGGGTCGGCGGGTGAGGCAGGCGTCTCTGGTGTGTCCGACGGGGAATCCGCCCCCTCGACTATGAAAGCCCAAGACCCGGTCGACGTCTCATAGCCGTCAGCGGTCACTTGCCAGTAAATCCGATAAGTGCCGGGGTCCGTATAGGAAGGCGCCTCCGTCAGGTCATACACGCCATCCGCGGTGCCATACGACACGGTGTATCCCGTCGTCGGGGCGCCCACCGAGACGTAGCCCGCCTGGTGCGCCTTGCCGTCGTAGTCGACGGTCGTATCCGTCGGCGCCACGGCAGCGATCTCGCCCGCCTTCACGGTGACCGTGTAGGTCGCATCCGCGGTCACGCAGTTGGCGGTCGAAGGCGCACTCACGGTAATGGTGGCGGTGCCAGGCTTCCGGGCGGTGATCGTGACGATGCCACTGGAAAGAGAGGCGGTCGCGATTTCGGGGCTGTCGGATGAGGCCCTGAGTGTACCGTCAGAGAAGGAGGCACTCGCAATCTCAGTGTTGTCTGATGTGGCCTCGAGAGTCCCGTCGTAGAAATCGCTTGCGGTGACGGTGAAAGTCGTCGTATTGGGCACCGCAACCTCGCCAGTCGTCGGCGCGACCGTGATGACAGGCGTGGCCTTCACAATAGAGAAGGCTCCCAGCTCGATGCCGGTCGCGGCGGTATAGTCATCGCCCTCCGCCACGTCGGCCTTGACCGTGTAGGTACCGACATTGATGGGTTCAACCTGCGTGTCAGTAGCGTCGTAATACTTCACCGTCACCGCACCGACGCCTGTGCCGGGCGTGACCGTGGCCGCCTTCGCGTTCCCGTCATAGGCGAGGTTCGTTGGCTCTGTATAGGTGAGGTTTGCTGCCGTCGGGACCGCCTTCACGACACTGTAGGGATATGCTCCCCCGGCGCCGTTGGCCTGGACATGACGATTGGCGCCCACCAGGCAACCATAGACCGTGTTATTGGTCATGTCGCCCTCGGCAAAGTTGCCGCCGAGGATGATAACAGTTCCGGCGGTTCCACCATTACCGGCACCGATAGGCGATCCCCAAGTCCCGTTGTATCCCCCAGGGACAGCACGTATGCCGCCGCCGGTAATGGTGATGCTATCTCCGCCCCCCTTGTATCCGCCTCCAATTCCCGCGGCCTTATATTTACCTTCGGCGTTGACCGTCCCGCCATTGATGGTGATGGTTCCGCCACCGCTCTGATAGCTACCGCCAATGCCCGCGGCCCGGTTCCCGCCGGTTGCGTTTACGGTGCCGCCATTGATGACGACTGTCCCGCCAGGCCTATAGCCTCCACCGCCAATACCGGCGCCACTCTCGCCGTTTTGAGTATCGGCGTTGGAACCACCTTCGGCAGTCACGATGCCACCGTTAATGATGATGGAGCCGCACCCGTTGTCATCTCTGAAATTGCCGCCGATGCCCGAT
This sequence comes from uncultured Olsenella sp., assembly GCA_900316105.1. Taxonomy (GTDB): domain Bacteria; phylum Actinomycetota; class Coriobacteriia; order Coriobacteriales; family Atopobiaceae; genus Olsenella_F. The sequence continues at coordinate 10,817 of ONBR01000014.1, forward strand.
GCCCCCTTCGAACCCCTTGCATTCAACGTTCCCGTCCCTGCGCTCTGGGCATAAATAGTCAGACTATTGCCTCCCGCAACACTGATGCCATTGTCGGCACGGAGCGTCGCGCCATCAGACAGCACCAAGCTCACGTCGCCAGTACAGGTGATACAGGCATCGACTGTCACGTTTTTCTCGGCCACGTACCAACCGGTCGTCCAGGTAGTCGTGTCGCTTTCGACGGCAGTATAGGTGTCCTGAGTCTTTTCCTCACCTTTCGCATCGACGTACGTGACGTGATCCGCCGTCACCACGTCAGCGTTATCTCGGGCGTACGCCGACCGTGCCGCCGCGAGCATCATACAAGCCGCCAACGCCAGCGCGAGGGCGCACGCCATAAGTCTCCTCGCCATCTTTCTTGTTGCAAGATTTATCGACATCGCCAGCTCCCTGCTATCTTTATCCGCTTCCACTTCAACATTCAGACTGTCGCAGATGAAGACCCCCCGCAAGCTCTTCGTGACATAAGGGCGACGGAGCGTGACGAAAAGTCTTAACCCATCAAGACCTGCCTCAGCACGTCTTCCAGCTCGCGGTGGCGTTTGGCATTGATGGGTATCACGACATCGTTGGCCAGGCGGATGTCCTTGGGCGTGAGCTGGCGGACGCAGCGCGGGTTGACGAGGAAGCCGCGGTGCACCCGGATGAGGCTGCCATCAAAGAGCACGTCGAGACTCGTGAGAGTCATCCGCGCGCGTATCGAGTAATCGCGCAGGTAGATAACCACGTCGTTGACGACCGATTCGGCATAGATCACGTCCGACGGACGCAGGTAGTGGGTGACACCCACCTTGTCACGGATAGAGACGATGGCTGAGCCGATCGCCTCGTCGACCTTGTCCTGGAGATAGTTCCATGAGGTGGTGCCCAAGGCGTTGGGAAACATCTCGTCGATATCCAGCGCCAGCTCGCCCAGGGGGTTCGACACGTACATACAGGCAATGCGGAGGTCGCCGTCGCGCCGCACCCAGATGAAGAGGGCGCGCTGCATGACCTGAAGCGCCTCACCGGTCCCCTCGTCGGTCGAGACGAGGTAGCGCCCCGCGACCGACACGCTGTCGCGCGCATTGTGGACGATCTGGAAGTCCTCGTGCGAGAGGTGGCAGGCCACGAGCTCCCGGTCCACTCGGCGGAAGTCCTTCCGCAACGCCTCGACGCCCCGCATGAACTGCGAGGATACCGACCCGATCCACATGACGTCATCGGTGCAGAGGGACAGGACGTACTCGTAGTCGTGCTGCCAATAGCGGTGCAAGCCCTCCAGGGTGAGTCCGACCGCCTGGTCGCAGAGGTCCTTCTTCATCAGCGGGCCCTTCTCGGCAAGCCGCGCGGGCCAAAGGACCGCATGGCTCGTGGCATATAGCTCAAGTTTCGTTGAATGACGCCCCCATGCGCAAGAAGCCCGTGACAAAAGGTCGCGCAAGCGTGATGTAATCGCAATCGCAGTCTACAGACACACACTCATCCACCGCCGGAAGGGCCCTGATCGGCGATCCACCGTCTGAAGGCGTCTGATTAAATGCCCCCGGGGAGTCGGCCCACCGCCGGAAGCCCTCCGATTTTTCGCGGGCTGACGATATGTTTATCGGCTTCGGGAAACGCGGGCGCGCCGCCGGCAGGCTGAAAAGGCCCCCTTCTCCAAGTCGTGGGTTTGCATGGAGCCGTCTTGGAGTTCCGTGTTAGGGCGCGGGGTCCAGGTCGCACCTGCGACTGTTGGAGTAGTCACGGCCTAGGGCGCCTTTCGGCCTTTTGTCAGCCATGCGCCAGCAATCGTCAGCTGGCTGACAAAAAAAGGCCAGGGGCGAAGCCCCTGGCCTGGGATTGCATGGTGGAGATGAAGGGGTTCGAACCCTCGGCCTCAGCGTTGCGAACGCTGCGCTCTCCCAACTGAGCTACATCCCCAAATAAGCGCAAGGGATAGTATCGCAAAAGCTAACCCTCGCGTCAACCGAAAACCATGGCCAAACGGGAACTCCGATTAGCTACATGACCTCGGGGGCAGTGACACCAATGAGGCGCAGGGCGACCTCGAGGTTGATGCGGACGGCGTCGCAGGCAGCCAGACGCGCCTTGGACAGGGCCTCGTCCACGGGATGACCCTCACTGGGCAGGACCTGGCAGTTGGCGTAGAAGCCATGGTAATCACCTGCAAGCTCCTCGCAGAAGTGCGTGATGCGGAAGGGAGCACGGTCGCGGGCGCAACCGGCGATGAGCGCGGGAAACTCGGAGACCTTGCGGGCCAGGGCCGCCTCGGTGGGGTCGGTCAGCATCGAAAGGTCATAGTCCTCACCGATGGCGCGGCGGGAAACTTCGTTCATGCCCAGCTTCTGGGCCTCTTCCTCGGTAACGCCAGCGGCGCGGCGGAGGATGGAGCAGATGCGTGCGTGCGCATACTGCACGTAATAGACTGGGTTGGAGTTGTTCTGCTGCTTGACGGCATCGATGTCGAAGTCAATCGTCTGGTTGGACGAACGGCTGATCAGGGTGTAGCGCGTGGCGTCGGCGCCCACCTCGTCGATGAGCTCCTCAAAGGTGACCATGGTGCCCTTGCGCTTGGACATGCGGACGGGCTTGCCACCACGCAGGAGGTTGACCAGCTGGCCCAGGACGACCTCGTACTTGTCGGGATAGCCAAAGGCCTCGGCAACGGACTGGACGCGCTTCACGTAGCCATGGTGGTCGGCGCCCCAGATCTCGATCACGTAGTCGTCGCGGAGGAACTTGTCCAGCGTGTAGGCGACATCGGAGGCGAAGTAGGTGTAGGCACCATCGTGCTTGATCAGGACGCGGTCCTTGTCGTCGCCAAAGGCAGTGGACTTGAACCACAGGACACCCTCGTCGTCACGGTAGAGGTAGCCCAGCTCGTCCAGTTTGTCGAAGGCACGCTCGACGGGGGTCTTTCCGTCCTCGCCCGTCTGGTAGAAGGAGCGCTCGCTCTTCCACACGTCGAAGTCGCAGTGGGCCTTGTGGCAGGTGTTCTTGATGCGACCGAGCATGGCCTGGTAGGCACGCTCGCGGAAGTCGGCGTCGCGCTCCTCTGCAGGGACACTCACCCACTTGTCGCCGTCGGCCTCGTAGAAGTCGTGGGCGATCTCGATCACGTAGTCGCCACCGTAGGAGTTGCCACCCAGGCCCTCGTTGAAGGCGTCCATGTAGGGATGGGTCTCGGGGTGCTCGTCCTCCTCGTCGTCCACGTAGCGGGCACGGTCGTCGATGAGGGCCTGGGCAGCGTCAGCTGCGGACTGGCCCTTCTTTACCAGCTCGTCGATCTGCAGGTAACGCATGGCGACGGAGCGGCCAAAGACATCCATCTGGCTGCCGTGGTCATTGATGTAGTACTCGCGCTCCACCTGGAAGCCTGCGAAGTCGAGGACGTTGCAAAGAGAGTCGCCGATGGCAGCCCAGCGGCCGTGACCCACGTGCAGGGGGCCGGTGGGGTTTGCGGAGACGAACTCCACCTGAGTCTTGAGCCCATGTCCCTCGTCGCAACGACCCCAATCGTCGCCGGCCTCGCGCACCGTGCGGAAGACCTCGTTGTTGGCGCTGGCGTTCAGGTAGAAGTTGATGAAGCCAGGGCCAGCTACCTCGCACTTTGCGATAGAGGGATCCTCGGGCAGGTGGGACACGATGGCCGCTGCGATCTTTGCGGGAGCCATGTGGGCCAGGCGGGCAGAGCGCATGGCAACGGTGCTGGACCAGTCGCCGTTCGTCGTGTCGGCAGGTCGCTCGAGACCGCAATCCTCAACGTCGAACGCAGGCAGATCGCCCGCCTCCTGGGCCTTTGCGATGGCCTCTCTGACCAGCTTCTCGAGCGTCTCAACCATGAAGGAGCTCCTCCTTTAAGAAAATCAACATAAGCCTATCGAGTTTATCACGTGCCAGGAGAAACACCGACAATTGGACTCAGACTGCATGATTGGGGTGCTGGCTCGGCCGAGGCACCCAAACAGGCAGGGCGGACCCTCACCGACCCAGCGAGTAATTCTCGACAGCAAAAAGGGGGCTTCTCCCTTTTGCCAAGGCCCAGTTTCGCAGCGGTCACGCTACGCGCGCCGCAAGAATGTCTGAGCACTGGACAAAGGGGAAAGCCCCCTCACGCAGGTGAGCCTCGCCTACACCCTGGACCCGGAGAGCTCCTTCTTTGCCAGGTCGCGCCTCAACTGGGCCAGACCCTCCTCGATGCCGACCGGATAGACCTGGGGGTTCAGGAAGCGCTTGACCGAGGGATCCAGGTGCATCAGTGCCTCCCTGCAGCGGGCACGTGCGTCCTCGATGCTCTCGGGCTCCGTGGTCCTCTTCCCATCAGCAATCAGTTGGACGTGGACCTCGCGACCCTCGTACTGGGACAGGTCGTAGGAAATCAAGTCGTCCACGGCGTCGGACATGCCAGCACCGCCCTTGTCGTAGGTCTCGTCCCAGATCATGTCGGCCACGGGACAACCGGACTCGTCGTAATAGCGGCGCAGATGTTGGATGCCGGGGATGGTCCTCTTGAAGACGGACTCCGAAAGCTTCATGACAGGCTCCCAGGGCACGTCCGCGGAGGGACGGGTGGCCGAGAGCTTATAGACGCCACCCAGCGAGGGCTGGGGGTCGCAGGTCGCGAGCTTGGTACCCACACCGAAGGAGTCGATGGGTGCACCCTGGGCAAAGAGCGACTGAATGGTGTACTCGTCCAGGTCGTTGGAGGCCGAGATCTTCACGTAGGGCAGGCCGGCGTCATCGAAGGCCTTGCGGGTCTCCTTGGTCAACTTTGCCAGGTCTCCGGAGTCGATGCGGATGGCAGCCAGGCGCTCGCCCTCGGCCTCCATCTCCTTGGCGACGGTGATGGCATTCTGAATGCCCTGATGAACGTCGTAGGTGTCCAGCAAAAGGACGCAGTTCTTTGGGCTGGACTTGGCGAAGGCGCGGAAGGCGTCAAGCTCACTGGGAAATGCCATGACCCAGGCGTGGGCGTGCGTGCCAAAGACGGGGATACCGTAAATCTTTCCGGCAAGCACGTTGGAGGTGGAGGAGGCGCCGGCGATATAGGAGGCGCGGGCCACGGCCAGGCCGCCGTCGGGGCCCTGGGCACGGCGCAGGCCAAAGTCGGACACGGGATGGCCCTCGGCGGCATGCACCACGCGGGCGGTCTTCGTGGCCACCAGGGTCTGGAAGTTCACCAGATTGAGCAGGGCGGTCTCGAGCAGCTGACAGTCGATAAGCGGACCCTCCACGCGGACCAGGGGCTCGCGGGGAAAGACGACCTCTCCCTCGGGCACGGCCCAGACGTTCACGTTCATGCGGAAGTCACGCAGGTAGTCCAGGAAGCCCTGTTTGAACATTGCACCGCCACCAGGTGCCTGGAGCGAGGCCAGGTAGGCGATGGAGTCCTCATCGAAGGTGAAGTTCTCCACCAGGTCAGCAATCTGGCCGGTGCCGCAGGCCACGGCATAGCCGCCGTCAAAGGGTGCGTCACGGAAGAATACCGTGAAGCAGCCCTGGCTCTCGCTCATACCGGACTCCCAGAAGCCCTGGGCCATCGTCAATTCGTACAAGTCGGTGTTCAGAGCCACGTCGGTGGGCGTGGTCTTGTCAGTCAATGCCATTGGAAGGTCTCCCTCAGCAGCAAAATCGTATGGTCAAGCCTTTGCTCGACCAATGTAACACTAAGCACCTGGACGGCCTTGGGCTAATCGTCCAAGGGGCGTCCCGCACAGGTCTAGAGGACCATCATCAGGACGAAGACGACCGCGACAACGGCAATGCCCAAGAGGACCAGCTTCTGGCCGGTCGGCATCTTGATGTCGTCGTCCTCGGGGTCGGGCTCCATGAGCTTCGCCCCGCGCTGGCGTGCGGCGCGGATGTCGGCGTCCTTCTGGGCCTCTGCCTGGCTGCGGGCCTTCTGGGCGCGGAGCTGCTGGAGCTCCTGGCGCTCGCGGCGAGCCCTGGCCTCCTCGGCCTGGCGTGCCTTCTCGGCGCGAAGCTGCTCCAGCTCGGCGCGCTCGTCCTCGCTCAATGGCTTGTCGTCTGCCATGATCTCTCCTTTACGTGATTTGGTAGATAGGGATACTCCCCCAGATACCAGTCTTTCCCATCGGAGCGCCCTACGCTCTCAGCTCGGGACCCTCCACGCCCGTCGCATCAAAGGCGGGCACGAAGCTCTCGGACACCGTGCCTCCCTGCTGCCACCACATGCGGTCGAAGCCCAGGTCGTCGGCGTGGTCCAGGACGAGCTCATACTCCTGCTGGGTCACCGCACGGGCCAGGTCCCCGCCCTTCTTGAGGCAGAGCTCGTTGGGCGTGTACTGGTTCATCACCGAGAGGTCCACCTCGTTGCCGCAGAGCTCCCACACCCTGTCCAACACCTTGCAGGAGTCGTCCGCGTGCCCCGGCATGACCAGGTGACGGACCACGATGCCGCGAAGCATCCTACCGTCCTCGCCCAAGAGTCGACCGCCCTTCTGGCGAAGGGACCGGAGCATCTCTGCCAGGGCAGCCTCGGCCACACGAGGATAGTTCGCCGCGTGCGAAAGCGAGCCAGCGAGCAGGGACGAGGCGTACTTGAAATCCGTGAGCCATACGTCCACCACGTCGGCCATGGCACGCACGACCTCCACGCGCTCGTAGCCCGAGGTGTTGCAGACAATGGGCAGGTCCATGCCTGCCTCGCGGGCCATCAGCACGGCCTCACGCACCTGGGGCGCGTAGTGCAGGGGCGTCACCAGGTTGATGTTGAGGGCACCCTGGTCACGTAGCTCCAGCATCATCTGGGCCACGCGTGCCACGCTGACCTCAAGGCCAAAGCCCTCCTGGGAGATGTTGTGGTTCTGGCAGAAGACACAGCGCAGGGGGCATCCGGTAAAGAAGATCGCCCCCGAACCAGCCTCGCCCGAGATGGGCGGCTCCTCCCAAAAGTGCAGGGCCGAGCGGGCCACGCGCAGAGTGGCCGTGGTACCGCAGATGCCAGCCCTGCCGTCCAGGCGCGCGGCACCGCACTCCCTGGGGCAGAGCCGACAGCTGCGATATGCCTCGAGGGAGAGGTCCGGAGTCTCTTTGTCTACAGCCGTCACGACCGCCGCTTCCCTAGGCGCAGACGCGCATGAGGCGCGCGATGGACACGATGTAGATCTTCAGCGCGGTCTTGAGGCTGGCCTCGGAGATGGCCTCGTCGGCGCCGTGCTCGGGACCAACCCAGGCGGGAACCTCCTCGTAGGGGTCATGCGGACCAAAGGCGCAGGCGCGCGCGAACTTGCGAGCGTAGGTACCGCCACCGATAACGACGGCCTCGGACTGACGGCCCGTGTACTCGTCGTAGGTCTTGAGCAGGCTCTGGATCTGGGGAGAGGCAGGGTCGGTGTAGAAGGGTACCTTGTCCTCGTCGATGGCGTTCGTGGCACCGTGGGCCTGGGCAAGCTCGGCAAGCCTGTCCTGAATGGCCGTGTCCTCGATGGAGTCGGGGAAGCGAGTGTCCCAAGACTGGACCAGATGGCAGTCCTGGGTGTGGATGGTGCCGCCGATGATGGTCAGCGCGCCAAAGCGGTCGTTGGCGCTCTTGATACCCAGGGACTCGCCGTCGTAGCCCGAGGCGCACAGGAGCAGTTCCAGCTCAAAGAAGGGCTTCTGGGCCTCGTTGACCAGGCCCTTGTCCAGCAGGTAGTGGGCCAGGAGTCCGATGGCGTTCAGGGTGTCCTCGGGCAGGGAGGCATGGCCGCCCTTGCCGTGGGCGGTGATGCGGACGAGGCCCTCCCCCTCGGCGACAAGCTCGATGTGCTCGCGCTGGGGCAGGTCGGCCAGGTTGGCACGGACGACGGCCTCGGCAAGGCCGCAGACGGCGTTGGGCACGGTGCCGCCTTCGATGCTGACGATTGCGCTGCCCTCACCGCCGACGGTGCAGTTGGAGGTGAAGTGGCCCTCCATGATGCCCTTCTCGCCGCAGATCAGGGGGAAGTCGGCATCGGGAGAGAAGCAGAACTCGGGCTGGGGGAACTTGTCCAGGTAGTACTTGACGTCGCCCATCGAGGTCTCCTCCTCGGAGCCGATGATGGCGCGTAGGGTCAGGGGCAGCTTCTGGCCGGTGCGCTGGACCTCGCGGGCAAAGAAGTGCGCAGCATAGAGGGACAGGGTGAAGGGACCCTTGTCGTCCAGGACGCCGCGGCCCATCAGGTAGCCGTCGCGGCGGGTCACATCATAGGGGTCGACGGTCCAGCCAATGCCTTCGGGGACGACGTCGGTGTGGGCGATCGTGGCGATGTACCTGTCGGACTCGCCCGCCAGGTCAGCGTAGCCGATGTAGCCGTCGCAATCGTGAGCGTCCAGGCCCAGACGGTCGGCGATCTCCACGGCCTTGCGCAGGGCCTCGTGGTTGGCTGGGCCCCAGGGGTCCTCGGACGTGGCCTTGGACTTGTCCTCCACGGAACGAATGCGGACCAGGGAGGTGATGTCGGAAACGACGTCCTCCCACACCTCGTCCACGTAGGCGTCGACCTTGGCCTTGAGCTCATCGTCTGTCATATCCAGCATGAAAGTCTCCTCAAGTGGGATAGCAATAATCGAACAAAGTGTAGCAAAGAGAACAGGGTGATGCCCTGCGGGGCCTGTTGTTAGGGTATCCATAGGGGGCGTATCCATAGGGGGTACTCCCTTATGGATAAGGGAGTACCCCCTATGGATAAGGGAGTACCCCCTATGGATACTATGGATACGCCCTACGGATACAAAAAGAGACCGCCGACTGACGGTCTCTCCTTTGCGCATTATGTACGCTGAGTATTCGCTTGGTCTACAAACTAGAGCTTGCGAACGTTGGAAGCCTGGAGCTTGCCGTTCTGGCCCTGCGTAATATCGAACTCAACAGCCTGGCCCTCATCCAGCGTCTTGAAGCCGTCCATCTGGATCTCGGAGAAGTGGACGAACAGGTCGTCGCCGTCCTCACGAGAGATGAAACCATAGCCCTTGTCGGGGTTGAACCACTTGACAGTACCCTGTGCCATGTCGTGCCTTTCTTTCTTGCCCTAGGGGCATAAACTCTGCGCCGAAGCGCGATACATTGTGGCTTTGCCACAAGGGACATTCTAGCCCACTTGTGTACCCCTCATGCCCACAATCTCCAATGTAAAAGAATTGCTACGTAGAGGGAAAGCCTCGAAAGCGTCCTACATTTGCCCAGCTTCGAGCTTCTCTTCAAGCTCCTTGAATTCCTCGGGGATTGCGCCCGGCTCGGAATTGAAGGACTCCTCCACGGCCCTTGCCTGGGAAAGGCGAAGATCCGAAAGTTCGTCCTCCCCCATGCCATCGTAGGCCTGGGAGAGCTTCCTAAGCGCGTATGCCACGTAGCCTGCCAGGGACTCGCCCACACCCGACAGAAGCATCATCGTAACCAGGGAATCGGGCGAGAGACGCAGAGCGACATTTGGATCGAGGTCGAGCACGCCCGCGATGGCCTGCTCCGCATCCTTGGCATCCTTGAGGCTGCCCTTGCCCACGGCATCAAGGAGCGCCCGGGAGATGGCGTCGACGAACTGGGAGATGATTTCCAGCAGATAGTCATGCTGCAGCATGTGTCCTCCTCTGTGACGCCCAGCCGACTGGCCGCGGCGCCCTCGTATGGTCCAGCCCTATGCTAGCGCGCCCCACCCGCGCTGGGAGGGACAATGCCCATGTGCTCAAAGGCGAGTGCCGTGGCCTGCCTGCCCTGGGGTGTGCGGATGACGAGCCCTCGCTGCAGGAGGTAGGGCTCGTAGACGTCCTCGATCGTAGCGGGGTCCTCGCCCACCGCCGAGGCGATGGTGGTAAGGCCCACGGGACGGCCGCGGAAGGTCTTTGTCAGGGCGGTCAGGATCTTTGTGTCCATCCAGTCCAGGCCCATCTCGTCGATCTCAAAGAAGGAAAGGGCCTGGGCCGCGACCTCCCAGGTGATGGAACCGTCTGCCTTGACCTGGGCATAGTCGCGCACGCGCTTGAGCAGGCGATTTGCCAGGCGGGGAGTGCCGCGCGAGCGCGAGGCGATCTCTGCCGCACCCTGCTCGTCTATGGCCACGCCCAGAAGGCCTGCCGAGCGCTTCACGATGCGGGCCAGCTCCTCCACGCTGTAGTAGTCCAGCCTGTAGGAGATGCCAAAGCGGTCGCGCAGGGGTCCCGTGAGGAGGCCGGTGCGCGTGGTGGCCCCCACCAGGGTGAAGTGGGGCAGGTCCAGCCTGATGGAACGGGCGGCAGGACCCTTGCCGATCACGATATCAAGGAAGAAGTCCTCCATCGCGGGATAGAGAACCTCCTCGACGTTGTGGTTCAGACGATGGATCTCGTCCACAAAGAGGACGTCGCCCTCCTCCAGATTTGTCAGGATGGCCGCAAGGTCACCCGTACGGGCGATGGCGGGACCGGAGGTGGTCTTTAGCCTGGCACCCATCTCGTTGGCGACGACATTGGCCAGGGTGGTCTTTCCCAGGCCGGGAGGGCCCGAGAAGAGCACGTGGTCCAGGGTCTCGCCACGGTCCTTGGCAGCCGCGATGAGGACGCGGAGGTTCTCCCTGATGCGCTCCTGGCCGCAGTACTCGTCCAGGGTCTTTGGCCTGAGACTGCGGTCGACGTCAATGTCGTCCTCGGTGAGCTCCCCCGTCACGCTGCGCTGGGCACCGTGTAGGTGACGCTGGTCCACTTCCCTGTCGGCAAAGAGGTCCTCCTCCGATGCCTCCCACATCAGGCACCACCTCCCAGACGCCTAAGTGCGTAGCCCAGGAGCTTCTCCAGGCTGTCTGCCTGTGCATCCTGGTGGTCCTTGAGGGCAAGCTCCGCCTCCTGGGGCGAGAAGCCCATGGAGAGCAGGGCCGAGGTGGCTTCGGCCACCATGGACTCGTCCGTGTCGGGCACTGGAGCCGCAGCGACTCCAGACGCGGCAGGCTCGCTCATGCCCACGAGACCGCGCAGGACCGGGTCCCTTGCAAAGACGTCCTGGAGCTCCACCAGGAGGCGCTGGGCCTTCTTCTTTCCCACGCCGGGGACCTGGCTCATGCGAGTCGCGTCCTGGAGCTGGACGATGGTGGCCAGACTGGCTGGGGTAAAGGTGGAGAGCACGGCCAGGGCGAGCTTTGGACCCACGCCCGAGACGGCGACCAGTCGGTCAAAGACGGCGCGCTCGTCCTGGGTGATGAAGCCATAGAGCTCCAGGGAGTTCTCCTTCACCAGAAGGCGGGTCTGCAGGATGACGCCAGCGGTGCCCACGGCAGGCAGCTGGGCCGCCGTGTTTGCCGAGACGCCCAGCAGAAAGCCGATGCCCCCGACGTCCATGACCACCTGTGTGGGGAGCACCTCCACAAGTGCCCCCGTGAGCTGCGAAATCATCAGCTGTTCCTCCTACTCTGACGCACGTGGTCCATGACGCGACGGTCGCTCTGACCGGCGGGCGTGTGGGCCGCTGTGGCTGCCGCCGTGACCTCGCGCGCACGTGCACGATCGTACTTGCGCTGGGCCTTCTCCTGCTCCAGGACCTGCACCGAGGCAACGTCACGCGCGATGCGCTGGGTCCGTGACAGGTTGGCATGACAGATGGCTGCGGCCAAGGCATCGGCGCAGTGATCGGGTCTGGGGTCGTGGTCCAGGGCCAGTATGCTGCGCACCATGAAGATAACCTGCCTCTTGTCCGCGGAGCCCGTGCCAACCACGGCCTGCTTGATCTGCATGGGGGTGTACTCCCCCAGCTCCAGGCCAGCCTCGGCGCAGGCAACGATGGCGGCACCGCGGGCATGGGCCGTGGCGATGGCGGAGCGCGTGTTCTCCCCAAAGAAGATCTTTTCGATGGCAAGCTGCGAGGGAGCGTAGGTGCGCACGATCTGCGAAACCTCCTCGTAGATCCGACCCAGACGGACGTCCAGGGACTCCGAGGCCTTGGAGCTGACACAGCCGTAGGCGCGTGCCCGATAGACGGACCCCCGCGTCTCGATGATGCCCCATCCCGTATTGGCCAGGCCGGGATCGATGCCCAGAACGATCATGCAAGCTCCCTCGAACATATCCTAGAACGTGAGTTCTAGGATACCACAGTCAGGCTAGTTCTCCGAGAAGGGAGATCCCCAAAATGGCATCTGCCCCGAGGGCTTGCCCGACATGCCGCCAGACTGGGCGGACTCCAGCCATTCCCTGAGCCCCTGCTGGTCCTGGTCGAAGCCACCCTCCTGCAGGTAATCGCTGAGGAAGGAGAGGACCTCACCAAGCTCCTCGGACAAGTCCTCGTCGTCGGGGCCAGCATCCCTTGCGATGGGTGCCCCATCCGAATCCGCATCGTCCTTGCTCGCGAACTTGGGCAGGCGGACCCGGTCGGATACGATGCGAGCCAGCTCGTTCTGGCAGTCCTGGTCGTCGCGGGAGCTATTGGGACGCCAGCCCAGACCCAGGGGTGAGGTGGCGTATGCCAGGGTGGCCGAGCTCGTGGCTATGAGCAGGGGCAGGGCGCAGCGACTTGCCTCGGTATCGTCGAGGCGCCTGAGGACGGACTCCACGAAGCGCACGTCCCTGCCCGTGACGGCGCAGACGTCGCGAACCCCATGGCAGCCCTCCAGGTGCTCCAGGAGGACGGAGTCTATGGCATAGATGCGCTCGTCGGCGGGACCGGCGGGCAGGTCGATTCCCTCCACGCGGGGCACGTCCTGCTCGGTGAAGGCCACTGACTCCATGACCGGCGAGATCGTGTTCCTCAGACGAGCCAGGTCGATTGCATCCGATCGGTAGACGTCACCCAGGGGCATGGCAAGGGCAGAGCTGGGCACCCGGGCGTCCAGGCCCAAGGCCAGCTGGGTCTTGTCTGCGGGCGAGAGGACCTGGGCCCCCAGCTGGGCGGCCCAGACGGCAAGCTCCGCCGCCGCTCGGGACTTCAGGCGCAGGTCGGACAAATCTCCCTCATTACCTGCAGAAAGGCCAGCTGCGTCCAGCTCTCGGACGTCCAGGCGAAGGCGTGCCGCCAGGCCGCGGGCACGTGCCGCGGAATCCTCGTCTGGCGCGCAGACCAGGGCATGCACCCGCACGGGCCCCAGGGCGTCCGAGGCCAGCATGGCCAGGAGGGAGGACGCGAGGGTCCCGTCCAGGGGAAGGACCACCTGGTCGGAGTCAACGTATTTCTCGACTATGTCCTGGAGGCCCAGGACCAGGGTCTGCCAGAGGTAGAGGGTCTCGTCAAAGACCTCAGGTGCGAGGACCTCGGAGTCCTCCACCTGGACGCCCCAACCCACCTGGCAGCTGACGAAGTCCTCCTCGAAGTCGCGGGCCTCAACAACCAGCCTGCCGTCGGGTGCCAGGACAAAGCTGGAGCCTCCGTAGACGTACTCCCCGTACATGCCCACGCCGTTCACACCGACCAGCCAGGCATCCACCGCCAGGGCATCCTCGGCAAAGCGGTTTTCGCCCAGTGCTGCCCCCATGGCCGTCGAGGGGTCGTCCACGCAGACGCCCTCGTCGCTCAGGTAGACGATCACGCTGGCGTCGGGAGAGCCCTGGCGGATGAGGTCCAGGTCGTCGATGCCGTATGCCAGAGCCACCCGCTCCCCCGCCACGGTGAAGACGGCGATGGAGTGGGGCGCCACCTGGGGCAGCCCTCCTGCAGCGCCGGCAGTGCCCGCAGTTCCCGCGGATGGATCCGCCCCAGGCAGAAGCGTGCCGCCTGCCAGGGACTCGGGCAGGCCCAGCAGGCGGAGCCTCCCCTGGTAGACCAGGATGGACTGGGGAACGACCAGCTCGGAGGGACCGATGTGCACCGTCACCAGACAGGGGCAGGCCACCTCGTCCGCCAGTTCGGACAGGCATTCAAGGAGGTCACAGGCATAGGCGCTCAGGTCGGACTCGCGCACGCCCTCCCCGCCCGTCAGGGCCATGGCAGGAAAGACCAGGAGGTCCACGCCCTGCTCGGAGGCCATGGAGGCGTAGGCCCTCATGCGCCCGCAGGTAGCGCGGAAGTCACCTGGACGCGTGTTGATCTGTGCGATGCCAATCCTCATGTGCTCCACTCCCGTTGCTGACTTCTGACCAGGCGACGATGCGAAAAAGGGGGCGGGCGCCGACTGGTCTGTCCGGCGCCCGCCCACTGGGACAGCCAAGGGCGCAACGCGCGAGCGCTCCGTCTTTGACTGACTATATACCCCTCAAGAGGCGACTATGCCTCGGCCTTCCACAGACCATGGAGGTTGCAGTACTCGTAGGCCACGACGGGCTCACCCTCGGCGACGCCCTCAAAGACGGCCACGGGCTCCTGCTCGGGCTTCAGCAGGGCAAAGCGGACCTCGTCACCCTGGACCAGGGCAACCCACTGGATGTAGTGCTTCTCCAACATGGGGTGGGCGACCTCGCCGACCTTGACGGTGACCTTGGAGCCCTCGCGAACGATGACGGGAACGTGCTTCTCGGTTGCGGCGTCGGTGGTGCCGGCCTTGAGCTCCTGCATGGGCTCACCGCAGCACTGGGGCGTGCAACCGGTCTTGTTCAGGAAGAAGACGAGGTTGCCGCACTTGTTGCAACGATAGAAGATAGGCTCTGCCATGATGGTTTCCTTTCCTCTGCCGGCACGGCCCCCTGCCGCGCCTTGGCTTGATCCTATTATGCCACACGTCCGCTACCATATACCTCACTCTTGCAAACGGCCGCATGGAACGGATGGGTGGCAGGCGCAGTCGACGGGCCAGTCAATGGGCCCGTCGACCTAGACCAGCTCCACGTGACCGTCCCTGCCCACCAGGTCCTCCACCTCGGCCAGAAGGACGATGTTCCTTGCATCGACCTTGGTCGGCAGGGTCAGGTGGACCAGGTCACCCGCGGCAGACTCCACCAGGAGCTCGACCCTGTCCAGGCCGCCGTAGCGCGACAGGATGGACTGAAGGAGCTCCATGCGCTCCAGGCTCAGCATACGGGAACTCACGCAGACCTCGATGGTCTTTGGCTTGTTGGTGCGATCCGAAAGCTCCAGAGCCTCGATGTGGGTGGCAATGATCTGGTCTCCCCTGTCGCCGCGCTCCAGCTTTCCGGTGACCCGGATGAAGACGTCGCTGGTGCGCTCGCCCGTCTGGGGATCCACCTCACCCTCCAGGACGGCGGCGCACTCCTGATAGGTCTTTGGAAAGACGACCAGGCTGATCTCGCCCTCCATGTCCTCCAGGGTGACGATGGCCATCTGGGCGCCCTTGGCGGTGACCTTCTTTGCCACGCCGCCCGTGGGGACCATGCCCGCCAGTTGGATCTGCTTGCCCTCGGGGACCTTGTAGACCGTGCTGGCACCGCCGTCAGGCATCACGGTCTCGCTGGACTCGCTGAGCTCGGCGATCGTATAGTCGCGTGCCTTGGACAGGGCGTACTCGTAGGGGGCCAGGGGATGGTCCGAGACGTAGAGGCCCAGGACCTCGTGCTCGTGAGCCAGCTTTGTGTGGCGGTCCCACTCGTCGTTGGGGTCGGCGGGAGGAACCTGGTTGTCGAAGCCCGAGCCCTTCACGTCGCCAAACATGTCAAAGAGCGAGCTCTGACCACTTGCACGGTCTTTTTGGCGCTTCGTTGCGGCATCGATGATATTGGCTGGATCGGTCTTGTCCACGAAGCCCATAAGCTGCTTGCGGGGATAGCCCGTAGCGTCGAAGGCGCCTGCCTGGATGAGAGCCTCGACCACGCGGCGGTTTGCCTGCTTTCCGTCCACGCGGTCGACGAAGTCGTGGAGGTTCTTGAAGGGGCCACCCTTGGCACGCTCCTCCATGATGGCCTCGGCGGGACCCTCGCCCACGCCGCGGATGCCGGCAAAGCCGAAGCGGATGCCCTCGGGGGTAGCCGTGAAGTCGCGACCGGACTCGTTGATGTCAGGAGGCAGGATCTGGATGCCCTCGTGGTTGCAGGAGGTGACGTAGTGGACGATCTTGTCGGTCTTGCCCATGTAGGAGGTGAGAACCGATGCCATGTATTCGCGGGGGAAGTAGGCCTTGAGCCAGGCCGTCTGCATGACCAGGATGGCATAGCCGGCCGAGTGGGACTTGTTGAAGGCATAGGAGGCGAACTCCAGGACGTTGTCCCAGATCTCCTGGGCAATCTCCTTCTTGTAGCCATTGGCCATGGCGCCGTTCATCCAGTGGTCATAGATGGTCTCGTCCGCACCGTTGCCCTCCCAGTGGAAGATCTCGGAGGTCAGCATCTTGATCTTCTTCTTGGCCACAGGCTTGCGCATGCGGGAGTCGGACTCGCCACGGGTGAAGCCCGACATCTTGACCGAGATTTGCATGACCTGCTCCTGGTAGACCATGGTGCCGTAGGTCTCTTCCAGGATGGGCTTGAGGCGGTCGTCGTAGTAGGAGATCTTCTCCTTGCCATGCATTCGGTTGATGTAGCTGTCTACCATGCCGGCGCCCAGGGGGCCGGGGCGGTAGAGAGCGATCAATGCCACGATCTGCTTGTACTCCGTGGGTTGCATCTTCTTGATTGTGGCGGTCATGCCGTCGGACTCGACCTGGAAGGTGCCGGCCGTACGACCGGAGCCCAGAAGCTCGTAGATCTTTGGGTCCGAGAAGTCGATGAGGTCTGGGTCGATGTCCACGCAGGTGGCGCCCGGCTTGATGCAGGCCTTCACCGAGTCGGGCATCTTGTCGATGTCCGAGGCGTTGGGATAGGAGTGGCGGATGTTGGCCAGGGCTTTGTTGATGACCGTCAGGGTACGCAGACCCAGGAAGTCCATCTTGAGCAGACCCATGTCCGCAACGGAGTGGCCTTCGTACTGGGTGATGGTGACGTTGCCCTTGGTGTCCAGCTTGGTAGGGACGTGGTCGGTGACGGGCGTTGGCGCGATCAGGGTTGCGCAGGCGTGGACGCCCTCGCCGCGGGTCATGCCCTCAATGGACAGGGCGGCGTCGATGATCTGATGTGCAACCTCGTCCTTGTCGTAGGCGTCCTCGAAGTCGGGCGAATACTGGTCGGGCTTCTTGTCGTTCTTGTGCAGGGCGTTCTTCAGTGCCAGCTTGGGATCGTTGGAGAGCATCTTCGAGAGCTTCTGGCCCACGTAGACGGGCTGGCCCAAAACGCGGGCGGCGTCGTTGATGGCCTGTTTGGCCTTGATCGTGGAGTAGGTGATGACCTTGCAGACGTGGTCCTCGCCGTAGACCTCACGGACGTGGGCAAGGACGTCCTGGAGGTGCTCGTCGTCGAAGTCCATGTCGATATCGGGCATCTCGGTGCGCTGGGGCGAGAGGAACCTCTCGAACATCAGGCCGTTCTCAAGCGGGTCGAAGTTGGTGATGTTCATGGCGTAGGCCACGATGGCGCCCGCCGCGGAGCCACGGCCGGGACCGACGCCGATGCCGTTGTCCTTTGCCCACTGGACGTAGTCCTGGACGATCAGGAAGTAGTTCGCGAAGCCCTTGTCGCAGATGATCTTGTACTCGTACTCGAAGCGCTCCTGGACATTGATGCCACCGATCTCGGTGTTGCGCCAGTTCTCGCCGTAGCGCTTTGCCAGGCCCTTCTCGCACTCCTCGCGAAAGCGCTCCTCTGCGGTCTCGCCGGGCTTCAGGCCAGGATAGCTGGGCAGGTACATGGAGTCCCAGTCAAGCTCGAAGTCGCACTTGTCGGCAACCTCCAGCGTGTTGTCGCAGGCCTCGGGGCACCAGGAGAAAAGCTCGCGCATCTCCTGCTCGCTCTTCATGTAGAACTCGGTACCCTCCATGCGCTGGCGGGTGGGGTCGCTGAGGGTCGTGGCCTTGCCGATACAGGAGAGGATGTCCTGGGTGGGGGCGTCCTCGCGGGTCAGGTAGTGGAAGTCGTTGGTGGCAACGACCTTGATGCCCAGCTCGTGGGCCATCTTTACCAGGTACTCGTCCAGCTTGCGGTCGTTCCAGCCGCCCTCGAACTCCAGGCCGTGGTCCTGGATCTCGATGTAGAAGTCCTCGCCAAAGATCTCCTGGAAGGTGCGGGCCCAGCGGCGGGCGCCCTCGAAGTCTCCCCTGATGACGCACCTTGGGATGATGCCGGCCACGCAGGCTGACTGGCAGATCAGGCCCTCGTGGTACTCCTTGAGCATGTCCAGGGTCACGCGGGGCTTGTAGTAGTACATCTCGTGACCGGCGGCCTTGGACATGCAGCGGACCAGGTTGTGGTAGCCAGTCTCGTTCTTTGCCAGGAGGATCAGGTGGTAGCGGTACTGCTTGGTACCGCGCTCGATACAGTCGTCCGTGATGAAGTAGCACTCGCAGCCAAAGATCGGCTTGATCTTTAGCGGGGGACGGTTGGCCTTGATGGCGTCGAGGTCGTGGGTCTGCTTCCAGATGGCCACGTCGCTCTCCCACTGGGCGTGGGCGCGGTCGTAGGGCTCGGCGTCCTCGGGGTCGGCCTCGGGCTCCTCCAGCTCCCAGTCCTTCTGGAAGCACTCCTTGTCGTGGGACCACTGCTTCATGGCAGCGGCGCCCTTGTTGTAGGAACGACACTCCAGGTCCAGGTTGGGGATGCCAAAGAGGTAGCCGTGGTCAGTGAGGGCGACCGCCGGCATGTGGAAGTCGACGGCGCGACTCACGATGTCCGAGATCCGGGCGGCACCATCCAGGATGGAGAAGTCCGAGTGGTTGTGCAGGTGAACGAATGCCATGAGGGGCCCTTCGTGTGCTTGGGTTCGGGTGGTGGACCGCGGGTGCGAGGTGCGGATGCATACGCGGGAAGCAGGTTCATTGTGACCTAGGATAGCCGAGCCGCGCCTGCGCCGCATGTGCAAAAGCTGGGCCCCTACCTGGGACGATGGCAAAGCACCAGGTAGATTGCGGAGAAAAATCCACGATTCGCATGAGCCAAATGGGGACAGGCCATTTTTGTCTCATTGGGCCCGCGCCCGCAGCGAATGCGATTCGGACGCCAACCGACGCCAACCGACGCCAGCGGACAGTCCATCCGGAAGGGTTCTCGTCCCCTCGGCTCTGGCACTCGGCCGCCTGCGCCCCTGCGCAGCCCCACCGCCGTCCTCAGCCCAGACGAGCCTCCAGCCACTGGGCCACACCCTGCTCCGAGATGGGCGGGCAAATCTCGTCGGCAACCGCCTTGAAGGCAGGCGTCGCGTTGCCCACGGCCACGAGGGTCCCCACGTGGCCGGCCATCTCCATGTCGTTGCCCGAGTCCCCGAAGGCCACCGCACTCGCCGCGACAATCCCCACCAACGCGCACAGCTGGTCCAGGCCCGTGCCCTTGTTGACCCCTACCGCCGTGACCTCGACCTCCATGATGCCCATGTCCGCTATCTCGTAGCGGGCCATGGCGGCAAGGCGGGCGTGCGCCAGGTCCCGGACCTCCGGGCTGGGAAAGCTCATCTGGATCTTGTAGACCTCCTCCGCGGACGAGGCCACGTAGGCGGGCGCAGAGTCCACCCGGGTCGCCCCAGGGAAGTGCTCCAGAATCGAGTCGACGTCAACCGCCTGGGGAGAGCCATCGGGGGCAGGTTCCTGGATCATGTAGTTGAGCATCCTGCGCTCCTGGAAGAGGCCCTGCCGGGTAATCACGCCCAGGCCCGGGTCCAGGTCAGCCACGGCATCAAAGGATGCCAAGACATCAGCGCGAGGAATCGCCTTCCCGTAGAGGACCATCTCGTCGCACGACCGCAAGATGAGAGACCCGTTCATGGTGATGAGCCAGTCCACCCAGGGATGGGCCTGGACGGGACGCAGCATGTGGAGGGGCCGCCCGCTTACGACCGCCGTCTGCGCACCCAGGTCGTGGGCATGCTCGATGGCGGCCTGCACGCGGGCTTGCAGGTCCTGGCTCCCGAACTCGATGGTGGTCCCATCCAGGTCGAAGGCGACCAGGGACGGGACTTGGGATGACATCTTTGCAACGGACAAGGGCGCTCCTCTCCAGCCTCTTTTCGCGCTCAAGTCTAGCAAAGGGGCTGCGGACGACCTAAAGCACCGCAAGAGTCAACAGGGTTTCGACATGGGGAGAAGGGGCAAGAGGGGCAAAGCGGGTGCTTTCGTCTCGCTAGACCTTGATGAGGCAAGACTGGCCTGTCCCTCTTTGTCTCATTTTGGCTCAGCGGGCGAGGAAGGAGTAGGCGGGGACGTCGGACCCGTAGCGCAGACCCTCCGCCTGGGCCAGGGCGCGAACGGCAAGCTCGTGGTCGCGACCCTCGTGGAGGCCGGACACGCAAAGGGTGGCCAGGAGCCTCCCCTCCCGGTCCCGGATGGGAAGGGCACCTGCCACGGGGCAGGCGAAGTCGGCCTCCCCCATCCGCTCGGGAGTCCCCCGATCAAAGAGGTCCTGGCAGGAGCCGTCCAGCTCGTGGGCGACGAAGGCCCAGAGGGAGGCATGCCCCACCGCCAGGGAGGCCTGGCGCTTGCCCTCGGCAAAGACCTGATTGCGCGGGGCCTTGTCGTCGGAGGCCCACTCGAACATCACCAGGCCGTCCGGCTCGCGCACCACCCGCACCGTGACACCGCGGTCGAAGCCCCTTGCCAGCCGTGCCGCCACACAGCCCAACCTGAGGGCATCGGCGCTGGTAAAAGACCCCTTCCATCGCAGGGCCGCCTCCTGTGCCTCAATCGTCCGTAGGGCATCCGCTCCCGGAAGGCACCGGGCCTTGATCGCGTCCACGATCCGGGCGCAGCGAACCGACGCGGCCAGGGGCATGATCTGGCTCTGGCGCGCGCCCTCCGCCACCAGGCGGGTGAAGTGCCAGGCCTCCCCGTAGAAGTCGTCCACCTGGTAGGGTGCGTCGATGGCCCGGGGCTCCCGACCATCCGAGAAGACCGTGGCCCGCTGGCACCGGTGGAGGTCCTCCACCAGGATGCGGCCCCGGGTTCCCACCAGGACTGCCTGACGGGGCTTGGCCCGGTCGAAGGCGCACTCAAGGCTGGCAGTGCCGGCGCCCACCACTAACTGGGCGTCCACGTAGAGGTCCAGGCCTCCTTCGCCCGTCACGCCCGCAAAGGAGGTCACGCGGACTCCCTCGGCACCCGGCGCACCTGAAACCCCAACCGCGTCCGGCTCGTCTGCCGCACCCTGCACGCCCGCGACGGCAGGCAGGAAGTCCTCGATCCAGCTAGCGCAGTAGATGCCGCAGTCCAGGAGGACGCCTCCACCCACGGACTGGCTGTGGTAGGTTGTGCCCGAGGCCACCAGATCGGCCATGTCGTTGCAGAGGCTGGTCTCCACGCGGACCACCCGGCCAATCTCACCCGCCTCCACCGCCTCCCGCACCGCCCGGTAGCAGGGGGTAAACCGGGCCTTCATGGCCTCCATGAAGAGGCTGCCCGTCTCGTCCGCCACGCGGACCAGGTCGGCCACCTCCCCCGCCGTCAGGCAGGCGGGCTTCTCGCAGAGGACGGCTTTGCCCGCCCGCAGGGCCCGGACGGCCCAGTCGTGGTGGAGGGCATGAGGCAGGGCCAGGTAGATGGCATCGACCGTAGGGTCGGCAAGCAGCGCCTGGTGGGCGGCACCCTCCTCACCCAGTGACTCGTCGCAGTAGACGCCCCCCTCGGCCAGGCCGAACTCCCGGGCGAAGGTCTCGGCCTTCCGGGCGCTCCGGCAGCTCAGGGCCACCAGACGTGCACCTTCCACGTGCGTCAGACTTCTGGCGAACCGGCGGGCGATCTTGCCCGCCCCCAGGATGCCCCACCGAACGACCTTCTCCTCTGCCATCATGCCTCCTCAATAAGGGCGCGGCAACCTAGCCGCGCCAGCGCCCGCCATCCGACGCGCCACCCGACGACCCGACGCAGCTCGACGTCCTCAGAATAACCCAGGACCTTGCCCTCCTCGGCCACCTGGTGCTGCTTAAACATCTGGATCACCTTGGGGATGGGCGTGTGCACGGGGCAGCCCTTCTGGCACTGGGGAACCTTGCAGTTGAGGCAGCGGTTGGCCTCTTCGGTGATGCGCAGGGGTATGGGATTCCTTTCTGGGGCGGGTGGCTACGCGGGGAAGCGAGCTTGCCGTGAGGATGAGACGAAAGTGGCCTGTCCCCTATTCGCTCATTAGGAGAGCTGCTTCAGGCCGTCCTCCAGGATCCGCATCTGGGCCAGGGTCTCCTCCGGCTTCACCAGCTGCGGCGCCCCATGGGCCACCGTCTCGTAGAGAGCGTCATACCACTGTGAGTAGGTGCTGCGCACGCTGGGCACGCGCTCCTCGTGCATGCCGTCTTCGTCGTAGTAGCGCAGGGTTCCCCACTGCTCAGGCGCGTCCAGGCCGAAGTCGTCGTTGCCGGCGGGCAGGTAGAACTTCTTGAGGTCGCGCTCCTGCTGTTCCTTCTCGTATTTGATGTAGGCGCCCTTGTCGCCGTAGATCTCGAAGCTCGGACGCTGGAAGGCCATGCGGTAGTTGGCGTGGGCAGTGGCCTTAAGGCCCAGCTCGTCGTAGTAGAGATCGTAGTCGAAGTAGTCGCAGACCATACCCGCACCTTGCATCTGGCGCAGGTCGGTATGGACGCGGTCGGGTGTCCCAAACCAGGAGATCATTTGGTCCAGGCAGTGGGAGCCATGGCCGTAGGGGGCGTTGTTGACCTGGTCGTTGGGCATGCCGTCCATCATGTGGGGACGGTAATAGTCGTAGGATGTCACGACCTCAAAGACGTGGCCCAGCTTGCCGGACTCCAGGACCTGCTTGGCCGTGAGGAAGTCGGAGTCGAAGCGGCGGTTCTGGTAGCACTGGACGGTGACGCCGTTCTTCGCCGCCAGGTCGAAGAGCTCGGCCGCCTCCTCGTAGGTGGCGGAGAAGGGCTTGTCCACGGTCACGTGCTTGCCCGCCTCCAGGGCGCGCTTGGCCATGGAGTAGTGCAGGGCGGAGGGGGTGGTGATCTCCACGACGTCGATCTCCGGGTCGGCGAGCATGGCGTCCATGTCCGTCACGTACTCGGCGCCGGGGACGGCCGCCCAGGCCTCGTGGTTGACGTGGCGGGCCTGGATGGTGTGGATGCGGAACTTGTCCGGACGTGCCAGCACGTAGGGCATGTGGTAGCGGTTGGCGGACTTGCCGTTTCCGATGTAGGCGATGTTGAGGATGCGGTCGGCCATGGTGTGCTCTCCTTCTGGACGCGGGGTTCGGGGTGCTTGTTGATGCCATTCTATGACGCCCCGCGCGGGCGGAGGCGAGCACGAGCAGACGGGAAATTCCTTTCCGCTCTCGCCCCCGCCCACCTGCAGTCGCTGAACTTTTTGTACCTGAGGGCACCGCCTCGTGACAGGGAGACGTTTCTCTTGACACTCTTCCTCTGCCTGTCAAGGGAAACGTCCCCCTGTCACACCCCTGCCACGCCCTATGCGCGCAGCTCCGAGCTGGGGTTGAGCCTCTCGCCTGCGTCCTTGCGGGCCTGGTTGGCCTCGTAGTCCAACTCGAAGACCTCGCTGTAGATGCACTCAAGGATGAAGCGGAAGCAGGTCTGGGAGTAGAAGGTTGCCACCTTACCCACGCCGCTCTCCTTGGCGGGAATGCGGAAGGTGTAGTCGAAGCCCAGGGGTGCCTTGGCAGCAGAGAGTAGCACCAGCTTACACTTGCGCTCCTTGTAAATGGGAATGACGCTTGCCATGTCATCGACGATCTGGCCCGAATAGGAGACGGCGATGACCACGTCGCCCCTGCGGGCAGTGCGGGCCATGGAGTTGCTCTCGCCGTACTGGTTGGCCACGACAGCGCGAATGCCCACCTTTACCAGTAGGTTTGCGAAGGCCATGACGGTGATCTCGGAGTCGCCGATGCCATAGAGGTACACCTGGCTGGCACCCACGATGGAACGCGCCACGCGCTCCACCTCGTCGACATGGAGCGAGGCGTAGCAGGCGTCCAGGGACTCGCGCTTGAGGGAGAGGACGCTGGAGACCACATCCTCCACGCCCTGGTCGGCGACGAAGGGATGGTCCGCGTCCACGTTCGCCCGCTGCGACCGGCGCTTCTCAAGGTCGGAGGCTAGCTCCACGCGCAGGTCGCGAAAGCCCTTCACGCCCACCTTGCGGCACAGACGGACGATCGTGGCGTTGGAGGTGAAGGAGGCCTTGGCCAGGTCCGATATGGTTATGCGGCAGACCTCGTCCGCATTGGCACAGATGTATCGGGCCAGGTCCGCCTCGATGTCCGTGAATCCGTCCTCGCGCTCCAGCTGCTCCAGCACCGCCATGCGCATTCCCTCCCCGATGGGCGCGGTCGATACAGGCCCTATTATGCGCAGCTAGCAGGTGCCTTCGCATAAAGTAATGCCCCGCCACGAGTGCAGCGGGGCATGAAGGCGGGCGGACGGCGGGAAATGTGGAACTGGGCGGCGAGCGACTTACGCCTTGTCGGCAGGGAAGGCGATGCCGGCGGACAGGCGTGCGCCGAGCAGGTCCACGATCATTCCGGTACCGACGACTGCGAGTTTCATGCTTCCTCCTCGTGTTAAATTGCTTCACTGGGATGAAGATAGCCCAGGGGCGCGTGTGCGAGGGGGCGGGGTTGGCGTGTCCGGTCGCCAGGTATGGAAGCGAGAGGTCTCGGCGGACCGAGGGCGGACTAAAGGTCCAGGGAGTGGCCTGTCCCCTTTTGACTCATTTGCCCATGACACGAGCTACAGGACAGGCGGGTTCCCCCTGTCGAAGTGGTAGCGGACCACGTAGGGCTGACCAGCCTGACCCCCCAGATCGGACGTATCCAGCTCCACGCAGCAGAAGGCGCACTCCACGCAGCGATAGCCCTGGCCCATCAGGACGTAGGCATAGAAGTTGGCCTGGAGCTCGTGGTGGGCGCGAATCTCCTCTGGGCTCAGGCCCCTATCGCCCGTCTTGTAGTCCACAACCAGGGCGGCGTCCGACCCCCCATCAGTGGCAAGAAGGTCGATCGCTCCCTCCACGTGGTCTCCGTAGGGGGCATCTGCCTGGGCAAAGAAGGGCACCTCCGCCCTGACCCGGTCGTGGCCAAGGGCCTCCGCACGCAGGTCCGAACCGCACCAGCGAGCGAGGGCGGCGTCCAGGCGACCTCGGGCTCGGTCAGAGAGGTTCCAGCGCCGAGCCATGGCGTCCAGACGCGCCGGGGCAAGCGCCCTGGTCGGAGCCTCCACCAGGGACTGGGCCAACTCGTGGAAGGCAGAGCCCAGACTGGTCGCCTTGTCCTCGTCCTCCGCTGCCGAATAGCCGTCCTCCTCGTCCTCGGGAAGCTGGGGAGGCAGGCTGGGACGGCGCCCGCCCCTGACCTCGCTCTGTGGCTGACCGCCTTCACCGGACTCGGCAGCCTCCCCCGCCTCCTGCTCCTCCAGCTCGCGAAGGAGCCTCTCGTGCACCGAGCTGAAGCTGAAGACTCCCGTCCTCATGGGTGCAAGCTGTGTGACTTTGGCCAGGTCAATCCCCTCAACGTCGTAGAGCTGGTAGGTCCTCTGTCCGTCCTTCTCCGAAGTCGGCTCGCCCTCCTCGGCATCACCATAAGGGGCCTCGGCCACGGGCAAGACGAGCTCCCCCGCGTCCACGCTGATGTCGCCCTCCTTGGACTTCGTGAGGCGCACACTCCTCACACGGCCAAAGTCCCGACCCTCGCCGTCGTGCAGGACGTGCAGGCCAGGCGCGGGGAAGCTCCCGCCAAAGAGAGCCCCCAGCAGGCCAGCCACGAGCTCGGGTCCGCAGCCGTCCTTCTTTACCGCGCCCTTCACGCCCAGGATCAGGGCCTCCCGGGCGCGGGTCAAGCCCACGTAGAGAAGGCGGGTCTTCTCCTGAGCCTCCTCCTGACGGTTCCTGTCCTTGAGGGCCCACAGGTACTCGGCGATGCTCTGTGGCTCGTCGGTCTCGCAGCCGTCCAGGGTCAGGCGCTCCTTGCCCCCCAGCTTTGGATAGAGGACGACCTTGGTGGTCTGGCCACCCAGACGACCGCTCACGACCCCCGTCTGGGGACGGGGATCACCCCAGCACTCGCAGACGGCGCAGACGGGGAACTCCAGACCCTTGGAGGCGTGAATGGTCATGATACGCAGGGCTCGTTGGCTGCTGCTGGCCAGGGATGCGGGCGGGATCTTTGCCAGCTCCAGCCAGCGATCGAATTCCTGGGCAGCGCGGGCGGGCCCCAGACCCAGCTCCTCGGTGAGGTCGCGGATGTAGTCCACGGCGGCCAGGACGTTGGCCTCACGCGAACGCCCGTCCTGTCCCTGGGACTCCAGCCTGGCAAGCCAGCCCGACTCACGGACCACTGCCAGGCAGACGTCCGCAACGGGCAGGCGGCGCAGGGCTCGGCGGGCCCGCCAGAGGACCTCGTGAGCCTGGCGCAGACGCTTCGAGGGCTCGCGCTCCCCATAGAAGTCCATGGTCGCGAAGCCCTGGTCAATGGTCCTCTTTGTGGGGGCGTCCAGGGTCACCTGTCTGCGGGCTCCCAGCATCACGAAGTCGTCGGCGTCCAGGTCAAAGACCTCGGATGCCAGGAGGGGAAAGAGGCCCGACTGGGTGTCATGGGGATTGGAGAGCACGTGCAGGAGGGCTGCCATCACCTGGACCTCGGGAGCCGAGGTGAAGGTGGAGCCACCCGTGACCACACACTCCAGGCCCTGGCCACGCAGGGCGTCAATGTAGTCGCCCGCATGCGTGGTCGTGCCCAGCAGCAGGGCCATGTTGCCCACGGACTCGCCGGCGTCGGCGTACTCGCGGAAGCGCTGGGCGACCGCCTGGGCCAGGAGGTAGGAGCTTGCCGTAGCCGTGCCGGTATTGCCGGCAACGAGCTCCACGTCGATGCGGGGAATGTCGCGCGCAACATAGCCATCCTTGCGCTTTGGGCTGGGGTCCAGGTGCATGAAGTCCCGGAGGACGCCCTGGTCTCCCCCGCAGACCATGTCCACGAAGGATAGGACGTCGGCATGGCTGCGGTAGTTGGTGGTCATGTAGACATGACCGTCCTTGCCAATGGATGCGCCGTAGTTGCGAAAGACGCTCACGTCCGCACCACGGAAGCGGTAGATGGACTGCTGGGCGTCGCCCACCGTGCAGACCCGGCTCATGTCGCCGCCCGCAAGCAGGCGTATCAGGGCCAGCTGGCGCTCGTCGGTGTCCTGGAACTCGTCCACCATGATCAGGCGGAAGCGACCGTCGTAATCAGCCGCCACCTGAGGGTTGTCGCGAACGGCAGCCAGGGCCAGCGAGACCAGGTCGTCGTTGTCCATGAGGGAGCGGTCGCGCTTTAGCTCGGCGTAGCGACGGTCAGCCGCCTTGGCCAGGTCCAGGGCCGCCTGGGCGGCGGGCACGCACTCTGACAGGAGGATGGAGGCCCAGACCTCGTTGTAGGTGTCCTTGACCTCGCGGGCAAAGGTCCCGAAGGCCTTGGATGCCGTGGAGGGAAACTTGACCTCCTTGATGCGGGCCAGGATCCGACGGGCCTCCTCTGCGGTTCGCTTGCCGGGTGCCAGCTCGTTGAAGGCACGCAGGAGCTCCAGGGGCTCCGTGACCTTGGCCAGGGCGGCCTTGGTGAGCTTCTGGGAGTTCAGGGCCTCATAGGCATTGAGGAGGCGCCTCATGAGCTGGGAGACGTCGGCTCCCGGCACGAGTTCCAGGCCATCGAAGCCCTGGGGGTTCTGTCCCGCAATCTCGATGAACTGCTCCACGATGCGGAGGGCCCCCGTATGAGGCTGCTCGGAAATCTTTCCCAGGCCATAGCGGTCAAAGAGGAAGCGTTGCCCAGGCGTCTGGTCCTCCGACTTGTAGGCAGCACCGACCACCTCGTCCAGGGCCTGGGCACTCAGGATGTCGGCCTCGTTCTCGGACGCCATACGGAACTCCGGGTCCAGGCCCAGGTCCAGAGCGTGCCTTTTGAGGATGCGGGAGCACATGCCATGAATCGTCGAAATCCAGGCGGAGTCCACCTGGAGGGCCTGCTCGCGCATGCCGGCGGACCTCAGGGTGGAGCGGACGCGCTCCTTGATCTCGCGCGCGGCAGCATTGGTGAAGGTGATCACCAGCACCTGGTCAAGCCCGTCCAGGAAGGGGCGACCGTCCTTGCCAGAGCCCTCCGAGAGTGCCCAGGCTATGCGCTGGGTCAGGGTGAAGGTCTTTCCCGATCCGGCCCCAGCCTCAACGAAGAGCGGACTGTCCAGGGTCTGTGCGATTTTGCGCTGGTTGTCGCTAAGCGTCGAAAGGTCAACCGTGCTCACTAGGACCTCCTCTTGCTGCAGTTCAGGACGGGACAATAGGTGCAGGCCGCATCGTCGCGGGGATTTGCCTCGATGTTTCCGTGGATGAGCTCGTCGACCTTTTCCGCGATGGCTGCCTCGGTGGCATCCAGGAGGGCGTCCATGCCATGGGCCGGCCCTGCGGAGCCAGTCCCGCCATTCGTTCCCTCAGCTCCCTCGATACCTGTATCTAGCTGGTCTTTTGCAGGCAGCTTGTCCATGCCGAAGGTCCCTCTGTCATCCACCAGTGCCCGCTCGCGCTGGCGCTTGGACAGGGGGTGCTCACCAAAGACCCTCTCCTCCAGGTTGTCGGAGACGGCGCCCATGACACAGTGGTCGCCCTTGGTGCCCAGGTAGACGGCTGCCACCACTCGGAGGTCCGGATACCTCCGCCTGACCACCTGCCCGTAAACCAGGGACTGGACGCGACGAGGCAGGACGAAGTCGTCACCCTCCCCATCAGGGTCTGTGACCCCATACTCCGACAGGATGCTTGCCGTGCCACGATGCTTGTAATCTATGACCACGGCCTGGCCGTGGGCGTCCACGTCCACGCGGTCGACGGTGCCCAGCAGATATGCACCGGCATACTCCACAGACTCCTCCCCGCGGCCAAAGCTCCACTCAAAGAGCCTGGGCTCGAAGCCCGTGAAGAGGCCCGCCTCATACTCGATCTCCGAGAGGAGGTCCCGGCGGAGCTCCTCTATGTATCCCTGGTCCTCACCGGAATGGGGGACCAGAGCCTGGGACCGGGCTCCCCTACCCTGGAGTCGGTACTGCTCGCGCAGGACCTGGTCGAACTGGCCCTGCAGGACCTTCTGCGCGGCAGCGATTCCCTCCGGGTCGGACGAGCTGACCCTGGATCCGGGCAGGGGCTGGGCGAAGGCGGCACCCCTCGTCTCCGGGTCGCGCTCGACCCCCGCAGCGACCAGGGCCTGGTCCAGCATCTGGGTATGGGTGAGCTCCAGGACCTTGTGGACGAAGGTGCCCATCTCGGCTCCCGTGAAGCCCGCATCGTTGTCCCTGAGCGAGAGACGGCGAAGGCTGAACCACTTGTAGGGGCACTCCAGATAGCTCTCCAGCTGGGA
Organism: uncultured Olsenella sp.; assembly: GCA_900316105.1. Classification (GTDB taxonomy): domain Bacteria; phylum Actinomycetota; class Coriobacteriia; order Coriobacteriales; family Atopobiaceae; genus Olsenella_F. The sequence goes on from ONBR01000014.1 coordinate 39,998, forward strand.
GGCAGAAAGGAGCGGCCTACCGTCGCGGAGCTCCACCCGTCCCTCGGGAGGAACCACGACGATGCCGCGCAGGGCTGGCGAGACCACCCCGTCGTCCCCGACCTTCTCGGATCCACACAGTGTGGAAGGTAGCCCCGTAGGTGACGCGTTCGCATCTGCCTCGTACTCGTCCAGGCTCTGGACGGAGAGACCGCCAGTACCTCGTCCGGATTCCGAGTCCTCGCCAGTCCTATAACAGGAGACAAGCTCCGCAAGCATCACGGACGGCCAGCGCTCCTTGAGCGCGCGGTCATGGAGGCTGTGCTCCACGACCAAGTTGTGGCGTGCCGCTGCAATCATCTGGAGGAAGAGGACGCGCTGCTCCCGTACCAGGTCGCGCTGGGACTCCACGCCCAAGGTCACAAGAAGGGAGGACAGGGCGTCGTCGCCCGTTCCTATGGGGCTCTCCTCCGAGCTCTGGCCAACGAGGACCAGGGCGTCGAAGGCGGCAGGCTCCGCTATGCCGGCTGTCTTTGCGCTCATGATGCGCACGGTGGCGCTCGAGCCGTCCTCATCCACGCCAATGGTGGGATGAGTCTCGATGGAAGTGTCCGTCAGGGCATCCTCCGCCAGGTCAACGAGGATGGTCAGGCTTACGTGACCGTCGACCGCAGGGTCCGCGGTAAAGCCCAGCTGCTTCAGGGTGGAGGCCACCTTGATCAGCTGGCTGAGGATGCCCACGCAGCTGGTATCCGCCAGCTGGTCCTGGGCACGCTCCGTCTGCCAGACCTCCTTGCCGTCTAGGCCACGCACATAGTCGTCCAGACCTGGCTCGATCCGCCCGGCAAGGGGAGCCAGGAGCTTGGACGCCGCGGAACCCAAGCGACCCTTCAGGAGCTCGGTCGTCGCCTGAGCCACGGGGACGCTGGTGCGCTTGGGGTTCTGGAGGGACTGCAGGACGTCCGCAGGCGTGAGGAGGCGGTTCTTTCGCCAGTTCAGGTCCAGGCGCCAGGCCTGCTCGGTGGGAACGAAGGAGAGGTCCGACAGGAGGAACTCCGTCAGCTCGCGAGGCGGCCACCAGTCCATGGAGCCCAAGCGCACGTACTTGCCCTCCGGCGTCTGCTCAAGCTCGGGCCAGGTCTGGTCCAGCTCGGCCAGACGAGCGACCGCGTGGGCGTAATCAAAGAATGCCTGGCTCTCCTTGCTGTCGCGAAGGGCGACGCGAAGCTCGCCCTGGCAGGATATGCCGCGGGCGCTGAGCTTTGGCGCAAGCTCCCTCCAGGCGCGCGCAAGGTCGGGAGCCACCACGGCGACGCTGGACGCACCATCGTCCACCAGCCTTGTCACACGGCGGGCCACGAGTTCCGCCTCAGCATGGACCCCCTCAGCCTCCAGGAGGGAGACGGCGCCACCCGCATCCAGGAAGTGCTCTCTCCCGCAGAAGAGACCGTCCAGAAGGTCCTGGAGCTCCCCCTCGCGCTGGTAGGGAAGCTCGCCCTTTGGCAGCGAGGGCTCGCCGACCTCTGCCCCCAGCTGACCGGCCAGGTCCCGGCAGGCCGCCTGGTACTCGGCGTTTCCTGCCAAGAAGACGATGGTCACTTGCGTGTGACGGGAGAGCTCCGCCAGCAGGTGGCGCAAGGCGCGACCCATGGAGCTGTAGCCCACGACAACCATGGGGCCAAGCGAAACACCTGCTTCTAGCAGGGAATCTACAAGCTGGTAGAAGAGCTCGGACTTCTCGATGAGATGACGGATGCGAAGTTCGCAGGCATAGCGCCCCACGACGGAAATGGCCGTCCGCTCGCCGTCGGTGAGGCTCAGACAGGAGGCATGGACCAGGTCCAAAGACCCGTCTGGCGCCAGGGGCAACCAGGGCAGGGCCTGCGTGGCCAGCTGCCCCAGCAGGTGGACCGTTCCGGGGTTCTCCGCCAGCTTTTCGTCTCCCGGCATGTCGTTGAACGCAGCCATGGCAACGCGCACCAGAAGGCGTCTGCTCATGCCGTCCACGAGCTGACTGCCATCACCCCAGACGCCCCAACGTTCCTTTGCCCAAGCCAGAGGGGTCGTCGTGGTGACGCCCAGGGAGAGGCCGCCTGCATGGGCCAGCTGCCGCTGGGCCTGGAGCTGCTGGTCGTAGCCAGGGACAAAGACCGTCGGGTCCTCCCCCGCCGCAAGTCGCTCCCTGAGGAGCTGAACCACGTCGGCCCCCATCAGGCGCTCGTCCCTTGTCCACTGAATCTGCAGAGCCATCGGCCTCATCCCGTCCGGCATCGCAAAAAAGGGAGACTCCCTTCTTTGCAATCATTTGAACCCAACCGTTTCCATTTGCACATCATGGTAGCGGATGGGTGCGACAGTAATGAGACCCAGATGTGGGGGCGACAAGCCTACCCCAAAAACTTCGGTCTAGCCAGAGGCTCTGGAAAGAGTGGCCAGCGGCGTCTTATTGGAGACGTCGTACATGGCAAGCCCTTGAGCATCCTTTGAGGCACCCGTCTGCTTAACCAGGGTGCCACCCGACAACGTATAGAAGATGTCATCATTGAGAAGGTGGTCGATGGCCGCAGTGAGTACAGAAGCTTGCCCCTTCCTTTACCCTTGCTCCGCACTCAGGGCAACACGTGTCTAGAAGAGCTTCTGGCCGCACTGCATGCAGAACCTAAAGCCGGGCTCCACCGGTGCCCCGCAGGAGGGGCAGAACTTGTAGCCATGGTCCTCAGGCTCAGGCTCTGTCGGAGCGGGAGCCGCTGGTGCAGGTTCGGGAGTTGGCATGAAGGGTGCAGCCTGCTCGGAATCAGGCGTCTCCAGGGGCAGGGATGCCGTGGGTGCACCGTTCGGGAATCCCGCGGGCGGAACCGGGGGAACTGGATCGCTGTCGATGCTGGCTGGGATGTTTTGCATGGGCTCGGGAGCATGCTGGGCCTGAGCCTCCTCATAGGAGACCGTAGGCGCAAAGACATCGGCAATGGCGCTGGAATCGACCTCAGGCTCAGGCTCGGAATCGGGCTCCTCGGGGACAATCCTGGTGCCGCACGCGGAGCAGAAGAGGTCGCCGTCATCCAGCACGGAACCACAGGAGGGGCAGGTACGGGGCTTAGTCCCCTCCCCTGCAGCGGCGTCGTCGGAATCCATGGCTACCACCGGGGTGACCGTCTTGTGCTGGCTAGGCCTTGGGAAGTCACGGTCCAGGACGACCGTTGCCGCAAGGTCGAAGGGAAGGTCGAAGTCCAGCTTTGAGCCAGAGCCCTGGGCTGCTTCAGGCTCGGCTTCCGGCTCGGGTTCGGCTTCCGGCTCGGGCTCGGCTTCCAGCTCGGGTTCCGCCGCGGGCTCCGGCTCGGGTTCCGCTTCCGGCTCCGGCTCGGTTTCCGGCTCGGGCTCGGACTCCGCTTCAGGCTCGACTTCCGGCTCCGGCTCCGTCGCGGGCTCGGGCTCGGGCTCAGGCTCGGCCTCAGGAGCAGGCTCCGATAGCCCCTCTGCCAGCTCGGGGACTTCCTCTCCGGCAGGAGCTGCCCCCTCCGGCTCGGCAGCAGCCTCATCCTCGAAGGTCTGCCCTGACTCATCACCTACCGTAACGGTATTCTCATCATCGTCGGCGATGGTCCAGCCCTCATTCTCAGACCCAATGGCATCAGCAGGGTCAAATGATTGCCTGCTCAGAATCACACCACATGCATCCCTGATCTGCCCGTCCAACTCGCTGATGCTGTCCAGCAGCTCCTCGAAGCCAGGCCTCAGGGACGGGTCCGTGAGCGACAGCTCATAGAAGGTCTCGCCCAGGCGCTGGCACGCCTCTGCCCTAGATGCCTCGAGCTTGCCCAAGACCAGGTGTGCGTCGGTCAAGCCGACCACGGGAGTGGGCTCGTCCGCCTCGTAATCTGACTCGATATCAAAGTCGCTCATAGCAATCCCCTCTCGGACCACATCGACGGCGTGGCAGGTGCCCGGCCCGTCTTTGAATCATCTTCAACGCAGTCATCATTTTATAATGTTGGTCACCAATACTGTTGCGCAACAACTCTGCGGTCTGGCGATTGGCAACCAGCAAAGCGGCTGGAAAATACGCCCGAGTCTGGGCAATGGAACGCCTGGGCGGTGCAAGCGGAGCAGCAAGCCAAGCCACAGGATTGTCTTCCCCGCGCAAGGAAGCTCAAAAATCGGGGTATACAATTGCCACGCGAGTCGAAAGGAGTTCTCATGGGCTTTATCGGACGTTGGGTCGTACTCACCCTTGCCACCATGGTCGCCGTCTGGCTGGTTCCCGGCATCGAGACCGTCGGAGGAGCCTGGCTGGGACCCATCATGTGCGCGCTTGTGCTCGCGCTCGTGAACGCCACAGTCAAGCCGATCATGAACATCATCTCTTTGCCCCTCACCATCATCACGCTGGGCATCTTCTATCTGGTCATCAATGCCCTCATGCTGCAGCTGGCCAGCTTCCTCTCGCGCGAGATTTTTCACGCGGGCATCTACATCCAGTCCTTTGGCTCGGCCTTCATAGGGGCAATCATCATCTCCATCGTCGCCATGATCGTCGGTGGTGTGACTGGCCTGGACTAGAAACGGGATGTGACAATAGTGCCTGGCACTATTGTCACAAAATGCGTCCAATCGGGGGCTAGCCCCTGATTGGACGTCAGGACCAGGGGGCTACCCCCGATTTGCCACTAAGGACACCGTATGAGCAGAGACAATCATAGGCCTGGCTTCTTCTCGCGTTGGTTCCACGAGGAGCCCAGCCATGGCCTGATCAGCACAATCATGTGGCTGGGCATGCTGGTCGTGCTCGTCCTCATGGCAGCGCGCATGGTCCCCGCAAGCATGGCCTCTGGGAGGATGATTCCCGAGCTGGTCTCCTTCGTTCCCTTCGCCGTCCTGCCCACGCTGGCAGTGGTTGTCCTGGCCTTCCTCTTTCACCGCCGCTTCCTCACCGTGGTCTCGGCCGTCTGCCTGGTGATCCTGGTGTCCTGGCACATCGGCTACTTCCTGCCCCGTCACCCCCTGAGCCCCGAGGCCACCCAGGCCACCAGCATCTCCACTGGCACCAGCCCCAACACCCAGGACAACGTCGTCCGCGTCATGACCGTCAACACCCTGCATGGAGGCGCGTCAGCGGCGCAGATCGTGGCCACCGTGCGCGAGCAGAAGGTGGAGGTCCTGGCCCTGCAGGAGGTTACTCCCTCCATGCTCAATGACCTCAAGAACGCTGGCATCTACCAGGTACTCCCCCATTACGTCTTTGGCGCGAGCGGACAATGGGACAACGGCGGGACCAACGTCCTCTTTTCCGTGGTCCAGATGGACGACCAAAACACGAACCTCCTCCCCATCGAGACCTCTTCCATGCCGGCGGGAGACCTGACCCTGGGCGGCAAGGCGGTCCGTTTCGTGTCGGCACACCCCAACTCGCCCCACAAGGGAGGACAGGGACTCTGGAGCGAGGGCCTGGGGACGATTCAGTCCCTTGCCGGCTACGATCACTCTTACGTGATCATGGGCGACTTCAATGCCACCTGGGACCACGCCCGCTTCCGCGAGCTTCTGGGAGACACCTTCGTAGACGCAGGCGAGCAGGCGGGCGAGGGATTCCACATGTCCTATCCCGCAAACAGCAAGATTCCGCCCATGATCGAAATCGACCATATCGTCTACACCAAGGGCTCGGGCATCCGCGTAGGCAACCTCCAGAACGTCGAGATTGCCGGCACCGACCACAAGGCCCTGCTGGCGACGCTTGAGGTCACGGCATAGGATCGCGACGCAGGCAATCCGAAACGTGGCACCTGTAGCCACTCGGCGCTGGTCCTAGTAGACGAAGCGCTTTTGGAAGCTGTAGTTGACGAAGAAGAGACAGACGTCCACGAACATCTTGACGAAAAGCTCGGGCACCTGGGCGTTGACATCGTGAACCAGGTGGACGCCCAACGTCGTGAGAAGGGCGCTGGCCACCATGACGCCAGCCGCCAGGGCCGCAAAACGGACCGCACTTTGCTTGTGAGAGCTGTCACTCCGAAAGACCAGACGGTAATTGACCAGATAGTTGTAGGTGGCCGAGACCAGCCGCGCCAAGACAGTCGCCACGGTCACGTAGACCACAGGCAGCTGGCTGCGCAGGAGGTTGCAGAGGTTCTGGAAGAGGAAGAGGTCGATGCCCGTAGCAGAGAGAGACGAGACTCCAAAGCGCAAGAAGGTCTTGATTGACCGAGGCTGGCGCTGGCTGGAATCTGTGCGCCAGTGCCGGGGCTGGTCCGACCGCCGGCGACGATCGCTTGGCTGGGTCTGGGACTCGTCCGACCGCTGCTTATGCGCGTCTGCCATTGTCTCTCCCCTCTCGTGGTCCGGCAAAATAGAGCACCCACCTGATTGAAAGCTCGCTCCCGCCTTGTCGCAAGCTTGCAGACATCATGCTGAAAGTTTACACCCGTCCCTCTCCCCCACACGCTCGCGGAGCCATTTCATAGCGGTAGGCCGACACCCTGCCGACCTCTGGCCGCCACCTGACTGCCCGCCTGCTACGATTCCCCCTGGGTCCTACATCCCACATCACAAGGAGGAAGCATGGCAGTCAATCGTTTCGTACTCAACACCATTTCCTATCACGGGTCTGGCGCCATCAAGGAGATCCCCGGCGAGATCAAGCGCCGCGGCTACCAGAAGGCCTTCGTCTGCTCCGACCCCGACCTGGTAAAGTTCGGCGTCACCTCCAAGGTGACCGACCTTCTTGACGCCGCCGAAATCCCCTGGAGCCTCTACTCCCAGATCAAGCCCAACCCCACCATCCAGAACGTCCAGGACGGCGTGGCAGCCTTCAAGGAGTCCGGCGCCGACATGATCGTGACCATCGGCGGCGGCTCATCCATGGACACGGCCAAGGCCATCGGCATCATCGTGAACAACCCCGACTTCGCCGACGTCCGCTCCCTGGAGGGCGTGGCCGACACCCAGAAGCACGCCGTCTTCACCATCGCCGTGCCCACCACCGCCGGCACAGCGGCCGAGGTCACCATCAACTACGTGATCACTGACCCCGAGAAGGTCCGCAAGTTCGTTTGTGTGGACACCAACGACATCCCCGAGGTGGCCGTCGTCGACCCCGACATGATGTCCTCCATGCCCGCCGGCCTGACCGCTGCCACTGGCATGGACGCCCTGACCCACGCCATCGAGGGCTATACCACCAAGGGTGCCTGGGAGCTCTCCGACATGTTCCACTACAAGGCCATCGAGCTGATCTCCAGCCACCTGCGCGCCGCCTACGCCGAGGCCAAGAGCGGCAAGCCCGCTGAGGGCCGCGAGGGTATGGCCCTGGGCCAGTACATCGCCGGCATGGGCTTCTCCAACGTGGGCCTGGGCATCGACCACGCCATGGCCCACACGCTCTCGGCCCACTACGACACCCCGCACGGCGTGGCCTGCGCCATGCTCCTGCCCATCTCCATGGAGTTCAACAAGCCGGTCGTGGCCAAGCGCCAGGCAGAGGTCGCCCGCGCCATGGGCGTAGACACCACGGGCATGACCGACGAGGAGGCCGCAGCCGCCGGCATCGCCGCCGTCCGTCAGCTGGGCGAGGACGTGGGCATCCCCAAAACCTGCAAGGGCCTGGTCGAAGAGGACCTGGACCAGCTGGCAACCGACGCCCTGAACGACGCCTGCTATCCCGGTAACCCCCGCGAGGCCACCCACGAGGAGGTCGTGGAGCTCTTCCGCAAGATCATGCCCCAAGCCTAGTGAGACAAATGGGGACAGGCCATTTTTGTCTCATTGCGTGTCGGAACCGTGCCAGTGAGACAAATGGGAAAGAGCTGACACAGACTTAACGCCAAGCTTGCGGGAGCCCATGGCTACGTCTGCATACTGGAAACTGACTATTGAACTCCACAAGGAGGCGCAGCCCAAGATGAAGAAGAAGTTCCTGAAAGGCCTGGTTGGCATTGGCATGGCACTCGTGCTGGCAGCGTGCGCCGCCAGCATCATCCGCACCAAGGACACGGTAATGATGGGCGGCGCAGCGGTGGACTCGGCCGACATGATGAACAAGACCATGGACGCCCTGGGCAAGTAGGTGCGCCCAAGAGGGGCATGCAAGCAGACAAGCTCGGGCGAGTTAGGGCGGCTCTGATTAGGAGCCGCCCTTCTTGTGGACCTATGGTTGAACGTGCCCGATGGTCGGCCGCGCTGTAGGGCGCGACAACAGCCGGGACGTGCAAAGAGCCAGGAGCGAGCCGCCGCCTAGGCCTCCAGCCTGGCCGTCAGCATCTGGTTGAAGAGCTTGGGATTGCCCTTGACGCCAGCGGCCTTGGAGGCCTTCATGCACTGACCGACCAGGAAGCCGACGACCTTCTTGTTTCCGTCCTTGTACTGCTGGACCTGGTCGGTGCAGCGGCCAAGGACCTCGTCCACCACGGGCTCCAGGGCACCGGTATCTGTGGACTGACGCATGCCACGCTCGTCCACGACCTTCTCGGGGTCCTGGTCCGTGCCGTCTACGGCCTCCAGAACCTCGCGTGCCTGGGCAAAGGTGATGGCGTCGGCCGCCAGGAGCTTCGAGATGGAAGCCGTCTGTGCCGCGGTGATGGCACCAAAGGCAGGCAGGAGGTTGACCACGACGTTGGCCGCGGTGGGCACGGCCTTCTTGTCCACGGCAGCCGCAGCCTCCTCGAAGAGGGACGCCGTGGCGGGGTCGCCCGCGATCTGGGCGGCGTCGGCACGCTTGAGGCCGAAGTCGGAGACGTAACGGTCGCGTTTTGCGTCGGGGAGCTCAGGTATGCGAGCACGTGCGCCCTCGATGAAGTCATCCGTCAGGTCGAAGGGCGCCAGGTCGGGATCCGGGAAGAGGCGATAGTCGTCCGCCGTCTCCTTGACACGCATGACCACGGTACGGCGGTTGGAGGGCTCCCAGTGACGGGTCTCCTGGTAGACGATGCCGCCCTCCTCGAGGACCTCCGCCTGTCGGCAGATCTCGTACTCCAGGGCGTCATGGAGGCTCTTGAAGGAGTTGATGTTCTTCATCTCGGTCTTTGTGCCCAGCTCGGTGGTACCGCGGCGGCGGAGTGAGATATTGCCGTCACAACGCATGGAGCCGGACTCCATGGAGCAGTCAGAGATGCCCAGGGTCCGGAAGGTCTGCTGGAGCTTCTCCATGAAGAGGCGGGCCTCCTCGGGAGTGCGCAGGTCGGGCTCGGTGACGAGCTCGATCAGGGGCGTGCCGCAGCGGTTGTAGTCAATGAAGGACTCGGAGGCGCCAGTGATGCGGCCCTCTTCGCCACCGGAGTGGACCATCTTTGCCGCGTCCTCCTCCATGTGGATGCGGAGGATGCGGATGGGCACGGTGTAGGAGCCGTCAGCGGCGCGCTCGGGCACCACGGGATGGGGCTGGTCGTGGGCCGCAACGGTGTCCTGTCCAGTCACGGTGCCCTCGGGGCGCTCCTTTGCGCCGTCACCGGAAACCTCCAGGTCCAGGTGGCCATACATGCAGAAGGCAACGGGGCCCTGGGTGGTCTGGAAGTTCTTTGCCATGTCAGGATAGAAGTAGTGCTTGCGATAGAACATGGAGTGGCGCTGGATCTGGCAGTTCGTGGCAAGACCGGCCATCACGATGGACTGGATGGCCTTCTTGTTGGGAACGGGCAGGGCGCCGGGCATGCCCAGGCAGACGGGGCAGACGTTGGTGTTTGGCGGATCGTCGTGGCTGAGCTTGCAGTTGCAGAACATCTTTGTGTCCAGGGCCGTGAGCTCGGTATGGACCTCCAGGCCGATGACGGCCTCCCAGTCCTTCAGGACATCTTGGAGCTTCTTCATTAGAGCTCACCTCCCCTTCCTGCGAAGTCAGGTGCGACGGGTGCGCCCTTGCCCAGGCCCGAGCCCGCGTCCACGCCGCGCTCGATGGCACGGGCGAAGGTGAGGAGGGAGCGGTCCTTGAAGGCAGGGCCCTGAAGCTGGGCGGAAACGGGCAGGCCAGAGTCCTTGCCCAGGCCCAGGGGCACGGAGATGCCACCATTGCCCGCGATGTTGTTGGAGATCGTGAACATGTCGGACGCGTACATCTGGGTGGGGTCCGAGATCTCCCCGAACTTGAAGGCGGTACGGGGCGCCGCGGGCATCAGAATCACGTCGCACTGCTTGTAAGCGTTGACGTAGTCCTGGGTGATCAGGGTACGGACCTGCTGCGCGGGATAGTAGTACTTGTCGTAGGTGCCCGAGGACAGGAGGTAGGCGCCCAGCATCTGGCGGCGCTTGGCCTCCTCGCCGAAGCCATGGGCACGGCTGAGCGAGGTCTGCTCGGCCAGGGTGGAGCAGCCCTCCTCCTGGTAGCCGTAGCGGACGCCGTCGAAGCGGGCCAGGTTGGAGAAGGCCTCGCAGGGGGCGATCACGTAGTAGGCGGCAATGGCAGAGGCGATGTTGGGGAGGTCGACCTCGACGACCTTTGCACCCTGGTCCTCCAGGACCTTGCGGGCGCCGGCGATGGCGGCCTTGACCTCGTCGGTCAGGCCCTCAACCTCCATGAGCTGGGGAACGATGCCAACGATGCGACCCTCGATGGGGTCGTCCAGGTGCTCCAGGAAGTCCACGGGACAGTCCTGGCTGGTGGAGTCGTAGGGGTCACGGCCAGAGCCGACCAGGGCGTTCATGGCCAGGGCGACATCCTCGACACGACGGCCGAAGGGGCCGACCTGGTCCAGGGAGGAGCCAAAGGCCACGACGCCGTAACGGGAGACTGCGCCGTAGGTGGGCTTCATGCCAACTACGCCGCAGAGAGAGGCCGGCTGGCGGATGGATCCGCCCGTGTCGGAGCCCAGGGAGAGGGTGACCTCGCCGGAGGCGACGGCGGCAGCGGAGCCACCCGAGGAGCCTCCGGGAACTCTGTCGGTGTCCCAGGGGTTGTTGGTCCGATGGAAGGCGCTCGACTCCGTGGAGGAGCCGAAGGCGAACTCGTCCATGTTTGCCTTTCCCATGGGGGTTGCGCCGGCATCGAGCATGCGCTGGACGCAGGTGGCCGTAAAGGTGGAGTCGTAGTTCTCCAGCATGCGGGAGGCGCAGGTGGTGCGGGTGCCCACCAGGTGCATGTTGTCCTTGAAGGCAACGGGGACGCCAGCCAGGGGACCAAGCTCCTCACCGGCGGCGCGCTTCTGGTCCGTGGCCTCGGCTGCGGCAAGGGCAAGGTCGGCCGAGGTCTGCAGGAAGGCCTGGACCTGGGGCTCGCGCTGGTCAAGGGCATCCAGGGAGGCCTTTGCCAGCTCCGTGGCAGAGAAGTCTCCCGCGGTGACACCGGCCGCGATCTGGGCTGCGGAAAGCTCGTCGAAGTTTGCCATTAGCGATCACCCTCCGTATCACCCAAGATGGACGGGACGCGGAAGTAGCGCTCGTGCGAGGAACCTGCGTTGTGCAGGGCGACATCCAGGGGAAGGGCGCGGACGGAGTCGTCCACGATGTCGTCGTTCATCACGTTGGAGAGGTCGCCGATGGGATGGTAGGTGGGCTCGACCCCGGTAAGGTCGTACTGCCTGATGGGTTCGAGCAGGTCGACGGCCTCGTTCATGTAGGTCGTCATCTCCTCGAGCTCCTGCTCGTTCAGAGCTATGCGGGCGTAGTCGGCGATGCCGGCCACGTCCTCCTTGGAAAGTGCCATAGTTCCTCCGGAAAAGAAGGTCGTAGTTTATAGCGTTACACATTCTAGACCAGAGGGTAAGGATTTGAGATAGCCAAAGACCACTTGAGACGGCACCGCAACATTGAATGCGACAAAACCCTCGGAGAGCCCTGTCGCGCCCAACGTATGGGAGTGCGCCGATTTTGCTAGAGACCGCGACGGAGAAGGCGCTTGTGATGGGACCCGCGAAGCCCCATACCACCCCACATGCCCAGGACGGCAGTGACCATACCCGTAAGAGCGTACCCCCAGACGGACATGCCAACGCCAGAGAGCAGGGCCTCTCCGCCAGGCATACGCTGACCCATCACCAGAGTGAGAATCGCGAGCAAGGCAAGGAAGAGCCCCGAAAGTGGCACAGAGACCCAGCGGACGAAGCCCATCTCCTTTTGATAACCAACCGCAGCGGCAAGACCAAAGGCCAAGACCGCCATGAGCAGAGTCAGATGCTTGAGGGCCCAGCTCTCCATGGAAAGACTGCTGAAGTTCAGCCAGAAGTCGGCCAGACTATAGACCCAGCCCAGGGCATAGAGAACCAGCATGACCCACGTCGCGCGGCTCGGCCTCAGGGAGCGAAGCTGGTCCTGGCGACGCGTGGGCGTCCTGCGATATTCCTCAGCCGTCTGGGGGACGTAGGACTCATCATTGACAGAAGGAGGCTGGGGTTGCTGCTGCACTAGGGGGACATTGGTAGAACGAGGCTGGACTTGAGCCTGGGCCGGTTGGTGTGGCTGGGCCTTAGGACGCATTTGACGTTGGGGGCGGGTCTGGGGACGCACCTGCGTCGGAACCGAACCACGGCGCGTGGGACGACGTCTGGATCGTGAACGATTCAAATCCGCTTGTGCCATGGCTCCCCTCCCCTCGTGACGCGCAGTGCCAAAACAAGCCGCAAAAGCGGCAGATCCTAGTCATTCAAACCTAGTTTACACAAAAAGAGGCAGCGTCATTTGACCCACACGTTACGCAGGGGCTTGAGCACGGCCTTACCGAGGCCATGAGAGCCGCTTTAAGCCGTCAGACGGAGACAGTTAAGCCATATGTTCCTGGTTTCCATGCAATAAATTGATTGCATACTTTTGGGGGTACGACCTAACTCCGCACTCGAAATGTTAGCCAAGGTTGCCAACTGCGGAAATAAGGAGCCAACTCCTGTTTTTCCTATTCGAATGTGGAGTTTAAACGGAAGCTCAGTTTACGGCGCATAAACAGCCATCAATTATGCATATAAATTCCGGCGATGAGCCATAGCGACCCACATTCCAGGCCCCTCAGAGCCCTCTGGACCCCTAACGTCCATAAAAAAGGCGCGCAAATCGCGCGCCAATTGCCCGTCCCCGTTACAAAGGCCTGAAACGGGGCGAATCCGTCGACAGGGAGGCCCCGACCATTCATCCAGACGCGGTTCTCGCGAAGCGAGATGTTTGAGCACTGGAGCAATGGTCGGGGCCTCCCAGGAAAGACGTTCGTCCCGTTTCTCTTACAAAAGCTCTGCGATCTGTACCGCGTTGGTTGCTGCACCCTTGCGAATCTGATCGCCGCAGCACCAGAAGGTCAGCGAGTTGACGCCGTCGGGTGCAGAGAGGTCGCGGCGGATGCGGCCGACATAGACCAGGTCCTGGTCAGAGGTGTCAAGCGGCATGGGGTAGCCCAGGTTTGCGGGGTCGTCCACGACCTTGACGCCAGGAGCGGAGGCCAGGATCTCGCGAGCCTCGTCCGGGCTGATGGGACGCTCGAACTCGCAGGTGATGGACTCGGAGTGAGACCTCATGACAGGCACGCGGACGCAGGTGCAGTTCACGCGGACCTCGGGCAGATGCATGATCTTTCGACCCTCGTTCTGCATCTTCCACTCCTCGGAGGTGTAGGCCTCGTCCTTGAAGGAGCCAATCTGGGGAATGAGGTTTGCCGCCAGCTGGTAGGCGAAGGGTGCGGTATCACCCATCTCGCCGCCATTGGCAAGGACGCCCATCTCGCGCTGGAGCTCCCTCAGGCCAGGCATGCCTGCGCCGGAAGCCGCCTGGTAGGTGGAGACGATCATGCGCTTGAGCCCAGCCACCTTGTGTAGGGGGTAGGTGGGCACCAGGCCGATGATGGTGGCGCAGTTGGGGTTGGCGATGATGTTGCGCGGGTGGTTGGCAATATCCTCGGCGTTGATCTCGGGGATGACCAGGGGCACATCGGGGTCCAGGCGGAAGGCGTGGGAGTTGTCCACCACGACGGCGCCGCGCCTGGCCGCCTCGGGCAGGAGCTCCTTGGCCAGGTCGTCGCCCACGGCGCCCAGGACGATGTCGGCGCCCTCGAAGGCCTCGGGCTTTGCCTCCTGGACCTCCACCTCCTCGCCCTTGAAGGTGAGCTTCTTGCCCGCGGAGTGGGCGCTCGCCAGAGGAATGAGCTTCTTTACCGGAAAGTCGCGCTCTTCGAGGCACTGCCTCATCTGGGTGCCGACGACGCCCGTCGCGCCCAGGATTGCCACTACCTTGTCTGCCATTTCGGCCTCCTACTGCTGGTGGGGGATGTCCACCATCTCGGTGTCCACGAAGTTGTCGTAGATGCACTTGATGGCACGCTCAAAGTCGGAATTGTTCACGCCCATGATGATCGAGATCTCCTGGGAGCTCTGGGTGATCATGCGGATATTAATGCCGGCGTTACCCAGTACACCGAAAACGCGGCCAGAGGTACCGGCACGACGGGACATGTTCCTGCCGACGACCGAGATCAGGGCCAGCTGGTCCACGACGTTGACGCTATCGGGCTTGAGCTCCTTCTGCAGGTCATTGACGATGGAGTAGATGTTGTCCTTCACGTCGGAGCCGTTGACCACGACGCCGAAGGAGTCAACGCCCGTGGGCACGTGCTCGACGGAGATGCCGTAGTTCTCGAAGACCGAGAGGGCCTTGCGGATGATGCCCACCTTGTTGGACATGTGGGCCTTCTGGATGTGGACGGACATGAAGTCCTTCTTGCCGGCGATGCCCGTGAGCAGGTGCTCGCGACGGCCCTCCTCAGCAGTCTCGCGGATGATGGTGCCCTCGTCCTGGGGACGGTTGGTGTTCTTGATCTGGATGGGGATGCCCACCTCGCGCACGGGGAAGATCGAGTCCTCCTGAAGGACCGAGGCGCCCATGTAGGAGAGCTCGCGCATCTCGTCGAAGGTGATGCGGTGAATGGTGCGGGGGTTGTCCACCACGCGGGGATCAGCGGAGAGGAAGCCCGAGACGTCTGTCCAGTTCTCATAGAGGTTCGCGTCGATGCAGCGGGCCAGGATGGCACCGGAGATGTCGCCGCCGCCACGGTCAAAGAGCTTGACCACGCCGTCGACCGTTGCGCCGTAGAAGCCAGGCATCACAAAATGACCCAGGCGCTGGACGGCGTCACGCAGGCGCATCTGGGTGCGCTGCATGTCCACCTTGCCGTCGTGATGGAAGATGATCACGTCCTGGGCGTCCAGGAAGGGCATACCCAGGTACTCGGCCATGAGCTGGCCGGTGAACCACTCGCCGCGGGAGACCACGTACTTGGGCGAGAGGGACTGAATCATCGAGGAGAACTCCTCGAACTTCTGGGCGATGGGGTACTTGAGCCCCAGCTCGTCGGCGATGTCCACGTAGCGCTGCTCGATCTCCTTGAGCAGGGTGGAGCAGTCCACGTGGTACTGAATGTGGGCGTTTACCAGCAGAAGGAGGTCGGTGATCTTGTTGTCACCGCTGAAGCGCTTGCCCGAGGCGGAGACCACGACGAAGCGACGGTCGGGGTCGCTCTCCACGATGCCCTTGACCTTCTTGAACTGCTCTGCGTCCGCGACGCTGGAGCCGCCGAACTTTGCGACCTTGATCATGTCCTATGCCTCCTTGGGGAGCGCAGCCATAAAGGAGCTGGCATCCTCGTTCAGGGCCTTCTGGAAGAGTGCGCGAGCCTGTGCCGCGTTGACGTCGTGGACCAGGACCGCGCCGGGTGCGTAGGGCTCGGAGCCCTCGACCTCAGCGGTGGTGCGCAGGACGTAGTCGCCCTTGAGCAAGTCCTCGTCGTAGGTGAGTTCGCCAGAGAAATCATAGACGGGACGGCGGCCCTGGCTGTAGTCGATCACGTCCTGGACGATGGCATTGCCCGTGGGAAGCATGCCCGCGCCCTGACCGTAGAACTTGAGCTCGCCCACCGTAGTGCCCACGAGGGAGAGCAAGTTGAAGTTGGTGGGAACGTGGGCCTCCAGCGTGTCGGACGAGAGGGCCACAGGCTCGACGCTGACGGCGTAGCGGCCGTCCTCCTGGACGCCGCGGCCGAGGAGCTTGACCGTGAGGCCCTTCTGGGCAAAGAGGTCGATGTCCGCCTTGGTAATCGTGCGCAGGCCCGTGACGGGGAAATCCTCCACACAGGCGCAGCCGAAGGCGACGCAGGCGGCGATGTAGGTCTTGTTGCGAACGTCGATGCCGTCGATGTCGGCGGAGGGGTCGCGCTCGGCATAGCCCAGCTCCTGGGCCTGCTTGAGGACGTCACCGAAGTCAGCGCCCTGCTTGACCATGGCGTCGATGATGAAGTTGGTCGTGCCGTTCATGATGCCCGAGAAGGACTCGATCTGGTCGATGCGACGGGCCTTCTCGATCGAGGCGATCCAGGGGACGCCGCCTCCGCAGGTGGCCTCGATGAGGAAGGTGGCTCCCGTGGCCTTGGCCTGGGAGACGAACTCATCGAAGTGGGCGGCAACGACCGCCTTGTTGGAGGTGACCACGCTCTTGCCGGCGGCAAGGGCGTCAACTATATAGGTATGCGCAGGCTCGAGACCACCCATGCATTCCACGACCAGCTCTATCTCGGGGTCGCGTAGGATGTCCTCGAAGTTGGAAGTCATGCGCGGCTCGGTCAGGCGGTCGGGAAGCTCCAGAATGCGGGCAACTTCGACGCCATCAACCCTCTGGGTGATGATCTGGTCGACTCCCCTGCCAACGGTTCCATGACCAAGTAGAGCAATCTTCATGGCAATCCAATCTTTCCAGTATGTGACGGCCGCGCTGCGTACAGAAACGCTGCGCTATAGTACAACTCGTATGCCCTACCCACAAGGACGAGGAGCACACGTGGAAATGTTCTATCACAGCACGCGTGATGTAAACAACTTTGTAACAAGTAAGCAAGCTATCCTGACGGGCATCGCACCCGATGGCGGCCTCTACGTATCCGATGAGCTGGGCAAAGAACAGCTTGATCTGGCCGCGCTGCCCGCACAGACCTACCACGAGCACGCGCGCGCCGTGCTGGGCATGCTCCTTTCCGACTACACCTCGGAGGAGATTGCCTCCTGCGTGGCCGGCGCCTATGCCGACAACTTCGATACCCCCGATGTGACCCCCGTCACTCCCCTGGGATCGGACTGGCTCCTGGAGCTCTATCATGGTCCCACCTGTGCCTTCAAGGACGTGGCTCTGCAGATGCTGCCCCGACTCATGTCCGTGGCACGCGACCCCGAGGGCGACCGCATCATGATTGTCACCGCCACCTCCGGCGACACCGGCAAGGCGGCACTCGCCGGCTTCGCGGGCGTCGACGGCTGCGGTGTCACGGTCTTCTACCCCGAGGGCAAGGTCTCGGACATCCAGCACCTGCAGATGGCCACCCAGGAGGGCCGCAACGTCGCGGTCTGCGGGGTCAAGGGCACCTTCGACGACTGCCAGACCGAGGTAAAGAACATCTTTGCCGACAAGGGGCTGGCGGCACGCCTGGCCGAGCACAACGTGGCCCTCTCCAGCGCAAACTCCATCAACGTCGGTCGTCTGGTCCCCCAGGTGGTCTACTACGTGGACGCCTATGCCCAGCTGGTCCGTCGCGGGGCAATCAAGCTTGGCGACCCGGTGGACTTCTGCGTTCCCACCGGCAACTTCGGCGACGTACTGGCTGGCTACTACGCAAAGCTCCTGGGCCTGCCAGTGGGCAAGCTCATCGTGGCCTCCAACTCAAACAAGGTCCTCACCGACTTCCTGGAGACGGGCATCTACGATCGCCGTCGTCCCTTCATGAAGACGATCTCGCCCTCCATGGACATCCTGGTCTCCTCCAACCTCGAGCGAATGCTCTACTACCTGACCGAGGGTGACACCCAGCAGGTCTCCGCATGGATGTCAGACCTGAACCAGAAGGGCTTCTACAACATCGGCGAGGACTACCTGGCCAAGCTCCGCCAGACCTTTGAGTGCGGCTATGCCACCGACAAGGAGACCAAGGCCACCATCCGTACGACCTGGGAGCAGGAGGGCAAGCTCATCGACACCCACACTGCCGTGGCAAAGACCGTCCTGGACCGCTTCGACTCCCAGGGTCGTGCCCGCGTCTGCCTGTCCACCGCCAACGCCTACAAGTTCTCGTCCGACGTCCTGGACGCCCTGGGCGAGCGCACGGGCAACATGGACGACTTCGCCTGCATGGACGAGCTCCAGGATGTCACCGGCGTGCCCGCGCCTCCTCAGCTCTCGGGCCTGCGCAGCGCCGCGATTCTTCACGATTCCACCTGTCAGCGTTCCAGCATGACCTACTTTGTGGAGAAGTCCGCAAAGAGGATCTTCCGTTGAGTGCGGCAGAGGCTGTCCAGGACGGTCGCCTGGTCATAGAGGTGCCCGCCACCTCGGCAAACGTGGGCGTAGGCTTTGACTGCCTGGGACTTGCCCTGGACCTGATGGCACGCTTCTCCTTCGAGCCCGCCAAGCACCTGCTGATCGACGGCTGTCTGGAGAAGTTCCGCGGGGCGGACAACCTTGTGTGGACCTCTTACCTGGAAGCCTGCCGCAGACTCTACAAGAAGCCTCGGCAGCTCCACATCACCATCGAGTCACCCATCCCCCTTTCGGGCGGACTGGGGTCCAGCTCCACCTGCGTAGTCGCGGGCGTCTACGCCGCCTGGCTCCTGGAAGAGGACGGCAGTTCATCGGGCAAGGTCAATCAGATCAGCTCCCGCGACCGACAGCAGCTCCTGGACATCGCCTGCGACATCGAGGGTCATCCCGACAACGTGGCACCCGCCATCCTAGGTGGGCTGGTCAGCTCCTTCGTCGACCGTGGCCGCACCCACCCCGTCCACCTGAACGTGGCGGACAACGTGCGCTTTGTGGGCATCGCCCCTCCCTACGAGGTCCGCACCGAGGAGGCCCGCAAGGTCATGCCAAAGAAGGTCTCCTTGGACACCACGATCTGGCAGGTAGGTCACTGCGTGGCTGCCGTACACGCCCTCGAGCAGGGTGACCTGGAGCTCTTCTCGTCCGCATCCCTGGACAAGCTCCACGAGCCCTACCGTTCCAGGCTCATCCCAGACTACGAGGCCCTGCGCCGCACCTGTCTGGCTGCTGGGGCGGCTGCCTTCCTGATCAGTGGCTCGGGCTCCACGATGCTCGCCGTATGCGACGGGGATTACATGGCTCAGCAGGTGGAAGAGGCCGTCAACGGCATGGTGGAAAATCACATCGACGGGCTTTGGGTACGCGTCCTGCGAGCCAGCGAAGTCGGCGCCCAGGTCTTAGCGGAATAGCTTAATTCACAAGAAGCGGGCTCCTCCCATTGGGTCAGAGGATTGATAAGGGCACAATCCTCTGACCCAATGGGAGGAGCCCGCTTGCCTTGTCTTAGGTATCCCGATAGGAAACCCCTCCGATGTGCGGCGGCCCCCCTTGGTTCGGGAGGTTGCTAATGACTTCAACCTCCAGAGCCAAGGGGGACCGCCCCTCAGATAGAACTATGGATGCCCCTAGCCGCCGAGGTAGGCCTTCCTCACGTCGTCGTCGTGCAGGAGGTCCTGACCAGAGCCGGTCTTTGTGATCGTGCCCGTCTCCAGGACGTAGCCGCGGTCGGCGATGGACAGTGCCATGGAGGCGTTCTGCTCGACCAGGAGGACCGTGGTGCCGTTCTTGTTCAGGGCCTTGATGATGTCAAAGATCTCCTGGACCAGGATGGGGGCCAGACCCATGGAGGGCTCGTCCAGCATCAGAAGTTCAGGCTTGCTCATCAGGGCTCGACCGATAGCCAGCATCTGCTGCTCGCCACCGGACATGGTGCCGGCCAGCTGGTTCTTGCGCTCCTTCAGACGGGGGAAGCGCTCGTAGACCTTCTCGATCGTCTCGGCGTTCTCGTCGTCGGTGCGGGTGTAGCCGCCCATGTCGAGGTTCTCGTCGGAGGTCAGCTGGGTAAAGACGCGCCTGCCCTCGGGACAGAGGGCCAGACCCTTCTCCACGATCTTGTGGGGCTTGACGCCCACCAGGTTTTCGCCCTTGAAGTCAATCTCACCGCTGACGGGCTTGATCAGGCCGGCGATGGTGTTCAGGGTGGATGACTTGCCGGCACCGTTGGCGCCGATCAGGGTCACGATCTCACCCTCGTTGATGTCGAAGGAGATGCCCCGCACTGCCTTGATGGCACCGTACGAAACGTGCAGGTCCTTGACCGAAAGAATCGTAGACATCTACTTCGCCTCCTGCTTGCCCAGATAGGCCTCGATGACGGCGGGGTCCTGCTGAATCTGCTCGGGAGTGCCCTTGGCGATAATCCTGCCGTAGTTGAGGACGGCCAGGGCCTCGCAGACGCCCATGACCAGGCTCATGTCATGCTCGATCAGAAGAATGGCAATCTGGAACTCGTCACGAATCTTGAGGATGTTCTCCATGAGCTCAGCGGTCTCGTTGGGGTTCATGCCGGCCGCGGGCTCGTCGAGCAGAAGGACCTTGGGGTGGGTGGCCAGGGCGCGCAAAATTTCCAGCCTACGCTGGGCGCCATAGGGAAGGTTGCCGGCGTGCTCGTTTGCCAGCCCGCGCATGTCAAAGATGTCCAGGAGGTCCAGGGCCTTCTCGTGGAACTCCTGCTCCTGCTTCCAGTGCTTGGGCAGGCGGAACATATCCTCCAGAAGGTGGGTGGACATGGAGTTGCCCAGACCGACCAGGATGTTCTGCTCGACCGTCATCTGGTCAAAGAGGCGGATGTTCTGGAAGGTACGGGCGATGCCCATCTTGTTGACCTCGATCATGGACTTGCCGGCCGTGTCGACGCCGTCCAGGAGGATGGTCCCGCGTGTGGGCTTGTAGACGTTGGTCAGGAGGTTGAATACCGTGGTCTTGCCGGCGCCGTTGGGTCCGATGATGCCCGAGATCTCGGTCCGGCCCAGGGCGATGTCAAAGTCGTCGACTGCCGTCAGGCCACCGAAGTCGATGCCCAGGTTGGTGGCCTGGAGTATGGGATCCTTGCCAAAGTCACGCTCGGGGATGAGGTTGGGGGTCTCCATCTGGACCAGGGTGGACCGGTTCTTCTTGGGGAAGGCCACCTTGTCCTTCTCGTTGGGGCTAGGCATTGGCGCCCACCTCCTTAGCAGTATCCTCGACGGCAACCCTTGGGGCGTTCTTCCAGGGCAGGCGACCGTTCATGATGTTCTGGATCCAGGTGCCCAGAGAGAAGTCGTAGGTGCCAAGTAGGCCCTGAGGACGGAAGATCATGACCAGAATCAGGACGATGGCGTAGACCACCATGCGGTAGTCCGAGAAGGTGCGCAGGGCCTCGGGCAGGATCGTCAGTACCGTAGCGGAGATGACGGAGCCCAGCATGGAGCCCATGCCGCCCAGGACGACCATGACCAGAATCTCGATCGACTTCATGAAGCCGAACTTTGCAGGAGCCATGACGCCGACGCAGCCGGCATAGAGTCCACCGCCAACGCCTGCAAAGAAGGCAGAGACGACGAATGCCAGGGTCTTGTAGTAGGTGATGTTGATGCCCGTGGCCTCGGCAGCGATCTCGTTGTCGCGAATGGCAAGGATGGCACGGCCGTGGCGGGACTTCATCATCGTGTGGATGAGGAAGAGTGAGACGCCAACAACGACAAAGACGTTCAGGAAGTTCGTATACTTGGGGATACCCGTGAGGCCATTGGCGCCACCGGTCAGGTCCATATGGAGGACGTCGTCGATGTTGAGCATGACCACGCGGATGATCTCGGCGAAGCCCAGGGTGATGATGGCCAGGTAGTCGCCCTTGAGTCGCAGCGCGGGAATACCGATGATGATGCCGGAGATTGCTGCGACGACACCACCAAAGATGACGCCCAGGATAAAGAGAATCGTCGTCTCGGGTGTGCCCAACACGAAGTCACGCGGTCCAACGCCCAGCACGGGAGACATGCGCATGATGAAGATGGCGCAGGAGTAGCCTCCGACGGACATGAAGCCGGCATGACCCAGGGGAAGCTGTCCCAGGTAGCCAGTGGCCACATTCAGGGACACGGCCATGATGATGTAGATGCCCACCTGCTGAAGAACGGTGCTCTGGTAGCGGGAGATCATGCCACCGTCGATCATGGACGTACCAATGACGAGCATCAAAACAAACAGGACGGCATTGATGAGGTAGCGGACGGGAGTGGACAGGGTCTTCTCGGAGGCATTTCCGCCCTTGCCCTTGCCACCAACCGTGATGACGGGGTTGTGCTCCTCGATGATTTCGTCAGTCTTAGCCATTGCTGCCCTCCTTACACTTTCTCATTCATGGTGCGGCCAAGGATACCCGTAGGCTTGACGACCAGCACGATGATCAGAAGCAGATACACGACGGCGTCCTTCCAGACGGACAGACCGATGGCGGAGACAAAGACCTCCGCGAAGCCGACCAGAAGGCCACCGATGACGGCGCCGGGGATGGAGCCGATGCCACCCAGAACGGCGGCAACGAAGGCCTTGGTACCAAGCATGATGCCCATGGTGGGCGATGCCTGCAGGTAGGCCATGGCATAGAGGACGGAGCCGATGCCCGCGAGCGCGGAGCCCAGGGCAAAGGTGAAGGAAATGGTCGTGTTGACGTTGATGCCCATGAGGCGGGCGGCGCCCATGTCCTCGGACACGGCGCGCATGGCCTTACCGAGCTTGGTCTTTTGCACCAGGAAGGTCAGGACTGCAGTGGAGGCAGCGGTGACCACGATGGTCAGAATGGCCACCGGCGAGAACTGCATGGAACCGACGTTGATGGTGGAAGCGTCAAAGAACTGGGGGATGACCTTGGTGTCGGCACCCCAGACCAGTTGTGCGCCGTTCTCCAGGAAGTAGGAGACGCCAATTGCCGTAATGAGAATCGACAGACGCGGGGCGTTGCGCAGGGGCGCGTAGGCCACCTTGTCGATCAAGACACCCAAAAGGGTGCAGCCTGCGATGGACAGGATGATCGCAAGGAAGGGATTGAGTCCCAAAGAAGCCAGTACGATCCACAAAATGTAGCAGCCGACCATGATGATGTCGCCGTGCGCAAAGTTGAGCAGCAGGATGATGCCGTACACCATCGTGTAGCCCAAGGCGATAAGCGCATAGACGCTGCCCAGCTGGAGGCCGTTGAGCACCTGCGTCAAGAAAGTCACGCTAACCACTTCCTCTCGAACCAATAGAGACAGAAAATACCTACCTTCATGGAAAGGTGCCGAGTAGCGCGACCCGGCACCTCACCGAAGTTACAAGGATACTATGAGCTTTCACTAATCTGAAGGCTCGATCGTATCGGCAACTGTAACGGAACCGTCATTTCCAATCCCAATAATTAACACGGACTTCTTGGGGTCGCCAGTGCCCGCATAGGAGATCTTGCCCGTAATGCCCTCCACGGTGTTGCCCGCGATGGCGTCGATGACGGCCTGCTTGTAGTCCTCGGAGCCGGCCTTCTTGTCG
>ONBR01000017.1 GCA_900316105.1 uncultured Olsenella sp.
CGACGGCGACGACGGGTGTGGAGACGGCGGCGGGTGCGGCGGCGGGCGCGGCAGCGGGTGCGGGTGCGGCGGCGACGGGTGCGGCGGCGGGTGCGGCGACGGCGGAAGTGAGTTCCGGGATGCTGAGTGTGAGTACCCCAGACGCGGAAGTGAGCACCCCAGGTTCGGTTGTGAGTACCTGTGGCGTGGTTGTGAGTACCCAAGGTTCGGTTGTGAGTACTGATGATGCGGAAGTGGATACCCAAGGTTCGGTTGTGAGTGCCTCCACACGGGAAGACACTCAGGCCGTTTCGGATGTGAGTATCTTCCAGTCCGATGTGAGTAACCCCAGAGCGGAAGTGTGTAACTCGGATACGGTTGTGGGTATTCCCGGGTCGAAAGTGTGTAACGAGGCTTCGGATGTGTGCGACCTACAGCATCCTGGGGATAGCGAATCTTCTGATGCATTTTATAAAACCGCAGGTAAACGCCTTGCTGTAAAATTCGATACCGCTAAACCTGCACCTGGGTCTGGCCAAGAAGTACACACAACCGAAGCCTGGATACACACAACCGATGCCGAGATACACACATCGAGTGCTGGATTACACACACTCGGTTCGCGGATACTCACTTCTGTTGCTGATTTACACACAACCGAGGACAGTTCGGGCGGGCCAGATGGTGGGTCACTCACTTCCGATGTCCGGATGCACACAACCGACTCGGAGACGCACACTCCCGTCGCCGAGCCGCACACAACCGGTCCAGAGACGCGCACTCCCGTCGCCGAGACGCGCACAACCGATGTCCGGATGCACACAACCGACCAGGAGACGCGCACAACCGACCCGGAGCCGCGCACAACCGGCCCGGAAATACTCACATCCGACTCCGAATCACACACAACCGAACGGGGAGGCAGACGATGATTCACTTTGTGGGCGCAGGCCCTGGTGCGGAAGACCTGATCACGGTCCGCGGCGCAGAGCTTCTTGGCCAGGCTGACCTGGTAATCTATGCCGGGTCGCTGGTGAACCCCAGCCTTCTGGATCGCTACTGCCGACCTGACGCAAAGGTCCTGAACTCCGCCACCATGACCCTGGAGGAGGTCGTCGCGTCGATGACCGAGGCGGAGCGCGCGGGAAAGACGACCGTCCGCCTCCACACCGGCGACCCCTCTCTCTACGGCGCGATTCGCGAGCAAATGGACGCCCTCGATCGCGCGCACATCCCCTACGACGTGACGCCTGGCGTCTCGGCATTCAGCGGAGCCGCGGCGGCCTTGCGGGCCGAGTACACCCTGCCCGCCGTCTCGCAGTCGGTCATCATCACACGCATGGAGGGTCGGACGCCGGTTCCAGCTGGCGAGAAGCTGCACGATTTGGCCCTCCACGGCTGCACGATGGTTCTCTTTCTGTCGGCTGGCCTCCTGGAAAAGGTGCAGGATGAGCTCCTGCAGGGTGCCTACACCGAGGACACCCCGGCGGCCATCGTCTACAAGGCCACCTGGCCCGACCAGCGGATTGTCAACTGCACCGTGGGCACTCTGGCTGCGGCGGCCCGCGAGAACGGCATCAATCGCACGGCACTGATTACGGTCGGAGGTTTCCTGGGCGCCAGCTACGACCGCTCTGAGCTGTATAATCCCGCCTTCGAGACAGGTTTTCGAAAGGCGACAGCGGCGCCTCCGACCGAGGACACGTCAGCCAGCGGAAAGGCAAAGGAGAGCCATGGGCAAGACTAACGAGAGTTTCGTGCAAGAGACCCGCGTGTCACTGGTCGCCTTCACGCGAGCTGGCTGCAAACTGGCACGCAGGATTGCCATAGCCCTGGATCCGTCCGTCGTGAATGCGGGCGACAGGGACATCGCGTGGTCGAACTTCCGCGACGTGACTCCCTCGGTGCTTGATGGGGGTCAGCTTGCCGCCAGAACGTCAGCTGGGGGACAGCCAGCGGCCAGTCAGCGCGACGGTGCTGACGTTGCCGCAAGCTTGCACTACCGTGTCGAGGAGATTGTGACCACCGAGCGGATCTCGACCGACTGCGGCCTTGCCTCCTATGGGACGAGCCTCTCGGCCTGGGTTGCCGACCGCTTCGAGCAGGGCCGGGCGCTGGTCTTTGTCGGCGCGTCGGGCATCGCCGTGCGCGCCATCGCCCCCTTTGTCCAGGACAAGATGCACGACCCCGCAGTCGTCAGCGTGGACGAGAAAGGCGTCTATGTGGTGCCCCTTCTTTCGGGACACGTGGGTGGGGCCAACGACCTGGCGCGTGCGATAGCCCGCATTACCGCAGGTCAGGCGGTTATCTCGACTGCCACTGACGTCAACGGCATCTTTGCCGTGGACGTCTGGGCAAAGTCCCAGGAGCTCACGATGGTGGAACGCGACGTGGCAAAGGAGGTCTCGGCCCGTCTGCTTGCGGGCGACCGCGTGGGCTTCGCGTCGGATTTTCCCGTGGAGGGCGAGCTCCCGGCGGAGCTCGTCGGGGGAGCGACTGGCGCGGACTTGCCCGTGGGAATCTGCGTGACGCTCGACGGCGACAAGAGCCCCTTCCAGCGGACCCTTCACCTTCTGCCCCGCATCGCCTGCGTAGGCGTGGGCTGCAAGAGGGACACCGAGCCAGACCTCCTGCGTCGTCGGGTCATGAGCGTCCTGGCTCGCGCGGGCATCGACCCCGGTGCCGTGTCTGTCTTGGCGACCATTGACGTAAAGAAGGACGAGCTAGCTGTCACGCAGCTGGCGGCCGATCGAGGCTGGGAGCTCCGGACCTTCACGGCCCAGGAGCTGACGGCGGTGCCAGGTGACTTTGCGGGCTCGGACTTTGTGAAGGAGACCGTGGGCGTCGACAACGTCTGCGAACGAGCTGCTGTGGCGGCGTCGGCTGGCGGCAAGCTGGCTGTGAGCAAGCAGGCAGCTGACGGCGTGACCGTTGCCGTGGCCCTGGCTGACCCCCAGCTGACCTGGAAGTCCGGGACCACCGTTGCCGCACCAGCTGCCAGCCAGTCAGCCAGCGGCCAGTCAGCCGACGTCCAGTCAGCCAGCGGCCAGTCAGCCGCAAGTGAGTCCACTCACGAGCCCACCTATGTTCCCCGTGGCCTCCTGTCCATCGTGGGACTTGGCCCTGGTGCGAGAGACGACCTGACCATTCGCGCTCGCAAGGCCCTGGCATCCAGCGAACTCATCGTGGGTTACTCGGTCTATGTTGACCTGGTTCATGAGCTCTATCCCGACAAGCCGATCCTGACCACGCCCATGCGCGGGGAAGTCAAGCGCTGCCAGATGGCCTTGGACGAGGCGGCTCGCGGTAGGCATGTGGCCATGGTCTGCTCCGGTGATCCTGGCATCTACGGTATGGCCGGCCTCTGCTACGAGCTCAACGACAAGGCTCACGCGGCTTGCCAGCAGCCCGTAAACATCGAGGTCATCCCTGGTGTTACGGCTGCAAACGGTGGTGCGGCCGTCCTGGGCGCGCCACTGATGCACGACTTTGCGGTCATCTCGCTCTCGGACCTGATGACTCCCAAGGAAAAGATTCGTGCTCGTCTGGAAGCAGCGGCTGCATCCGACATGGTGATTGTCCTCTACAATCCCTCCTCGCGCAAACGCGCTGATTACCTGCGCCGCGCCTGCGACATCATGCTCCAGCACAAGTCGCCTGAGACCGTCTGCGGCATCGTCCGCAACATCGGCCGTGAGGGGCAGTCTTGGCAGGTGATGACCCTGGCCAACCTGCGCGAGGCGCAGACGGACATGTTCACCACGGTCTACGTGGGCAACGCCTCCACGCGGATCGTCGACGCTCGCATGGTTACTCCGCGTGGCTACAAGCTGGATGGGGACGAGGGCGACGTAGCGGAGAAGCCAGCCGACCAGGCGTCAGCTGACCGTCAGTCAGCCCGCCGCAAGCCATTGCTGCTGGCGCGACTGACGGGATTTTTCCGCCGCTGGAAGGACCGCTCGTGAGTCCCTTACCGGTGGAAAAGTCGTCAGCCAGCGGCCAGCCCGTGCCAGCCAGCCGCCAGCCCGTGGCAGCCAGCGGCCAGCACGCGGCAGCCAGCGGCCAGCACGCGCCAGCCAGCGGCCAGCCCGCGACAGCCAGCGGCCAGCACGCGGCAGCCAGCCGCCAGTCCCCACGCAAGGTCCTGGTCTTTGGCGGGACCAGCGAGGGCCGTGAGCTGGTCTCTTGGCTGGCAGCGCGAGCTGACTGCCAGATAACTGCCAGCTCGGCGACAGACTACGGCGGCTCCCTCATCCAGGAGGGGCCGCGCGTCAGGTCCCTGGCAGGTCGCCTGCCCGAGGCGGAGATCGAGGCCCTGATGCGCCGCGAGAGATTCACCTGTGTCGTTGACGCGACCCATCCCTACGCAACGTCCATCACGGCCAGCATCGAGCGGGCCGCCAAGTCAACGGGCACGCCCCTCCTTCGTCTCCTGCGCGAGGGCGAGCCCGAGGGACCCTGGCTCGGCGCTCGCGATGCCGCCGACGCCGCACGCATGCTGGCCAGCCTTCCTGGCAGAATCCTCCTCACTACCGGCAGCAAGGACCTGCCCGTCTTTTCCGCGGGGATCCCGGACTTCGCCGAGCGCACCTACGCTCGGGTCCTGCCCGTTCTGGCCTCCATCCAGGCGACGTTGGATGTGGGACTGGCCGCCAGCCACGTGATAGCCATGCAGGGCCCCTTCTCACAGGAGCTCAACAGCGCCCTGATCCGTCAACTGGGAATTGACATCCTGGTGACAAAGGCCTCGGGCAGAAGCGGTGGATTCGAGGAGAAGGTCGCGGCTGCTCAGGAATGTGGCTGCAAGCTGCTGGTCATCCACCGGCCCCTGCAGGAAGAGGGACTGAGCTTTGTGGAGGTCCAGCGGGAACTTGCCCAGCGTTTCGGGCTCTAGGACGAAAGGGAGCGTAGGACAATGCAGACAAGTGACAGCTTGAACCGTCGCGTCTATCTGGTTGGTATCGGCATGGGCAATGTCGGCACCCTGACCCTGGCGGGTCGCGACGCCATCGCCCAGAGCCAGCTGGTCATCGGGGCCGACAGGGTACTGGCAGCGGCATGGGAAGCCGGCCTCTGCCAGGTGGATGCGGAGCTCGTCCAGGCAAAGAAGTCCGACCGCATCATCGACCAGGTCCTGGCGTCCGACGCCCCCTGCGTCAGCATCCTCTTTTCCGGTGACACGGGCTTCTACAGCGGGGCGACGATCCTTGGGCGCAAGCTGGGCGCACTCGTCCGCGAGGGGAAGCTACCTGCAAAGCTGCAGGTCATCCCTGGTGTCTCGTCCCTGAGCTACTTCTGTGCCCTCCTGGGGACATCCTGGCAGGACGCCTTCGTGGTCTCTTTGCACGGGCGAAGCGGCAACGCTGCGGGCGCCGTCCAGACACACGAGAAGACCTTCTTTCTCACGGGCGGACAGGCCAAGGCCCAGGACATCTGCCGGGAGCTCGTCCGCGCGGGTCTGGGTGACGTGACCGTGAGTGCGGGGGAGAACCTCTCCTATCCCAGCGAGCGGGTCGTCACGGGTACGGCGGCTGAGCTGGCTCGCATGAGCTTTGCCGACCTGACCGTCTTGCTGGCACACAACGAGCATCCCGTCAGCTGCCCGCCGGCTGCACCCGGTCTGCCAGACGCAAGCTTCCTGCGAGACAGCCACACGCCCATGACCAAGGAAGAGATTCGCGCGCTTGTTATCAGCAAGCTTCGCCTGGCTCCCGACAGTCTGGTTTGGGACGTTGGTGCGGGAACGGGCTCCGTCAGCGTCGAGGCCGCACTTGCCGCCAGCTGGGGGCAAGTCTATGCCGTCGAGCGCAAGGATGCCGCGCTCGAACTGCTGGAGCAGAATCGCAAGCGCTTCGGTCTGACCAACCTGCATGTCGTTGCGGGCGAGGCACCTCAGGCCCTGGATGGCCTGCCGGCTCCCGACCGGGTCTTCGTCGGTGGGTCTGCTGGTGGCTTCGCGGAGATCGTCTCCGCTGCCCTGGCGGCAAATCCGTCCGCCCGTATCGTGGCCACTTGCATCACCCTGGAGACCCTGGGCGTCGCCCTTGCCACGCTTGGGGGAGAGGGCTTGACGAATCTGGAGGTCGTGCAGGTGAGCGTGGCGCGCGGCCGCGAGGCGGGACCTTATCACCTGATGATGGGGCAGAACCCGGTCTACATCCTGAGCGCCGACGGCGCCGGGATCGCTGCCGACTCGGTGCCGCCCGACACCCCGAAGGGCGGCGCCCATGCCAGTTAGCGTCCCTCGCCTGGTCGTATCTGCACCCGCGAGCGGTGGCGGAAAGACCACCGTGACCTGCGGACTCCTGCGTGCCTTCCAGCGGCGGGGCCTTCGCCTGCAGGCCTGCAAGTGCGGTCCCGACTACATCGACCCTCTCTTTCACGAGCGAGTGATTGGCGTTCCCTCGCGGAACCTGGACCTCTTTGTGAGCAGTGCCGAGGACGTCTGCCGGCTCCTCGCGGGCGTGCCTGACGGGGCCGTCGGTGCGACCCAGCCTGCTGGCGACCCTGCTGGCCGCGCTTCTGGTCCCGTCGACCTGACGATCGTCGAGGGGGTCATGGGCTACTACGACGGCGTTGCCGTGAGCGACCAGGCCTCCAGCTGGGACCTGGCCCGCACGACTCAGAGCCCGACCATCCTGGTGGTGGACTGCCGCGGGCGGGCGCGTTCCCTGGCGGCCGAGGTCCTGGGCTTTTTGCGTCTGCGTGAACCCAGCTGCATCCGCGGAATCATCCTGAACCGCGTCTCGCAGATGATGTATCCCCAGTTAAAGGCCCTCATCGAGGAAGAGACGGGCGTGTCGGTGCTGGGCTTTCTGCCCCGGCTGGACGACTGCAGCCTAAAGAGTCGCCACCTGGGTCTGGTCGGCGCGGACGAGGTGGAGGACCTGCAAGCCAGACTCGACCGCCTGGCCGACGCCATGGAGCAGACCGTCGACCTGGACGGCCTCCTGGACTTGGCTCGCATGGCGCCAGCCTTGGACCCCGCGCCGCGCCAACTGGATCCTGTGGCGAGCCCGGGCTGCCCCGTGCGAATCGCCCTGGCGCGGGACCTGGCCTTCTGCTTCTACTATGCTGACGGCCTCGGGACCTTGGAGTCTCTTGGCGCAGAGTTGGTGCCATTCTCGCCGCTGACTGACGGTCAGCTGCCTGCAGACATCGACGGCCTCTATCTGGGCGGCGGATATCCCGAACTTCATGCCAGTCAGCTGGAAGCTAACGTCAGTCTGCACCAGCAGATTGCCGGTCTGGTAGCTGCTGGCTTGCCGACAGTTGCCGAGTGCGGCGGCTTCATGTACCTGCAGGAGTCCATCGAGGATATGGAGGGGCGTCCTCACCAGATGGTTGGCCTCCTACCGGGTCGCGCCTACAAGACGGACCATCTTCGTCGCTTTGGCTACGTGACCATGGAGGCAAGCAAGGACGGGCTTCTGGCCGAGGCGGGCCAGACCCTGCGCGCCCACGGGCTCCACTACT
Source organism: uncultured Olsenella sp. (assembly GCA_900316105.1). Lineage (GTDB taxonomy): Bacteria > Actinomycetota > Coriobacteriia > Coriobacteriales > Atopobiaceae > Olsenella_F. The sequence continues at coordinate 7,456 of ONBR01000017.1, forward strand.
GGGATAGCGAGGCACCGGGGGAGGACTTCCACGCGCAGAAGCCCCAGTCGCGCAGGTCCTGGGACTGCTGCGTGACGACGCCGACCCTCTATGCCGGATACCCGCACCTGAACTTCTACAGCGAGCCCGTCGCGGCCCGCCGTTTCGTGGAAGCCTGTCTGCACCACCGCGACGCCCGACTCGCCGCGAGTGCGGGCACCCGGGCCGACTCCGCCGCCGGCTCCGCCCGCCCCGTCGCCGCCAGTCCCGACACTGAGGGAGGCGCTCGATGATCACCCAGCACCTGGCCGCCCTCGTCCTGGGCTACGTCCTGGACCTGATTCTGGGCGACCCCCATTCCTGGCCCCACCCGGTCCGTTGGATCGGCAGCCTCATCAGCTCCCTGGAGCCGCCCCTGCGTAGGCTCTTTCCCCAGACCCCGCACGGCGAGAACGTCGCCGGTGCCGTCCTAGCCATCCTGGTCCTGGCCATCTCCTGGGGAGCGGCGGCTCTCTTGCTCCTGGCTACGGCAGCCGTCAGCCCCTGGCTCAGCTTGGCCGTGGAGACCGTCCTCTGCTACCAGATGCTGGCCACGAAGTCCCTCCGTGACGAGTCCATGCGGGTCTACGACGAGCTTGCCATGGGCGACCTGCCGGGTGCCCGCAAGGCCGTCAGCATGATCGTCGGCCGAGACACCCAGGCCTTGGACGAGGCGGGCGTGACCCGTGCGGCCGTGGAGACCGTGGCCGAGAACGCCTCCGACGGCGTGATTGCGCCCCTGCTCTGGATGGCCGTCGGCGGCGCGCCCCTGGGCGTCTTCTACAAGGCGGTCAACACCATGGACTCCATGATTGGCTACAAAAACGACCGCTATCGGCACTTTGGCACCTTTGCGGCGCACCTGGATGATGTCTGCAACTATCTGCCGGCGCGTCTTGCGGGCATTCTGATGTGCGCTGGCGCTTGGCTGACCGGCTTTGACGGAGCTGGCGCCTGGCGGATCCTTCGACGCGACCACGCCAAGCACGCCTCACCCAACTCCGCCTACACCGAGGCGACCTGCGCTGGTGCCCTGGGCCTCCAGCTGGCTGGCGATAGCTTCTACTTTGGCAAGCTGGTCCACAAGCCGACCCTGGGCGACCCGATCCGGCCGATCGAGCCGGCCGACATCGCCCGCGCGAATCGCCTGCTCTACTCCACGTCCGCCCTGGGTCTGCTGGTGGCCGTGGCAATTCGGCTCCTAATCATTCACTGTGGGGAGGTGCCCCTGTGGCTATAGACGAAAAGAGGAACGCGATGCCGGGAAGGCCCGCGCCGGCGGAAAGGCCCGCGGCGCCTGAGATGCCCGCGGCGTCTGGACCAGCGGCCCCGGGCTCGCATGTCCGCGAAGGCTCCGGTCCCCGTCCCATGGCCCGCTTCGAGCACGGCGGCGACATCTACTCTCACCCTGGTGCTGTGGACTTCTCGGCCAACGTGAACCCGCTGGGCATGCCGGCTGCTGCCCGAGAGGCGCTGGTCCAGGCTGTCGACTCCTTCGAGGCCTATCCCGACCCCAATTGCCGCGAGCTGACGCAGGCCCTTGCGGCCCGCGAGGGCGTTCCGACTGACTGGGTCCTCTGCACGGCGGGGGCCACCGACCTGATGACCCGGGCCTGTCTGGCCCTGCGCCCGCGTACCGCTCTGGTGACAGCACCCTGCTACTCGGGCTACGAGCAGGCCCTGACCCAAATTGGGGCCGATATCTCAAGGCATATCCTCTCCGGAACGAACGACTTTGCCCTGACGGAGGAGATTCTCGGACAGGTCGATGGGGGCATCGACCTGGTCTTTGTCGCGAGTCCGAACAACCCGACCGGTCGCACGGTCGACCGTCACCTGCTGGATGTCCTCTTGGCCCGGGCGGAGGAGGTTGGGGCAACAGTGGTCCTGGACGAGTGCTTCATCGACTTCACTACGGCGGGCTCGGCGGTGGCCATGGCGGCGGACCACCCCAACCTGCTGGTCATGAAGGCCTTCACAAAGATCTACGCCATGGCCGGACTTCGCCTGGGATACGGCATCTGCAGCAACCCGGACCTGATGGGTCGCCTGCGGGCGGCGGGCCAGGCATGGGCGGTCTCCACGCCGGCCCAGGTCGCGGGCCTTGCCGCGCTGGGTGAAACGGGCTATCTGGAGCGAACCCGGACCTACGTGGCAGGGGAGAGGGAGCGCCTGAGGCGGGGCATGACCGAGCTTGGGCTCAGGGTGGTTCCAGGCGAGGCCAACTACCTCCTGTTTTGCAGCGACTACCCTCTTTATCAGGCCCTTCTTGACTGTGGTGTCATCATTCGCCGCTGCCAGAACTACTTCGGCCTTACGGGCGGTCCGGGTGCCATGACGCTGCCCGATGATGTGACCCGGCCCGCAGCTGGGATGGGCGACTACGCGGTGCGACCCATCCCCTTCTGGTACCGGGTCGCCGTCCGCACGCACGAGCAGAACGACCTTCTGCTGGCCAAGCTCCGGGAGGTGCTTCCCTAAGATGACCGCACGACGCGCAAAGCCCCTGATGATCCAGGGCACCATGTCCGGCGTGGGAAAGAGCCTGCTCGTTGCGGGCCTCTGTCGCGTCTTTGCCCAGGACGGCCTGGCCGTGGCTCCCTTCAAGTCGCAGAACATGGCACTGAACTCGGGCATCTGCTCGGATGGATCCGAGATCGGCCGTGCCCAGGTCATGCAGGCCCAGGCCGCGGGCATCGAGCCCGAGGCCGCGATGAACCCCATCCTCCTCAAGCCCACGACTGACACGGGTTCGCAGGTCATCGTGGGCGGCCGCGCCCGCCAGACCATGAGCGCGCGGGACTACTTTGCCTACAAGCGGCAGCTGGTGCCGGACATCCGTCGCGCCTACGACGACCTGGCCAACCGCTTCGACGTGATCGTGATCGAGGGCGCGGGTAGTCCCGCCGAGGTCAACCTCAAGCGGGACGACATCGTCAACATGGGCATGGCCCAGATGGTCGACTCGCCGGTCATGCTGGTGGGCGACATCGACCGCGGGGGTGTCTTTGCCCAGATCCTGGGCACCCTGATGCTGCTGGAGCCGGAGGAGCTTTCCCTGGTCAAGGCCACCATCATCAACAAGTTTCGTGGGGACAAGACCATCCTGGACCCCGGTCTGGACATTCTGCGCGAGCGAAGCGGCCTGCCCGTGGCGGGGGTCATCCCCTTCGAGCGGCTGGACCTGGACGAGGAGGACTCGCTGACCGACCGCTTTGACGCACGGGACCCTTCGGCCCTGGTGGACGTGGCGGTGATTCGCCTGCCCAGGATTTCGAACTTCACGGACTTCATGGCCCTCTCGGCAATCGAGGGAGTCGGGGTCCGCTACGTGGGACGTGCGTCCGACCTGGGGGAACCCGACCTGATAATCATCCCGGGGACCAAGTCCACCATCAGCGACCTCCTGTGGATGAGGACGAGCGGCCTGGAGGCGGCGGTGGTCCGGCGCGCGAACGGCGGGACGCCCGTCGTGGGCATTTGCGGCGGCTACCAGATGCTGGGCGAACAGGTGCTGGACCCGACCGGCGTCGAGGGTGGTGGCTCCGTGAGGGGAATGGGCCTCTTGCCCGTGCGGACCGTCTTTGAGCAGACCAAGCGCCAGGTTAGGTCGACCGGCACGGTCTGCGAGGTCGCAGGTCCGCTGGCGGGGCTCTCGGGTGCCGCGGTGCATGGCTACCAGATTCACATGGGGCGGACGGAACTCGTAGGTTCGGATGGGCAGCCGGTCTGCGAGCTGACCGACGAGGACGGGACGCGCGTGCTGGACGGATGCTGGCGGGGGAGGGTCTACGGGACCTACCTGCACGGGATCTTTGACAGCGCAGGGGCCTCGCGGGCCCTGGCGGCGGCGCTCTTTGCGGCAAAGGGGCTGGACCCCAGCCAGCTGCAGGCCGTCGACCTGGACGAGCATAGGGAGCGCGAGTTTGACCGGCTGGCCGACCTGGTGCGAGACAACATGGACATGGACCTGGTGTACAGGATTATGGAGCAGGGCGTATGAGCAAGAACGAGCAGGTAAAGATGGGTGTTTTTGGTGCGGCCGGTGGTGAGGCGGCCGACGGAGGGATCGAGCTGGGCGGCCTGGAGTTCGTGCGCCCGCGCGACATCGAAAGGCGGAGCTTCGAGCTCATCCAGGAGGGCCTGGGTGACCGGCAGCTCGATCCCAGCAACGAGCCCGTGATCAAGCGCGTCATCCACACCACCGCGGACTTCGACTACGCAGACTCCCTGTATTTCTCGCCCTGCGCGGTGAAGAGGGGCGTGACCGCCCTGCGCGGGGGCTGCGACATCGTGACGGACACCACCATGGCTCGGGCGGGCATCAACAAACGGGTGCTTGGCCGCTTTGGCGGGGAGGTGCACACCTTCATTGCCGACCCCGACGTGATGGCGGAGGCCAAGGAGCGGGGGCTTACGCGGTCGGCCATCAGCATGGACAAGGCCGCGCAGATGGGTCGACCCATGGTCTTTGCCGTCGGCAACGCGCCGACTGCCCTGGTGAGGCTCTACGAGCTGATCTCGGCGGGGGAGTTGGTGCGACCTGCCCTGGTTGTCGGCGTGCCCGTCGGCTTCGTGAACGTGGTCGAGTCGAAGGAGCTCATCTGCAGGCTGGGGGAGGCCGGTGAACTGGACTGCATTGTGGCCCGCGGTCGCAAGGGCGGCAGCAACGTGGCCGCCGCCGTCGTGAACGCCCTGCTCTACCTGGCTTCGAACGACGCGCGCGACTGAGATGCGTCTGAAGCGCCAAAATTGGCGGTGCGCGGCACGAGATCGGGTGCGTGGGGGGTCAAAATATGCAACTCAGTGCATAAAATGTTGAGCTACTTTTGAGGGCTACTTTTACTTCGCACTCGATTTTCTTGGTCGCACGTTTGCCCAGTTGAGGTTCGACGATTACTGATTTTTCCAGGTCGAATGCGGGATTTTTTCGGCCCCCCAAAAGTAGCCTCCCAGAAATATTCATTCCCGCGGCTGGCCTACAATCGTGGAGCGGAAAAACAAGCCCAAATATCGCCTCTCAGGCGGTCGTTTGGTGGAAGGGATCGAGATGAGCGATGTGACGAGGCGTGCCTTCCTGGCGCTGGGTGCCGCGGCGGCACTTTCGTCCTGCTCTGGCACGCGGTCAGCGCAGGAAGAGGCTCAGACGGACCAAGGGTCGAGCCAGGACCAGCCGAAGGACGCCCATCCAGACGGCGGCGCGGGCCAGCGGCCAGGCTCGGACCAGCAGACCGCCGCAGCGTCCGTCGCCCGTCCCTCCACGACGGGTCCCCTTCAGGTAAAGGGCTCCCAGCTTACGGACGGCTCCGGCAACCCGGTCCAGCTGCGCGGTGTCTCCCTGCATGGTTTGGCTTGGTTCGGCCAGTACGTGAACCAGGAGCTCTTCCATCAGATTGCCGACGAATGGAAGGCTAACGTCGTCCGTCTACCCCTCTACACGGCCGAGTACAATGGCTACTGCGAGGGCGGCGACCAGGCTGCCTTGAGGCAGCTGGTCCTGGACGGAGCCAACTACGCCCAGGCTGCTGACCTTTACGCCATCGTCGACTGGCACGTTCTCCACGACCTGACGCCCGTGAAATACCAGGACCAGGCCCTGGCCTTCTTCGACGAGATGTCGGCAATGCTGGCCGACCACGAAAACGTGATCTACGAGATTTGCAACGAGCCCAACGGGTCGACTACCTGGGCGGACGTCAAGGCGTATGCCCAGGCGGTCATCCCCGTGATCCGCGCGAACGACCCCGATGCCGTCATCCTCGTCGGCACGCCCGAGTGGTGCCAGCGGCCCGACCAGGCGGCGGCCGACCCCCTGGACGAGCCCAACGTCATGTACACCCCGCACTTCTATGCAGCCACGCACAAGGACGACCTGCGCCAGCGCCTGCAGGATGCAGTCTCGGGCGGGTTGCCCGTCTTTGTGAGCGAGTTCGGCATCTGCGACGCCTCGGGCTCGGGGCAGGTCGACACGGTCTCGGCGGACGCCTGGCTGGACCTGATGGACCGGCAGGGGGTGAGCTGGTGCATGTGGAGCCTCTGCAACAAGGACGAGTCTGCCTCGATCATCAGCCCGTCTTGCCAGGCGACGGATTCGCTGTCTGATGGGGACCTCGCTCCTGCCGGCAGCTGGGTCAAGGCCGCCCTGGCGAAGGCGGTGGGATAGGGACGGGCGAGGCCCGATTTCCGTCTGTGCATCCGAGTGCTCAAGAAAGGAACTGCATGCTAGACCTTGAAACGATAAACGCCCAGATAGGGCCCCTGGACCAGGAGGCCATGACCGTCGCCACCGACAAGTGGAACGCCGTGGCAAAGCCCATCGCCAGCCTGGGCAAGCTGGAGACCCTGGTGGAGCAGATTGCCGGGATCACGGGCAGCCCCGACGTCTCCATCGCCAAGCGCTGCTCGACCATCCTCTGCTCCGACAACGGCGTCGTCGCCGAGCACGTGACCCAGGGTGGCTCCGAGATCACCACTGCTATCGCGGGCAACATCGCCCGGGGTATCTCTTCCATCAACGTGATGTGCAAGCCTGCGGGCATCGACGCCTTTGCCGTCGACCTGGGCATGGAGCATCCCTCGGCCGACCCCCGCGTCCTGGACCGCAATGTCATGCGCGGCACGGGCGACATCATGCTTGGGCCGGCCATGTCTTGTGACCAGGCCCTGGAGGCCGTCCAGAAGGGCATCGACCTGGTTGGCGAGCTCAAGGCCCAGGGCTACGAGCTCATCGCCACGGGCGAGATGGGCATTGGCAACACGACCACGTCCTCGGCCATGACCTCGGTCTTTCTGGGCATGACGCCCGAGGAGGTCACCGGCAAGGGTGCGGGCCTCTCTGAGCGAGACTACCGGCACAAGATCGACGTCGTGCGCAGGGCTGTCGAGGTCAACCATCCCGATCCCAAGGACCCCGTGGACGTCTTGGCCAAGCTGGGCGGTTGCGACATCGCCGGCCTGGCGGGCATGTACATCGGCGGTGCCGTTCACCGGGTGCCAGTGATCGTGGACGGCTTCATCTGCACCGTGGGCGCCTACACGGCGGCCCAGCTCTGCCCGGCCGTGAGGCCCTACCTGATTCCCTCGCACCTCTCCATCGAGCCCGCGGTGCAAGCGCTCGAGGACGCGCTGGGCTTTGACCCGGTGATCCACGGCGGCATGCACCTGGGAGAGGGAACGGGCGCCGTCTGTCTGGTGCCCCTGCTAGACATGGCCTTGGGTCTCTACAACGGAACGACCTACGAGGACACGGGCATCGACGCCTACGAGGTGGACCCCCAGTGATCGTCCTGGTGACGGGGGGTGCCTCCAGCGGAAAGTCCGCCTATGCGGAGGGGCTTGCGCTGAGCCTGCCGGGGCCGCACTGGTACGTGGCCACGATGGCAAGGAGCGGGGCCGAGGCCGAGCGCAGGATCGAGCGACACCGCCAGCTGCGCAAGGGCAAGGGCTTTCGCACGGTTGAGACCTGCGGGGACGGGGGCTCTCTGGTTTCGGCCTTGACTGCGGTGCGCGGTGGGACAGCCCTCGTGGAGGACCTGGGCAACCTGGTCTCGACGCGGCTCTTTCTGCCCGATGGGACCATGGCTGCGGTCGAGGACGTACTGGCCAGCTGCGAGGCCGACCTGGCAGGCCTGGTGGGGCACGTCCAGAGCGTCGTGTTCGTCGGCAACCAGATTGGTTCGGACGGAGTCTCTTACGACCAGACGACCATGGCCTACCTGCGCCTTCTGGGTACCCTGTCCTGTAGGTTGGCGGCGCACTCCGACGCCGTGGTGGAGGTCGTCTGCGGCCGGCCGAACGTCCTGAAGGGAGCGCAGATCCTTGAGCGTGCTTAGGTCCCTGGTCATTGCCTTTGCCTGCTTCTCAAAGCTGCCCATGCCGCGTGTGGACTGGGAGCCGCGGGCCATGCGCTACAGCATGTGCTTCTTTCCCCTGATTGGCCTGGTCATTGGCCTGATTATCTGGGGATGGCTTGCCCTTGCCGCCTGGCTGGACCTGGGGGTCCTGCTTCGGGCGACGGGCGTCCTCCTGGTGTCTCTTGCCGTGACGGGCGGCATCCACATGGATGGCTTTGCCGACGTGGTGGACGCCCAGTCCAGTCACGCCGAACCCGAGCGAAAGCGGCAGATTCTGAAAGACCCCCACACGGGAGCCTTCGCAATCATCGGGGTCGCGGCCTATCTGCTGGCCTACGTCGCGCTGGCGAGCGAGCTCGTCGCGGCGCCGGCGGGCGCGGGCGGCGCTGCGGCGGGCGCTGCCGCGCCCGGCCTGCCGATTCCCGCGAGCTGGCTCCTCCTCTGCTGCCTGCCCTGGATGAGTCGCTGCGTTGCCGGATTGGCCTCGGTTGCCTTCCCGCGCAGCAGCAAGGGGGGCATGCTCGCGGCCTTCGGCGGTTCGGCGGACAAGAAGGTTACCTTCGCCGTCCTCCTGGCTGCCTGGGCCCTGGGCGCCGCGGTCATGTTGGCCGCAGATCACCTGGTGGGAGGCCTTGTCTGTGCCAGTGACCTGGTCGTCTTGGCCTGGCTCCACCGCTTTGCGCGCAAAGAGTTCGGCGGCATGAGCGGGGACCTGGCGGGCTTCCTCCTGCAGCTGAGCGAGCTCGTTATGCTGGCCGTGCTGGTCTTTGCGACGAAGGTGGTGATGCTCTGATGATGCTGGTGACGGGAGGCGTCGCCTCGGGAAAGAGGACCATTCTGCAGGGTCTGGGCTACGAGCCCGGGGATATCGCGTCGGCCGACGGTCTGGACCTGACGCTGCCGGCTGGCGTCGACGAGATGACATTTCTGGTTGGGATTGCCGACCAGCTTGCCGCCTGCGACGCGGTTGTCTGTACCGAGGTTGGCTCTGGGGTGGTCCCCCTGGACGCGGGGCAGAGGGCTTGGCGCGAGAGGGCCGGGCGACTGGCATGCCTTTTGGCCGAGCGGGCCGACTGCGTGGTTCGCATGGTCTGCGGAATCCCGCAGGTCCTGAAGGGTGAGCTCGTGCGAAGGGATGGCGGTTTGCAGGTTGACTCTTCCGTAGGAGGGGATGACTCGCCAGTGGCTGACGCTTCCGCGCGAGGGGACGGCCGACCGTGGAGCTGCTGATCATCCGCCATGGGGCGACGCCGGGAAACGAGCGGCACGTCTACGTCGGCAAGACCGACGAGGGTCTGTCCGCGCGGGGTCGTGAGCAGGCGCGGGCGGCGCGCGGACGGATCGGCGGGGCGGTCTGCGAGGGCCTGCCCCTCGTCTACGTGAGCCCGATGCTGCGTGCCAGGCAGACGGCGGAGCTTCTCTTTCCGCGGGCGGAGCAGGTCCTTGTGGACGACTTGCGCGAGATGGATTTTGGTGCCTTTGAGGGACGGTCGGCCGAGCAGATGTCGGATTCGCAGGTGGGAGACCCGCGCTACCAGGCTTGGGTAGACGGTCTTTGCCTGGGGGCTTGCCCCGGGGGAGAGTCCCGCGACCAGCTGTCGGCGCGGACTCGTGCTGCGGTGCGCCAGGTCGTGGAAGACGCCGTGCGGCGGGGCCTGGACCAGGCGGTCATCGTGGCCCACGGCGGGACGGTCATGGCAGCGATGGACGGTTTTGCGGCGCCCGTGGGGATGCCGGTTGATGCGACCGTCGGGGTGCTCACTGCTGCGCCGGGCGCGGTGAAGGACCCCCTATCCTTCTACCGCTGGGGCGTGGGCTGCTGCGATGGTTATCGCGCGCAGGTCTGCCTGCGCGACGATGGCAGGCTGGAGCTTCTGGACCCCGTACGGCTGTGAGCTAACGTCTCCCTTAGGTTTGATTTCCCGCAGGGAAAGCTGCGCCTTTGCGCGGGAGGACGGGCTTCACGGAGGCATTTGGTCTGTCGGTCATGCGAGGCGACTTTTTCAAGGGCAGAGAAGAGGGGAGAAGGCCCATGAGCTACTACCGACCCCGGCTGGGGGAGCGCGTTCTGGTGCGCCGCGCGGCGGGTCTCACGAACGTGGAGGCGGTCGTCGACCAGGTGGAAGACGGTCGCTGCCGCCTGAGGACGACCATCGGCGGCGTCAAGTCCTGGCTCTGCAACGTGCCCTTCTCTCAGATTGGTCCCCTGGGCAGGCCTGGCGACCAACGACCCAGCGGACGGGGGCCAGGCGGGCAGGCGCCGAGCGACCCCGCGCCGAGCGACCCCGCGCCAAGCAACCCCGCGCCGAGCGACCCCGCGCCGAGCAACCCCGCGCCGAGCAACCCCGCGGCAAGGCTCTTCTAGGCCCGCATCGGTAGGGCTTGGATGCCGTGACTGCATTTTGTGGGGCATGGATTCGTGCATTATGGATAGATAATTGTCAAAATGGACATCAACAGTAAACTATTTTCGTTAGCGCGTGAACGCAGATGAGGGGTGCCCATGTCCGAGCCGAGCAGTCAGGTGTCACTGGAGGATGCACAGAAGGCCATCGAGCTTGTCAGGTCGGTGCAGGTGGTCCTGAGGGGCCTGGCCCAAAGTGGCAATTACAACGAGGACCGGAGTGCCGCCTACAAGCTTCTGGCCGATACGTTGAAGAGGGCCGTCGAGGACCTGGACGACGCCCTGGGCCTTTAGTCGCCTCTGCGCGTGACCTGACCTCCCCTTTTACCTGGGCTTTTTCGTAGGCACAGACGTTCTAAATTCTTTGTGTAAAGAGCCCAAGACTGTGGCATAATGGAACAAACGTTTCTTGTTACGAACAGTCGGGGGTGCTCGCATGGCTCAGGATCCTAGGTACAAGCGCTACGTCAGCGTGATCTGTGACACGACGGAGGACGGGGTCGTGACGCCCCTTGCCGTGGAGTGGGCCGACGGTCGCACCTTCCAGGTGGACAGGGTCGTGGGTACTCCGCAGCGTCGGCATTCCATCAAGGCCGGGGGTACCGGCATCTGTTACACCATCAAGGTCCTGGGTCACGTCACCCACCTGTGGTACGAGGACCCACGCTGGTTCGTGGAGGCAAAGCCTGCCCCCGCAGCTGGCGTCTAGCTGACGGCTGTCGTGCATGCTGGGAGATGACCGCCTTTGGGCTGTGTGCCCGCGGGGCAGGACTCATCGCTTACACCGACAAAGGCCGCACTTACACGGATAGGTGGAAACGTCAGATTTTTCGGATGGGGATAATGGAAAGTCCATGCTCTGAGGCGTGGTGTGCAAAGCTGGGAGCTTCGAGGGAGGCATATGGCGTCGTACGTTATCACAAGCTATCTTTGGACGGATCAGTTCTGCATTGCCGTGCTGGCCATGCTGCTCCTGGTGTGCCGTCGTCTCGAGCAAAACGAGAAGGCCCATTGGCTCATGTGGACCATTGTTGCCCAGATGGTCTTTATCGTCACGGATGCCCTGTGGATGGGCGTCTACGAGGGGTCAGTCTCATCCGATCGTCTTTCCCTGGCTGGTGCCACGGCATTGAGCGGCCTTGCCCTGAATGTCTCCACCTACATTTCCTTCGTCTACATGACCCTGCGTGAGCGTCTGAGCATCAGCAAGACGCCCCGTAGGCGTGCCCTGCTGGCCATTCCCGCTGTGGTTGCCACGGCATATGACTCCCTGATGATCCTTCTCGGTCCCCTGGGAGACTCATCCGTGGCAGGCTCGGGCCAGGCGGTGCCCTATAGCATCGTGGGACTCCTGTGCCCCATTGCCTATCTGCTGGCGTCTCTGGTCCTTTCCATCATGGGCTTCGTGAAGAGGGACAATCAGGCGCGTCGGGGGGTCTTCTTGGTCTTGATCCTGTACCCCCTGATCGTGATTGTGGGCATATTCCTCCAGATGACCCTGAGGGAGGTACCCCTATATGGCCCTCTGGTCACGGTCAGCCTGGTCTACTACTTCATTACCTTTGCCGTGGAGCGAATCTCCTTCGATCACCTGACGGGCATGATGTCGCGTGGCGAGTTCATACGCCGTGTCCAGAAGGCGGTCCGACACGGAAGCTGCTATGCCATCATGGCTGACATGAATGGGCTCAAGCTGGCCAATGACATCTATGGCCACGAGGAGGGCGACCAGATGATCGCCACGGTAGGCCGTGCCCTCAAGGACGTCTTTAGCGGACCGGGAGGAGGCTTCATCTGCCGCTATGGTGGAGACGAGTTCCTTGCGGTCGTTCCGTCCCAGAACGACCAGGATGCCCAGGACTTCATCGACAGGGCTCGTCAGACCATAGCCCGCTATGCCGTGGAGGATGGGCTGAACTCCATCCCAGAGGTGGCCATGGGCTTTGAGCGCCTGGATGCCAACGGTGACCTGACTGAGCAGATTGCCCATGCTGACGCCCGGATGTATGCGGACAAGCGCCAGATGAAGGGTGCAGACCGCGAGGCGGGCGTCTTTACGGACGGTGTCACCGGCCTGCCCAACGGGAACTACTTCAATACTGTGGCGGACAAGACTCTGGAGGTCATGCGCAAGGGCGGCAGGTGGCCCAAGGTCCTCTTTCTGGATGTCACGGACATGCATGCCTATAACGAGCGTTATGGCTACGGGGCAGGAGACGAGCTCCTTCGCGCGACCAGCGAGGCGATCTCGGCGCAATTCCCTGGTGAGCTCGTAGTCCGCTACACCGAGGACCACTTTGTGGCGCTGACTACGGCGGCGGACATTCGGGAGCGTGTGGATGTGGTGGGGGAGGCTGTGCGCAAGGCATCCCACGGGCGCACGGCAGACTTGCGCGTAGGCGTCTACGAGGCGCAGGACCCCAATGACTCGGCGTCCTACTGCCTGGACAAGGCTCGACTGGCAAAGAGTCTGATTCGTACGGACAAGATCAACCGCTGCCGCTTCTATGACGAGGAGGCCAAGGTCTTCTTTGAGCGCAAGGACTACGTGCTGGGACATTTTGAGCAGGCACTCAGGGAGGGTTGGATCCAGCCCTACTACCAGCCGCAGATCCGCACCCTCACCGACGGCGTGTGCGGCAGCGAGGCCCTGGCCCGCTGGATTGACCCCACTCACGGGCTGATGATGCCCGGCACCTTCGTAGGCGTGCTGGAGGATGCCCGTCTGATACACAGGCTGGACCTGGAGGTCATCCGCAGGGTCTGCCAGTCGATCGCCGAGTTCGAGGCGAAGGGTATTGCCACCCAGCCCGTGTCGGTCAACCTGTCACGGGTGGACTTTGATGTCTGCGACATCTTTGCCGAGGTGGACAAGGTTCGACGGTCCTTTGGGGTCAGGCCTAGCCTGCTCAACATCGAGGTCACCGAATCCACGATTGCCGGGTCTGCCTACCCCGTGCACCTGGCCCTCAGGAACTTCCGTGCGGCTGGCTACGAGATCTGGATGGATGACTTTGGGAGCGACTACTCGTCCCTGGGAAACCTCAAGGACTTCCACTTTGATGTCATAAAGATTGACAGGTCCTTCCTCTCTGACGCGGAGAACAGCCTGGCGGCCCGCACCATCCTGGCCTCGACGATCAGCATGGCAAAGCGCCTGGGCACCCACACCCTCTGCGAGGGAGTCGAGACCATGGACCAGCGTGACCTCCTACACGAGTATGGCTGCGAGTACCAGCAGGGCTACCTGTACATGAAACCCTCTCCCCTTCAAAAGATGGTGGAGCTGATGGAGTCGGCTGGGCCAGGCGTCTACGAGCCCCAGCACGAGGACGACTACTACGAGGCCATCGGACTGGTCAACGTCCTCACTGACCCTACTATCGACACGCTGGACAGCCATGGACCCATCGTCCTTCCCCTCTCCATTGTGGAGTACCGCGTGGATGGGAGTATGAGGAGGCTCTACGCAAACGACGCCTTCAAGAGGAAGATCGGAACAGGGGTTGTGCCTCGTGGCATGAGCGCCCAGAACCACAGGGATTTCCTCAAGGTGCTCTTTGCGCAGTGTGACGAGCTGCAGACCACCTGCACCCTGGAATACCTGACAAAGGGACACATGACGGGCGTGCGTGCCCGCTGCATAAAGAAGGAAGCAAATCGATCAGCATACGTCTGCGTGGTTACTGACCTGGGAGGTACGGAACAACACCTGTATGACGGCCAGGACGGTCGTGATGGAGGGGCGGACGGCCAAGCCTAGGCGGACTGCCTGGCACAGACGGACGACTAGGGCAGGGAGACGACCAGCGCCGGCAGGAGGACGTCCAGCGCCAACAGGGGTCCGAGGCCTACAATGGCCCTCGGCCCAGACGGACGATCAGCCCTAGCGGTGCAGGTCTTCCAGGAGCTGGCCGTTTATCAAGGTGATGCGCTCCAGGGAGCGAGGCTGGCCGTCTACCTCGATGTACTGCGAGGTGATGAAGTAGTAGCGGTCTCCCACGACCTCGACCTTTCTCTGCGGTTCCTTTGACTGGTAGGTCTGCATGCTGATGCAGCGCTTGCAGCGGGCGTTCTTGTTGAGCAGCTCGTAGCAGTGGCCGGGAAACTCGTAGGGCTGTCCGTCTTGGCCAAGGGCTATTGAGCTAAACGTGATGGGGTTCACCACGCGCACTATGTCGCAGGACTCGGCATGTTGACGCAAGACCTGCACTAGGGTGCTTCGGGAAAGGTGACGAGAGCCAACGGCCAGTCTATCGCCCTGGATCAGGCGGGCCGCTGCCAGAATCAGGACCTCTGCGGTGTCGGTGCATTCGCTGCGGATGGCCGTTCCCACCATGGCATAGAGGGTGCAGGGCATATCGTCCAGATTTCGGATGTCGGCAATCGCATCCACGATGCGATTGGCTAGGCTGACTGCTTCGCCTCCCACCAGCTGTGTGGAAGAGAGCTCTGACGCTGGTCCCACGATGACCAGGTGGCCGAGGGGCATGTAGGAAACCTTGCACTGGGGACTGGCGAGCTTGGTCACCAGGTCGTTGACCTTCTCCACCAGGCGATCCTGGGCGTCGAGCCCGTATTCGCTCCCAAAGTGCGTGAGCCCCGTGACCTGCACGGACATGCAGCTGTAGTCGATTCCCTGCTTGGCGTAGCTGCGCTCATGTACCGTCAACGCATCCAGGGTGTCGCGCAAGGCGGACAGGTCAAAGGCACCGGCATTCCTGCTGACGGAGTCTATGGGGAAGCCCGACCTGTCTATCACGATGCCCAGGACGCCCGTTACCACCCCGTCGTGCTCGATGGGCATGCAGGTGAGGGTCACCAGGTCCTCGCGGGCCCCCGTCGGTGTGCCGGCCTTGTCAAGGGACGAGATCCTGAACGAGTGGTTGGTCGTCTTTGCCTTGCGCCCGACCTCCAGGGAGCTGGCAGAGATTGCCTCTGTCAGGCTAACGGGCAGAGGGGCCGTGTTGACGGTCTTTCCCACCAGGTCTTCCTCGGTGACTCCACATGCCTGGAGGAAGGGTTTGTTGGCACCCTTGAAGACCATACTGGAGTCGCACCAAAAGACGCCAAAGGGCAGCTGGTCCATCTGGTCCTTCCAGAGCAGACCGCCAAAGGGAAGCTGCGGCGTCTCGGGGGCAGGAGCCTTGGTGACGATGACCTCGGAGGATTTGACCTTCTCTACGTCGGTCTCGTCCAAGCCCAAGTTGTTGCGGCAGATGCAGATGAGGTAGCGCCTGTCGGAATCGCTGCCGGGAACCTTGCTAATCAGGATTCGCTTCCACTCGTAGCCGTTGTCGGCGAGCCAGAGATGGAAGTAACCGTTGAGACAGTGGTTCGGTGCGCCCTGCACGCGCTCGGGCAGGGTCTCCAGATCCAGGAAGTTGCCCAGCTGCTCGCGCTCGGAAGGCAGTACGCCTACATTCAGGAGCATATCCTGGAGCTCCTGGAGATTGCGTCCCCGGGAATTGCCCTTCAGGTCGGTGCGTCCGTAGGCGTGATAGTACTCGTCCTTGTCGGGCAGGACGACGACCACGTCGTCGAAGAGGGTGTAGATGTCCTGCAGGAACAGGCGGTCGCCCCGGCCCTCCATGCTGACGGGAGTCGGCTGGTAGGTGAGAAGGTAGGCCCTGCGCTGGCCGCGGGTGCAGACGTTCTGGAAGTGCAGACGGCCGGCGTGCTCAGCAGAGACGAAGTCCAGCACTGACGTCTGACCAGTCTGGGGTGCCTTGCGCAGGCAGTCCAGGATGGCGTCGCGGCGGGAGAAATGATTCTTGTTGGCCAGCTTGTCGGCGCTGGCCAGGCCACCGACACCGGCACGGCTCAGGAGCTCCCTGCAGGCTGCGTTGGCGTAGGCGGTGCGGAAGCGCCCGTTCTCCACCTCGATAATCGAGACGGGGGACTTCCCCTGGCTCTCTTCCAGTGGTGTGCCCTTGACAAGGCCCGATTCGTCCAGGACGTTGATATGGGCGAGCGGACCGTAGAAGAGCCTGTCCTCGGAAGACTCGATGCCCACGGAGGCCATGGACGAGACCAGCTCCAGGATGGGCTTGGGCTTGGAATACAGATAGCCCTGCAGGTAGGTGCAGCCGATGTCCGCCAGGAACTGCCTCTGGGTGGCGGTCTCCACGCCCTCTGCCAGGACGGACATGCCCAGGCGCTTCGACAGGCTCACGATCGTGGACAGGATGGTACGCGTTCGCTCGTTCTGGTGGTGGAGGAAGTGCATGTCCAGCTTTACGCAGTCCAGGTCGAACTCGTGGAGGGTGTTGAGAGAGGAATAGCCGGAGCCAAAGTCGTCCAGCCAGACCTCGTAGCCGTCCTCGTGGAAGCGGCGGATGTGGTCGGCGATGTCCAGGTTGTCGTCGTCCAGGAGGGCCGTCTCGGTGATCTCGAAGTGGATGGAGTTGCGCGGGATGCCGTGGGATTTGACTATGTCGTTGATGGCATCGTGAAGGTCTGGACTGAGGTCGCGGCGAGAGAGGTTGATGGACACCGCGGCAAAGGACGAGCCCGTCCTGAAGCCTGCGGCGATGTCGGCACAGACGACGTCCACCACGTGGAGATCGATCTTCTTTATGAGACGGGCGTCTTCCAGGATGGGGATGAAGACGTTGGGGTTGAGGAAGCCGTGAGTGGGGTCGATCCAGCGTACGAGGGCCTCACAGGAGGAGACCTTGCCCGACAGGGTGTCGATGACCGGCTGGTAGTAGACCTTGAGCCAGCCGCGCGAGATGGCGTCGTCCACGTGGCTGATCAGGTAGCTGCGCAGGGAGACCCTGGTCTCCATGTCTGACGTGTAGTGACGCCAGTAGTGGTCGAAGTCGCCGCGAGCCGCGTCGCCTGCCAGTCGTACCCGGTCCAGGACCTGGCTGGCGCTGGTCTCGGACCCGTCGAGGGTGTAGATGCCAGCTCGGACGTTGACACTGAAACGCGGATCGTGGTTCATCACGTCGTGAACCGCGCGGACGAAGTGGTCTACCGAGTCGCTGGCTGCGAGCACGTAGAAGTGGGCGCCGTCGCGCGCGGCAAGCCGGCGGCCCTCGGTGTTTCCGATCGAAGTGGCCATACCGTAGAGGATCTCGTCTCCTGCCTGGAAACCACGTACCAGGTTGACCGCCTTGAAGTTGGAGATGTCAAAGTAGAGGACGGTCAGGTCCTCCTGGGGGTCTGCGGGCAGGAGGGAGGCGTCCGCGTCCTGGGTGCCGACGCGACGGGCGTTGATGAGGGCGCGCAGGCGCTCGATGAAGGTCCTGATGTCATAGAGACCGGTGAGTGAGTCGAAGTGCGAGGACTTACTGGCCGCAAAGATGCCCCCGTCCTGCGTCGGTACCTGGGCGTCCGACTGGCTCTGGTCCTGATCCTGCATATCCCGTGGCTGGTCTTCCATGCGATTCCCATAGTCCCTTGGACACTTTTCTCTTACAGGCTAGTATAGGCGTTTCTGCCAGTATGACTGTGCCATTTAGGCTTCTTTGGGTTGCTGTTATGTCGCTGAGGGCTGGCGAGGTCGGGAGCGGGCGTCGGGCCGGGCGCGGGCGTCGGGTCGGGCGCGGGCTGCCGGGTCGGGCGCGGGCTGCCGGGTCGGGCACGAAAGTCTGGCGAGCCGGGTGCGGCCGCGTGCCCGGCTAGTCGCGGCTCTTGCCCAGACTCTTGTGCAGGACCAGGAAGAGGGCGACGATACCCACGGCGTTGATCCCCAGAGTGATGGGGTAGATGCGCATGAGGTGCTCGAAGCCGGGGCTTGCCGGGTAAATGGCAAAGACGTAGACCAGCCTGATGACCACGATGGAGAAGAGGGTCACGATGGCGGGGGAGAGCGAGACTCCGTAGCCGCGCAGGTAGCCCGAGCTGACCTCGGTGATCATCGTGAAGGTGTGGGCGGCCACCACGTAGAAGAGGCGGATGTAGCCCAGTTGGATTACGGCGGGATCGGGATTGAAGAGGCCCAGGAGCTGGTGGCCAAAGGACAGGACAAGGACGATGAAGGTTCCGCACACGGCGGCGGTCTCGGCGGCGGTGACCTTGAGGGTCCGCCAGCAGCGGTCGGGTTTGCGGGCGCCGTTGTTCTGTCCCACGAAGGTGGTGCAGGCCTGGCCAAAGGCGCCGATGGAGTAGTAGGTGATGGTCTCCAGGCTCACCGATGCGGAGGATGCCGCGATGGCCGTGGAGCCCAGTTCGTTGGTGGCTCCCTGGATCACGATGTTTGCGACGGAAAAGAGGGAGGCCTGGATGCCGGCGGGCAGGCCCACCTTGAGGGTGCGCTTGAGCGACCAGGGGTCCACGGCCAGGTCGCGTAGGTTCACGCGGACATCGGTGGGGCTGCGCAGGAGGTCCACGAAGAGAATCAGGGTTGCCACGCCGGTTGCGATCACGGTTGCGGCGGACACGCCCCAGACGCCCCAGCCCAGGACAGTGCAGGCGGCCAGGTCCAGGACGACGTTCACCGCCGAGGAGACCAGGAGGGCATAGAGGGGCTTTCGGGTGTCGCCGACGCTGCGCATGATGGCGGCCTCGAAGTCGTACAGAAAGATCACAGGCAGGCCCAGGAGGTAGATGCGCAGGTAGCCCAGGGCCATGTCCATCACGTCCGCAGGTACCTCCAGGGCGACCAGGAGGGGAGCGGCCAGGATTTCGGTGGCTACGGCAAAGATGACGCCGCCTACCAGGGCGACGACGATGGCGGTGTGGACGGCCTTGTGGGCGCGGTCCTTGTCGCCCGCGCCGATGGCGGTGGCTATGGTGACGTTGGCTCCCAGGGAGATGCCCTGAAAGAGGGAGACCAAAAGGGCGATGATGGGCGAGTTGGTGCCCACGGCGGCCATGGCTTCGGTGCCCACCAGGTGGCCTGTCGTGGCGACGTCCACGGTGTTGTAGAACTGCTGCAGGATGGCCGTGATGGCTACGGGCAGGGCAAAGAAGAGAATCTTGTCCGCCAGGGATCCCTGGGTCATGTCTACCTGTCCACTTGCGTGCGAATGCGCCATCTGTCGGTCTTCTCCCCTCGTCGTGCTGCTCCAAGCATTGTGCCACCAATGAGACGATAGGGACGTGAGACATTAGGGACGGAGCACTTTGTCTCAGAGACAGGGAGACATTGGGGACGGGAGACATTGGGGACGGAGCACTTTGTCTCAGAGACAAAGGGGACAGGGCAGGCCGCGAGTCATTGGGGACGGAGTCATTAGCGCGGAGTCATTAGGGACGGAGCACTTTGTCTCAGAGACAAAGGGGACAGGGCAGGCCGGAAAGGGAGAAGCGAAGGGGTGGGCAGTTTTGAGACGCGGCGGGGAACCTGGGATCTGCTTCGGGCGGGCTGGGCTGCGGGGATGGTTGCTTCGGGCGGGCTGGGCTGCGGGGATGGCTAACAATCCAGATGCGCTGGGCCGCGGCGGAGGTTGTTTCGGGCGGAAAGCAGTCATTTCTTGTCCGAGGAGACCTCCTCTACGAGCTCCTGTCTGAAGTGACCTCCAGCGAGGGTCGTCTGAATGAGTCATTAGGGACGGAGCAAACTGTCTCTGTGGATGAGTCATTAGGGACGGAGCAAACTGTCTCAGAGAAAAAGTGCTCCGTCCCTATCGTCTCTGAGACGAAGTGCTCCGTCCCTATCGTCTCGGAGACAAAGTGCTCCGTCCCTAACGTCTCTGAGACAAAATGCTCCGTCCCTATCGTCTCCCCCTATCGTCTCCCTAATGGCTCGTGTTACGTGGGGGACACAGTCCCGTTTCTAGCGCTTAACTGACAAAACGCCCGACCGAAACTGACCTGTCACGGCAGCGAAACGCCAGAGGCCGACCATCGTCAGGAACTGAAAGTCAAATGGGAAAGGAACGACAATGAGCTCAAGCGACACCGCCTTCATGCTCATATGCGCTGCATTTGTCCTCTTCATGACACCAGGCCTGGCCTTCTTCTACGGCGGGCTGGGCAGGAGAAAGAACGTATCCAACAACATCATGGCATCCTTCCTCCTCATAGGAGTCGAAATCGTGATGTGGGTGGTCTTTGGCTTCTCCCTGGCCTTTGGGTCGAACCATGCGGGAATCATCGGTGGCCTGGATTACCTGATGATGAACGGAGTCGGCGTGGAGGTGGGTCCCTATTCCGCGACGATCCCCTTCATCGTGTACGCTTTCTTCCAGATGATGTTCGTGGTGATCACACCCGCCCTAATCACAGGTGCCGTGGCTGGCCGCATGCGACTCAAGGCCCTCTTTTGCTTCGTCGTTCTGTGGACCATCGTGGTCTACTATCCCATCGCTCACATGGTCTGGGGTCAGGGCGGCGTCCTGGCAGCTATCGGCTCCGTTGACTTCGCGGGCGGAAACGTCGTCCACATCTCCTCGGGTGTGAGTGCCCTGGTTCTCTGCATCTTTCTGGGCAGGCGCGTGGGCTTCGAGCAGGTCAATTACCGCGTGCACAACATCCCCCTGGTGGCAATTGGCACGACTCTCTTGCTTTTTGGCTGGTTTGGCTTCAACTCTGGCAGCGCACTGGCAGCGGATGGCCTGGCAGCTCACGCCTTTGCGGCGACGGCCTTCTCTGCTGCCGCGGCCGAGTGTACATGGGTTCTCATGGACGTGATTCGCGAGGGCAAGCCCACCCTGGTTGGCGCCTGTACAGGTCTGGTCATCGGCCTGGTGGCAATCACCCCTGGCTGCGGCTTCGTGCCCCTGTGGGCGGCGCTCGTAATCGGTGGCCTCGCTAGCCCCATCTGCTACTTTGCCGTCTCCTGGGTGAAACCCCACTTTGGCTACGATGACGCCCTGGACGCCTTTGGCTGCCACGGCGTGGGCGGACTCTGGGGCGGTTTGGCCACGGGCCTCTTTGCAAGCGAGGCTGTCAATCCCGCGCTTAGCTGGAACGGACTCTTCTTTGGCGAGACGGGACTCCTTGTGGCCCAGGTCGTGGCTATTCTGGTGACGATTGCCTTGGCCGTGGTGGGTACCTGCATCTGCGTGTGGCTGACCAGGCTGGTCTGCGGCGACCTGCGCGTGTCCGAGCACGAAGAGCGTATCGGCCTTGACCTGACCCAGCAGGGCGAGAGGGCCTATCCGTCCTTCAATGGCCTGGATGACTAGCGGCTGGCTGCGGCTGGCTGCGGCTGGCGGATGGCAACTAGCGGCTGGCTGCGGCTGGCGGACGGCAACTAGCGGCTGGCTGCTGTTTGGTGACGGCTAGCCGCTGCCGACTGGCAGCTGACTGCCAGCGGTGAGCAGTCGACAGCCTGCCGCAAGCAAATTGCAGCTACCAGCCAGCTGCCGCTCCAAGACGAAAACTCCTCTGAAGGGAAGCAAGATGATAAAGATTGAGGCGATTGTCCGCGAGGAGAAGCTCGAGGATGTCAAGGAGGCTCTGCATTCCATCGACGTGCGCGGCATCACGGTGAGCCAGGTGATGGGTTGTGGCACTCAGATGGGTTACCGCAGGACGGTTCGTGGCAGCAAGGTGTCGATCAACATGCTGCCAAAGGTGAAGTTCGAGATTGTGGTGAGCACTCCCGACTGGGCCGACCGCACGATCAAGGCCATCCGAGAGGCGGCCTACACGGGCGAGGTGGGCGACGGAAAGATCTTTGCCTATCAGATCGACCGAGCCATCCGCATTCGCACGGGCGAGGAGGGCATAGACGCCATCCAGCCCGGCGCCCCGGTGGAGCAGGACCTCTAGCGAGACAAAAGAGCGAGACAAAAGGGACGGAGCACTTTGTCTCAGAGACAAAGTGCTCCGTCCCCAATGACTCTGAGACAAAGTGCTCCGTCCCCAATGACTCACAATGTCTCAGAGACAAAGTGCTCCGTCCCCAATGTCTCAGAGACAAAGTGCTCCGTCCCCAATGACTCACTCGAACTCGATGGTGCCGGTCTCGCCGTCCATCGACTTCAAGATTGCCAGGGACTTCACGTCGTAGCCCATGGCGCGCAGGTCGTGGCCGCCGGACTGGAAGCCCTTCTCGATGGCGATGCCGATGCCCTGGACGTTGACCTCCGCCTGACGGCAGATCTCCAGCAGGCCGCGGATGGCGGCGCCCTTTGCCAGGAAGTCATCGAAGATCAGGACGTTCTCGCCCTTGCTGAGCATGCGGCGCTCAACGATCACGTTGTTGTCCACATCATGGGTGTAGGAGTGCACCACGGCATGATACAGGTCGCCGTCCAGGTTCTTTCCCTGGGACTTGCGGGCAAAGACGACGGGCACACGGCCAAAGTGCAGGGATGCGATGCAGGCCAGGGCGATGCCGGAGGCCTCGATGGTCAGGATCTTGTCCACGGGGCGGCCCTCAAAGAGGCGGGCCCACTCGGCTCCCATGCGGTCGAACAGATCGATGTCGCACTCGTGATTGAGGAATCCGTCCACCTTCAGAACGTCTCCGGGACGAACGACACCGTCACGCTTGATCTTATCAATGAGCTCCTGCATGGAATACCCCTTCTGGACGTTTGGCATGACCATTCGGCTTTGGTAAGCAAACAAGTATTTGCTTACTAATTCTAAACATCTTAATGGTGTGATTCTGAATTGGCGGTTGCGAGGGAAGACTATTTTCCATTTGGGTATGAAAGAGAGTCGCAAATCCAAGAAATTGGCCCTCTTCGTGCACATTCGTGCGTGACTGTCCACCTAGGAGAAGACTTATGCCCCAACGCATGGCAAAGGAAAACGACCGCCAGACGATGCGACGAACCCTGCATTACTTCTGGTGGGTGACCAAGCAGAAGCCAGGCGCCTTCGCCCTGTCCATCATCACCTCCGTGGGTTACACGGCCATGCTGACCTTTGCCAACACCTACGTGATGGGTCTGATCGTGGACCGCGTCCAGGCCTCACCCGTGGCGCCCGACCAGGTCTTCCAGGTCTTTGGCCCCTACATCCTGGCCCTCCTCCTCGTGAACGCCGTTGGCCAGACCCTCTCCAAGCTCCAGGACTACTCGGTCTTCAAGCTGGAGATCAACGGCAACTACCAGCTCTCTCGTCTTTGCTTTGACACCCTGTCCAACCAGTCGATGACCTTCCACAACAGCCGCTTTGGCGGCAGCCTGGTCAGCCAGACCTCCCGCTTCGTCTCGGGTTACTCGGGCCTGGTGGACGTCGTCACCTACACCCTCTATCCCACCCTGGCCTCCATCGTCCTGACCATCACCATGCTGGCGCCAGCCGCCCCCACCTTCGTGGTCATCCTCTGCGTCATGCTGACCCTCTACGTGGTCCTGGCCTACCGCATGTACAAGAGGATCCTCAAGCTCTCGGCCAACGCCTCCACCGCCCAGAACCGCCTCTCGGGCGTCCTCTCCGACGCCGTGACCAACATCCTGGCCGTGAAGACCTGCGGCCGCGAGGACTTCGAGCGCCAGACCTTCACCCGCGTGGACAAGGAGGCCATGGCCGCCGAGAACGTGAACATGCACGCCACCATGAAGCGCGGCTTCACCACGTCCTTCCTGATCACGGTCATCATGTTCATCGTGTCCATCTTCGTCAGTGGCGGCAACGCCTGGTTTGGCATCTCCGCAGGCACCCTGGTCATGATGTTCACCTACACCTATAACCTGACCATGCGCTTCAACTACTTCAACTCCATGATGCAGAGGATCAACCGCTCCCTGGGTGACGCGGCCGAGATGACCCGCATCCTGGACGAGCCCACCCTGGTGGCCGACGACCCCGACGCCAAGCCCCTCAAGGTCACCAAGGGCGACATCGACTTCGAGCACATCCGCTTCCGCTACCCTGACGCTCCCCAGGACGACTACGTCTTTCAGGACCTCAACCTGCACATCTCCGCAGGCCAGCGCATCGGCCTGGTGGGTCGCTCCGGTTCTGGAAAGACGACCCTGACCAAGCTCCTCCTGCGCCTGGATGACGTGCAGCAGGGCCACGTCCTGGTGGACGGCCAGGACGTGAGTCGCGGCACCCAGCAGTCCCTCCGCCAACAGGTGGCCTACGTTCCCCAGGAGGCCCTGCTCTTTCATCGCACCATCCGCGAGAACATCGCCTACGGCCGCCCCGACGCCACGGAGGAAGAGATTCGCGAGGCCGCCCGCGAGGCCAACGCCCTGGAGTTCATCGAGAAGCTCCCCGACGGCTTCGACACCCTGGTGGGCGAGCGCGGCGTGAAGCTCTCCGGCGGCCAGCGCCAGCGTGTGGCCATCGCCCGCGCCATCCTGGTGGACGCCCCGATCCTGGTTCTGGACGAGGCAACCTCGGCTTTGGACTCCGAGTCCGAGGCCCTGGTTCAGGGCGCCCTGGAGAACCTGATGAAGGGCCGCACCGCAATCGTGGTGGCCCACCGCCTGTCTACGGTGGCTTCGCTGGACCGCATCGTGGTTCTCTCGCATGGGCAGATCGTCGAGGACGGCACCCACCAGGAGCTCGTGGAGGCGGGTGGCGAGTACGCCGGCCTCTGGAACCGCCAGACCGGCGGCTTCCTGGAGGGCGAGTAGGGCGGGGTCCCGCACGCGCAGACGCACCGACTGAGGCGCTCCCTTCCCAGGGGGCGTCTTTCTTTTGGCATTGCATTGGGATGACCTGCGACAAAAGGGAGTACCGCCAGCTTGCAGGCAGAGTTAGGATAGCTAGTACTTTCCTTTAAGTTGAACCCGACCCCAGGATGGCGCGATGGTCTTTTCCAGTCTGATCTTCCTCTTTGGCTTCTTGGCCCTGCATCTGCTCGTCTACCGTCTGGCAAAGAAACCCCGGACTCAGAACCTGGTCCTTCTGGTCTCCTCGCTGGTCTTCTACGCCTGGGGCGGCCCCGCCTACATTCTCCTCCTGATGTTCGAGACCCTGGCCAGCTGGTTCTTTGGCGTACTCATCCAGACCTCGAAGTCCCGCCGCGAGGCAAAGCGCTACCTGGTCCTGGAGTGCCTGGTCCTGCTGGGGCTTTTGGCCTACTACAAGTACACGGGCTTCCTCCTGGGGACGACCCACGCACTCTTTGGCGTGCCCGCCGAGGTCGTGGCCCCCGTCCTGCCCATCGGCATCTCCTTCTACACCTTCAAGCTGCTCAGCTACGTGGCTGACGTCTACCGCGGCGAGGTCCAGGCCGAGTACAGCTACTGGCGCCTCCTCCTCTACAGCTCGCTCTTTCACCACTGCATCGCCGGCCCCATCGTCCGCTACAAGACGGTCCGCGACGAGCTGGCCCAGCGTAGCGTCACGCGAGAGGACGTCTACGAGGGTTTCCGCCGCTTCTGCGTGGGCCTGGCAAAGAAGGCCATCCTGGCCACGGCCTGCTCCACTGCCGTCGACACCCTCCTGCCCACGGGCACGCCCGACATCTACACGCAGGTGACGGGCGGCTACTGGCTGGGAGCCCTCTTCTACTTCTTCCAGATCTACCTGGACTTCTCGGGCTATTCCGACATGGCCCTGGGCCTGGGTCGCATGGTCGGCTTCCACTATCTGGAGAACTTCGACCATCCCTACGAGGCCATATCGGTCCAGGACTTCTGGCGCAGGTGGCACATCTCCCTGTCCAGCTTCTTCCGCGACTACGTCTACATCCCCCTGGGCGGCAGCCGCTGCTCCACCCTCCAGTACGTGCGCAACATGTTCGTGGTCTGGTTCCTCACGGGAATGTGGCACGGGGCTAGCTGGAACTTCATCCTCTGGGGCCTCTACTTCTTCTGCTTCCTCCTGCTGGAGAAGTTCGTGATAAAGAAGCGCATGCCGCGAGCCATCGGTCACGTGTATGCCATGGTCGTGGTCTTCTTTAGCTGGGTCTTCTTCAAGTTCGTTGACTTCGGCGAGATGGGTGGCGTCTTTGCTGGCCTCTTTGACGCCAACGGCGCCGGTTTCATGAACCTGGCGGTCCAGACCGTCTTTATGAAGAACGTCTTCCTGATCGTCATCTGCGCGGTGGCTTGCACCAGCCTGGGCAGCTGGCTGCGCGGGAAGCTGCGGACGGCAGCGGACAAGGGCGGCCTGGCAAGGTTCGTCTACAACGTCCAGGAGACCCTGGTGCCGCCGGTCCTGCTGGCACTTTCGGTGGTGGCCCTGGTTGGCGTCACCTACAGCCCCTTCATCTACTTCCAGTTCTAGGCGGGTGCGATACATGAGCAAGAGGTCCGATCGTCAAGAGACGCAAAGGGATGTGGCAGAGGTCGAGAGCGGCCTTCGTGGACGTGGGGGAGAGGCCCCGCGCAGGCGGCCGACCCGACGCGGGGACACGCCGAGGACGGTTGCCCCGGCTGGGGAGCGGGCCGCGCGAGTGGCACGAGGCGATCGGGCGGCGCAGGGCGCTGGGAAGGCCTGCGTGCAGGTAGAGCGCCAGGCGCGGGACGGGCGGGCTGCGCAGGGCCAGGTTGCGGCAAGGCCGCAGGGACAGGCTGCGGCAAAGCCGCAGGGCCGGGCCGCAGCAAAGCCGCAGGACCAGGCCGCAGCAAATGCGCAGGTCCAGACCCGGGCCCAGAAGGTACGGCATGCCAGGCCCCAGGTCGAGCCCGCGCACGAGGTCCCCGCATCGACGCCCACATCCACCCGTCGGGTCCACAGGCTGACTACCGCGGTGACCTTTGGCATGATCGCCATCGGCGCCGTCCTAGGCCTGGCCCTCTTTGCCCGCCCCACGGTCTCCGAGGCCGAGAAGCGCGAACTCACCCACTTTCCCGAGCTCAGTGCCCAATCGGTGACGGACGGGTCCTTCTTCTCGGGCCTCTCCCTGTGGTACAGCGACACCTTCCCCTTCCGTGACCAGCTGGTCAGCGCCAACGAGGCGGTGCAGTCTACCTTTGGCGTGAAGGGCGAGACCCAGATGGTTGGAGGCAACGTCCAGCAGGACGACCTGGACGCTGCCCTGCAGGAGGAACAGTCCGGCGCCGACTCGGGCGACCAGGCCGAGGAGGAGCCCCAGGGTCCCGTGGAGGTGCCCGACCAGAACGCCATGGCTGCCGACATGCAGGCCAACGTGATGAAGGGTCTCTACGTGAAGGACGGCGCCGCCTACAGCGTCTACTACTTTGTCCAGGACGCCGTCGACCGTTACGCCGAGGCCATGAACACCTGCGCCACCAACCTGGACGGCCAGGCCGAGGTCTACAGCATCCTCATCCCCAACAACTCGGGCGCCGTCCTGGACCAGGAGACCCTGGACTCCCTGGGTGGCACCGACCCAAAGAAGGCCCTGGAATACTGGTGGTCAAAGATGGACTCCGACAAGGTCCACGTGGTGAAGAGCTTTGACAACATCCGCGCCCACCGCGACGAGTACATCTACTTCCGTACCGACCACCACTGGACCCAGCTGGGCGCCTACTACGCCTACGAGGAGTTCTGCAAGGAGAAGGGCGTGGAGCCGGCCGACATCAACAGCTGGGAGCTCCAGACCTTCAAGCCCTTCCTGGGTTCCTTCTACAGCCAGCTGCACAACTCCGACATGGCGGCCAATCCCGACTACGTGGACGCCCGCATCCCGCCCGACACCAACGACATGACCATCTGGAACCGTGACGGCGAGGAGGTCAAGGGCCACGTGATCACGGACGTGTCCAGTTGGAACGAGAACTCCAAGTACGTGACCTTCATCGCCGGCGACCAGCCCCTGGAGAAGATCGAGAATCCAAAGAAGGACGACGGGTCCTCTTGCCTGCTGATCAAGGAGTCCTACGGTGACGCATTTGCGCCGATGCTGGTGGCCAATTACCAGACCGTGTGGATTATGGACTTCCGCTACAACGACAGCAACATCATCGACTTCGTCAAGGAGCACGACGTCAAGGACGTGATTTTCCTGAACAACATGACCATGGCAGGATCGGAGTCCGTGTCAAAGATGATCTGGAACAAGGTCCAGCAGCCCTAATCGCCCGCCACTCGGGGGTGTGTCGCGGGATGTGTCGCGGTGGGTTGTGTCGCGGGGGTGTGTCGCAGAGGGTAGCCCCCCGCGACACACCCCTTCGGCACATGCGGGATGTGTTTGTGGATGAAATTGAACTTTTTTCTTACGGCCTCCTGTGTCGAGTGCTACCATCAGTTCAGCGAAATTGAACTTCTTGCCAGACGAATTGAACCTTACCTGGCAACGAAATTGAACTGAAGGAGGTAGACGACTTGAAGACACTCTTTGTCCAGCGACTCGAGCAGCGGATGAAGGAGCGAAGCCTGAAGCAGGCAGACCTCATTCGCATGGCCGCCGCACAGGGCGCTCGCCTGGGAAAGAGCCAGCTCTCTCAGTACGTCAGCGGAAAGACGGTCCCGCGACCAGCCTCGATGAAACTCTTGGCCGAACTCCTGGAGGTCGATCCCTCCTGGCTGGCGGGGGAGGCCGACGTTGCCGAAGCGTCGACGGCAGCACGGCCCGCGGCCGAAACGTCAGCAGCTGCCAAGGCTGCGGCAGCCGCACCAGCGCCCTTCGTCTCCAACGAAATTGAACCTGGACACGCGCCAGCCCAATCCGACCCCAAAGATCCCCAGTCCTCCAACAGAAAGGTTCCCACCATGCCCCGTCGCACCTTCACCAAGTCCCACAAGCTCGACAACGTCCTCTACGACGTTCGCGGTCCCGTTCTGGACGAGGCAATGCGCATGGAGGACCAGGGCACCCACGTTCTGAAATTGAACATCGGCAACCCCGCCCCCTTTGGCTTCCGCACGCCCGACGAGGTCGTCAAGGACATGCAGGACCAGCTCACCGAGTGCGAGGGCTACTCCAACAGCCGCGGCCTCTTCTCGGCCCGCAAGGCCATCATGCAGTACGACCAGCTCAAGAACATCCCCAACGTGGACGTCGAGGACATCTACACCGGCAATGGCGCCTCTGAGCTGATTAACCTTGCCATGTCCGCCTTCCTCGACGACGGCGACGAGATTCTGATTCCCAGCCCTGACTATCCCCTCTGGACGGCCAGCGCGACTTTGGCCGGTGGCCACGTGGTCCACTACGTCTGCGACGAGCAGCAGCACTGGTACCCCGACCTGGACGACATCCGCTCAAAGATTACCGACCGCACCAAGGGCATCGTGATCATCAACCCCAACAATCCCACCGGCGTCCTCTATCCCAAGGAGGTTTTGGAGGGTATCGTCGAGATTGCCCGTGAGCACCAGCTGGTCATCTTCTCCGACGAGATTTACGACCGCCTGGTCATGGACGGCAAGCAGCACACCTCCATTGCCAGCCTGGCGCCCGACCTCTTCTGCGTGACCTTCAACGGCCTGTCCAAGTCTCACATGATCGCCGGTTACCGCATCGGCTGGATGAGCCTGTCGGGCAACAAACGCATCGCAAAGGACTACATCGACGGCATCAACATGCTGTCCAACATGCGCCTCTGCTCCAACGTGCCCGCCCAGTCCATCGTCCAGACCTGCCTGGGCGGCGTCCAGCGTTCGCAGCAGCTCCTTGTGCCCGGCGGCCGCATCTACGAGCAGCGCAAGTACGTGTACGACCGTTTGAGCCACATGGATGGCGTCAGCGTTGTCAGGCCTGACGCGGCCTTCTACATCTTCCCCCACCTGGACCCCGAGAAGTTCAACATCACTGACGACGATCAGTTCGCCCTGGACCTGCTTAAGGACAAGCATGTCCTGATCGTGGCTGGCAAGGGCTTCAACTGGGAGACTCCCGGCTACTTCCGTGTGGTCTACCTGCCGCGCAAGCACACCCTGATCGACGCCATGGACGCCCTAGAGGACTTCCTGTCCTACTACCAGCAGTGAGACAATGGGGACGGAGCACTTTGAGACATTGGGGACGGAGCACTTTGTCTCAGAGACAAAGGGGACGGAGCATTTTGTCTCAGAGACAAAGGGGACGGAGTGAGTCAGGGCCGATTGGCCTGGGATTGAATTTCGACGCCACGTTAGCGGATGAGGCCGCTATCGTGGCGTTTTTTCTTAACTGGAGCGGAGCAATAGAAGAAACGAATGTACTATTACTGCAAACAAATAAGAACAAAAATACGTATCATATATAGACAAACGAACAACTGTTTTATATACTAGGCCTTGCTATAGGAAGGCCAGCCGTCTGGGAACATGCACCGCGGCACTCGGGCCGGCCCGACTTGACGCGACAACCTGCAGCTATACGGGGCCAGGCGCCGGGCTTTCATCTCT
>ONBR01000016.1 GCA_900316105.1 uncultured Olsenella sp.
GGAACGGTACCCCGCCGCGGTCGTCCTCTCGATCTGCCCGGAGCCCTCGATACCCGAGATGTACTTCTCGAGGAACCTCTCCAAGACGGCCTCGTCCTCGTCCATGACGAGCAGCACGCGGAACTTTGCCAGCTCCGCCTCCTCCTCGAGCCTCCTATGAAGCTGGGTCGCCTTCTTGTTCGCGTCCCTCTTCGACGTCGCCTCGAAGTTCCTGGAGAGGGTCCTCCACTTGTCGCCCTCCTTGTACCTGAAGCGGGCCTGCCAGTGTCCGCCGCCACGGTCCCTCACGGAGGGGTTCGAGTACTTCATAGGCTTCATGGGCTGCGTCCTTCCGTCGGTTCGGGCGTTTGGGAGTGGCCACAAAACTTTGCTCTGGGTGGCCACAAGGAGGCCACAAACACCCTCCTAGTGATGGAAGCGACAATACCCGACGGAATCGGTCGATGCTGACAAAACCGCAGGTCAAATACCGAATAATGACTTGACGGCCAAAGCAGGAAAGTCTATCTTTGACCGCTAGAACTTTTTCGGGACCGTGAGGCCGCTGGTTCAAATCCAGTCGTCCCGACCACTTTGACTTTCGAGGTCAGTCGCTTTGCGGCTGGCCTTTTTTCATGATTTCGAGGTCAGTCGCTTTGCGGCTGGCCTTTTTTCATGACCCGCGGTGCATGGGGTGACGGCAGGACTTCTGATCGCAAGCCTGGCACGAATGGTAGCTTTGTGGCACGAATGGGGCCTTTAGCAGGCATTATCTTCCTTACGACCTGGTTAACATAATGACAGGCACAGGGTTGGCCTGTGCCTGTCCTACCAGCCCTAGCGATGTCTCTCCAAGACGACTTTCAAACTCAGCTGGAGAGAGGAGCGGAGCGAATCATGAAGAAGTCATTCAGGCTTTTTGACAGGGAAGCCCTGAGCACAAAGGCATTAGCGGTCATCCTGTCCCTGACCATGGCAACTGCTGGTCTGCCCAGTACCGCCATCGGTGAGATGGTCGACGAGGCGAGTAAGGGGAGTGCTCCTGCCGCCGCGGAGGCTTCGGCGGAAAAGGCGCCGGTACCAAAGGCGCCAGCCTCGCCTCCTGCAGAGCCCAAGGTGGCGACGCCTGCGCCAGAGGCTCCCACGGTAGCCCCCACAAGCGAAACGAAGGCTGAGGCCCCCATGTCCGATGAGGGCCCCGTCTTATCTACGTCGGCTCCAAAGGCCGAGGAAAAGGACGCACAGTCCCAGGCCAATGAGTCCCAGGTGGAGGTGTCCAAGGCAGAGGAGCCCAGGTCCGAGGCCAAGAAGGACGAGCACGTCGGGCAGCCCGTCGAGGACAAGGACGATGGACAGGCCGAGACCAAGGAGGAAGCTGATTCCACCGAGGCAGAGCCCGCCTATCCTTCCGTCGAACTCTATGGCGCCATCGGCTCCGCCACGGTAAAGGTCACCGCCCCCGAGGGCGTCCTTCCCGAGGGCACCAGCCTCCGCGTCGCTGACGCCACGAACGCCGCAGTCACAAGCGCGGTCCAGTCCAAGGTCGAGTCGCACGGCAAGACCCTCACGGACATCCAGGCTATCGATGTCGTGCTTATGGATGCATCTGGCAAGGAGATCGAGCCCCGTGGCACGGTCAACGTGACCGTCTTTAGCGCAAACATGCAGGGCGACCAGGTGGGCGTCTACCATGTGGCCGACGATGCCTCTGCCGTCAACCAGATTGGTGCGCTCCAGGCAGATCGCAACGTCCAGTCCTTCCAGACCGATCACTTCTCTATCTATGTCGTGACTGGCGAGACCACCGCTACCAAGGACGACGAGGAGACCGGACAGCCCGTCACCTACTACTACATGAACGTCAATTTCCACGACGCCACTGGTGCCGTCATCGGCACCCAGGTGGTAAAGACGGGTGACAAGCTCTACCCTCCCACGACGCCCGAGCTTGAGGGCCACAGGTTCATCGGCTGGGCAAGCTCTGCCCAGAATGCCGCCCAGGGCAACGCCGACTACGCGATTCCCGAGACCATGACCGTCGACCCCTACGAGGGCGACGAGGTGAGGAACGTTGACCTCTATCCCACCTTTACCCAGGTTCACCGCGTTTACTTCGTAGACGATCAGGGTCGCGTCTTCCAGACCCGCGAGGGCGTCACGGGCGACACCATTGACACCAGCGCGGTCGTCTTTGCCACCAGCTCCACCCAGAGCATCACTGGCTGGTATACCGAGCCCGAGCTGCAGAACAGGGTCGACGGCGCCTACACCATCGGCGCGTCTGACGTGACCCTCTACCCCAAGGTGGAGGATGGCCATTGCCTGACCTTCGACTCTGATGGTGGCACCTATGTCGCGTCCGCCTTCTACACCGCTGGCGCAAAGACGACAAAGCCCTCTGACCCCACAAAGGTTGGCTACGACTTTGGCGGTTGGGTCGACCAAAACGGCAAGGCCTATTCCTTTGGCCAGACACTCTCACAAAACGTGACCCTCAAGGCCACGTGGAAGGCGGCGGACACCCACTACTCCATCATCGTCTGGACCCAGTCCATTAACGACGACGTGAACGCCACAGAAAAGACCTACGACTACAACGCCGAGAACAGCCAGATTTCCCAGACTGCAAGGACAGGTGAGACCGTGAGCGCCGTGGGCATGGATCGCCTGAGCATCAGGGGTTTCCATTACAATGCCGATGCCAGCCAGACCTCTGCCACCGTCGCAGCCGATGGTTCCACGGTCATCAACGTCTACTACGACCGTGATGCCATGACCATCAACTTCTATAGGTACGAAGGCGGATTCTTCTTTGGCTCGTGGGTCAATTACGTGCAGTTCCACGGCCTCTATGGTCAGACCCTCGAGAGCCGTGGCTATACTTGGCCCAGTGACCATCGGTGGACCAATTACTCTGAGGAAAGCACCCTTACCTTCCTGGACGCCTTTCTCTTTGACGGCTTGGGACGCTACGGCCACGTAAGCGTCAATGGCACTCAGTCCATCAGCGTCTACCGCCATGATAACGAGGGGCGTTCCACCGTCAGCCACTACAAGGAGGGGCTGAACGGCCAGTACGGTGAGGCGGCAAATACCACGACTGCCTCCTACGGCACCTTTACCGTCACCAACAAGTACACGGGCTTCACGGCCTCCCAGTACAGTGTCGACAACGGGCGCTGGCATGGCGACGGCGACATCGCTGGGACTTCCGTCAGATACAACAACTCCCTGAGGATCCGCTATACGAGGAACTCCTATGCGCTGACCTTCCTCAATGCCGAGGACAACAGCACTGCCGCTGCGGGTCAGACGGTCAAGTACGAGCAGACCCTCTCGGGTCTCGTTCCCAGCCTGTCCAACCTGAGCATGCCGGCAAAGTATGCCGCCATCGAGGCGGGCAATCCCGGCCTGGTCCAGTTTGACGGCTGGTACAAGGATGCCGCCTGCACCGAGCCCTTTGATTTCTCGCAGCGGATGCCCGCCAGCGACGTGACAGCCTATGCCAAGTGGTCTTGCAAGACCACGACGCTCACCGTCCACGACCTGAACGGCAATCCCATTGGTGAGCCCAAGGCCTACGACTATCTGGATACGATCAGCCCGAGCGACCTACCCCAGGTGGTGGACGCCGATGGCAACGTGCTCGAGGCTGGCAATGCCGAGATCGGGACCATCACCGTTCCTGAGGGCCACTCCTGGGTGGGTTGGTCCACGCTGGTGGACGGCTCTCACATCGCCTTCAACCTGAACACCGCGCTGACTGACCCTAATGGCTATGCCCTGTACCCCTATGCCATTGACGGATCTGCCTATACGGTGAGCTATGACGTCAATGGCGGAAGGGGCTCCGTGGCAGACACCGGTAGGTACGCCAAGGGCTCCAAGGCCACGGTGGCCTCTGCCGTCGGCGTGACCGCACCCGAGGGCAAGGTCTTCCAGAGCTGGAACACCAAGGCCGACGGTACCGGAGACAGCTACTATCCTGGCGATAGCTTCGTTATGGGCGCGTCCGACGTGACCCTGTACGCTCAGTATGGCGACACGGCTCCCAGGACAAAAGTCACCTACAAGGCCAACTATCCCAACGGCGTCGCGTCTGCCGAGTACACGACGGATGAGCTTGATCGCAACGCGACGATCAAGCTGGCAACCGCCGAGGGGGCTGGCTTCTCCCAGGTCGATGGCTACGAGCTCATCGGCTGGGCTGAGTCTGCGGACGCCACCACGGCAAAGTACACTCCCGGTCAGGTGGCCCGCGTGGACCAGCTGGGAACCAACACCCTCTATGGCGTGTGGGCGGCCAGGGTATCCGTGCACATCACGGGCAAGACCGACACTGTCGTGTACAACGGCAAGGACCAGTCTGTCACGGGCTATGAAGTCAGCTACCTGGTGGCCGGCAAGGCTTCGGACACGGCTCCCGCAGGCGTTACCCTGACCTTCTCGGGCAGCCAGACCGCCACGGGCAAGGACGTGGGCACCTACGCCATGGGCCTGGTGCCGGGCAAGTTCAAGCTGACCTCCACCAATCCCCTCTACAAGACCAGCTCCATCTCTGAGGGTGACATCACTGACGGTAGGCTGACCATCACGCCTGCGTCCCTGCACGTCACCACGCCCAGCGCCAGCAAGGCCTACGACGGCACCGCCCTTACGGGGGACCCCGCCCGGGCCACCTACGAGGGCCTGGCGGCGGGGGAGACCCTGGGCTTCGAGCTCACGGGCTCCCAGACCGAGGTGGGCTCCTCCGACGACACCTACCGGATCGAATGGGCGGGCGAGGGCAACCCCTACACCGCCAAGGAGGGCAACTACACGATCGAGGAGAACCTGGGCACCCTGACGGTCACGGCAATGCCTGCCCCGCCCGTGGTGCCTCCGGTGACCCCGTCCGTCCCCACTCCCACGCCCATTCCGACCCCGACGCCAGTCCCGGTACCGACTCCGACTCCGACCCCGACGCCAGTCCCGGTACCGAATCCAACTCCCGCGGCGCCCGCGCCCGTTCCTACGCTCACGCCCGCAACAGTGCCCGCGCCCGCGGTACCTGCGACTCCCGCGCCCGTGATTCCCGCGGCGCCTACAACGGAGCCTGCTGCCCCCACGTCTGTGACTCCCTCCGAGACTATTGCCGAGGAAGAAACTCCTTTGGCGGCTACGTCCGAGGAGCAGCCGATCTGCTGGGTCCACTGGTGGATCATCCTGGGCGCCATCCTGACCATCATCTATGGTCTGGCAGTCATCATCCGGCGCAACCGCTTTACGAACATGCTGCGCAAGCGTCAGAAGCAAGTGCTGGGCGAGGGTGATGCAGACGGGCCCGCAAAGACCGACAGCGCTGCCAATGGCCGCGCATGAGAGAGGTGAACAGAGATGAAGAAGAGCAACTGGATCCTCTTTGCGATCCTGATCGTGGCATCTGCCTTCCTGTTGTGGCTTTGGTATTTTCTGGGCTTCAACAGGGTCGATAGCCCCCTCGACCTTGTCCTGTCCGTGATCTGGTGGATAGCCATCGTGGTCCTTGTGTCCCTGATCGTTCGCGCGGAAAAGAGGCGCCGCGAGGAGATTCGCACCATCTACCTGGCCTCGGGAGGGCTCTTTAACTCCGAGGCGGGATTCGTGTCCTTTGATGAGTTCTCTGCGTCCGTGGACGCCATGGAAAAGGTGCTGGATGGCCTGGAGTACGACTTCCACAGCGTGGACATGCCCGATGAGGACAAGTTCCAGCCTGACTTCGTCATCCGCACGACTGAGTTCAAGGAGGACTCGAAGGATGAGGACGGGGGCAAATCCAAGGTTTCGTCGCAGGATGGCGACGAAAAGGACGACTCCGTCTGGAAGGGGACGGTGATCCGCATCCATCGTGATGGCCGCGACAACGAGAGTCACGACTTCGATGGGCGCACGGCCTTGGAGACCCTTCTCGCTTGACCCGGGACAGGCAGGTCCTGACGTCACGCTGCTGGCGGGGCCAGTCGCTTCGGCGGCTGGCCCTGTCTAATTGGGGGTAGCCCCCAATTTGCTACATGTTGGAAACGGAAACGGTCCACCCGCCGTCTTCGTTCTGTGACTCGCTGGACACATGGCCTTCCTATCATCAAGAAGACAGAGAAGGGGGCGGCTGAAACTTCGGCTTCCGCTTGCCCTTCCGCTTGCTGCTAGTGAAATGAGTTCAGGATGAAACCGATGATTGGGGTGACCCCTCTCTACGACGATGACCTCCAGAGCATGTGGATGCTGCCTGCCTACTTTGAGGGACTGAGGCGGGCTGGGGCCATTCCAGTCATGCTTCCCATGAACCTCTCCGAGGAGGACTTTCGCCAGATTCGCACCTCCTTTGCAGGTTTTCTTTTGACAGGAGGTCACGATGTGGGCCCAGCCCGCTATCACCAGCGGCGTCTGTCCGTGTGCGGTGACATATGTCCCGAGCGCGATGCCCTGGAGGCCATGGTCTTTCGATACTGCTTCGAGGACGACTGGCCCCTTCTGGGCATCTGTCGTGGAAACCAGTTCCTCAATGTGATGATGGGCGGAACCCTCTATCAGGACCTTGCGAGCCAGTATGCCGGTGACGATGGGGCACGGGCCCAACACCAAATGGAGAAGCCCTACGACCGCGTCCAGCATAGGAATCGCATCCTTCGCGGCACTCCGCTCTGGCAGCTTCTGCACAAGAAGGAGATTGGCGTCAACAGCTGTCATCACCAGGGCATCTGTGAGCTGGCGGACAGCCTCAAGCCCATGGCGGTATCCGAGGACGGTCTGATCGAGGCGGTATATTTGCCTGATCACTACTTCATCTGGGGAGTTCAGTGGCATCCGGAGTATACCTATCGCAGCGACGCGGACTCCGCCGCCATTTTCAAGGCCTTCGTCCAGGCCTGCCACTGAGCTTGTGTCGCGTGTGTCGCAGGGGCTACCCCCTGCGACACACGGGAATGCCAGGCGCTAGGCAAAGTAGGACACGGGGTGGGTCGTGTTGTCTCGCTCTGGGTCCATTCCGGCCAGGCGCTCATCGGCGAGCTCCGATAGGTGGCGGACCGCATGGTTGCCAAAACGGCTGCGCAAGGCGTCGATGGTCCCGTCCAGCTGCCTGGCCCGAAGGCGCTCCTCTTCCACGCCAAAGATGTCCAGCTGCACGGGCACTTCAGCTGGCAAGAGGTTCGATGCCCGCACGCCGATGGCACGGACGGGCTCGTGGCGGAGGTCCCAGCCACGACATAGAAGCTCGGCCGCCGTATCACATATCTCCGATGTGATGTTGCTCGGCCGCTCCAGTCTCATTTGAGCGGATCGGCCAAAGAGCGTGCGTGCGTCTCGGGCAAAGACCCCGACGGTCTTGCACATGAGGCCCAGGGACCGCAGTCGCTGCGCCACCGACTCGCCCATCAGCCAGACGACCTGTCTGGCCGTGCGGTCGTCAGCGATGTCGAAGGGGAGGGTGTTCGCGTTGCCCACGCTCTTGACCTCGCGGTCCACGTCGCAGATTGCCTCGTCCAGAGGTCGGACGGGACTGTCGTCGCGTCCCTGGGCAAAGCGCTGGACCATGGTGCCCATCTTTCCCAAGCGTCGGCGAATCGTGGCGGGGTCTGCCCGGGCCAACTGGCCGATGGTACGTATACCCAGGTAGTTGAGTTTTCGCGTGGTCGCTGGTCCCACATACAGAAGGTCGCTCACGGGCTGGGGCCAGACGATGTCCTCGGCGTTTTGGGGCGTGATGACCGTAAGGCCGTCGGGTTTCCTGTAGTCACTGCCAAACTTGGCGAATATCTTGTTCCAGCTGACGCCCACCGAGACGGTGACGCCCAGTTCGGTGCGGACGCGCTCCGAGATCTCCTGGGCCACTAGGACGGGGTCGCGTCCCAGGAGGTGCCTAGAGCCCGTGATGTCCAGCCATGCCTCGTCTGGGCCAAAGGGCTCCACCAGGTCGGTGTACTGGTTGTAGAGGGTGCGAGCCATGTGCGAGTAGCGATGGTAGAGCTGAAAGTCGGGCGGAACGACCACTGCCTCGGGGCAGACCCGACGCGCCTGCCAGAGAGTCATGGCCGTCTTTACCCCACGGCGCTTTGCCTCGTAGGAGGCGGTGAGGACGAT
The DNA here is from genome assembly GCA_900316105.1 of uncultured Olsenella sp. Taxonomy (GTDB): domain Bacteria; phylum Actinomycetota; class Coriobacteriia; order Coriobacteriales; family Atopobiaceae; genus Olsenella_F. The sequence goes on from ONBR01000016.1 coordinate 8,077, forward strand.
GCCGTGGCGTGCCTCCTCGTCACCGCCGACTATGACAGGCAGGCCGCGTAGCTGGGGATGCTCCGCCTGCTCGACACTGGCGTAGAAGGCATTCATGTCGCTGTGCAGGATGGTGCGGCTGGTGTCCACGGAAGCTCCTCTAGGTATGCGGGTACGTCTGTTCGCATTATCTCGAGAGGATGCGACAAAAAATGGAGGGGCCTGTTCGCGGACGGGCCTTGGAGGCGCCAGGCGCGACGCAGCTTGCGCCAGCCACCGGCTGTGACGCTTTTTGAATTAAATTCAAATAATTTTGAACTAGGGTCGAAAATACCAACTATATTCGCTATCGTTAGGCACCAAATCAGGGGGATATATAGGAGAGGACTCTGTATGCAATCAAAGATTGCTCACGCAGCCGAGCGCAAGGCGTTCGAGCTCGTCGTTGATCAGTTCATCAATGCCCCGCAGGGCGAGAAGCGCGAGAAGGTCTTCAACCGCTTCCTGGACATGGCCGGCAAGCTTCTTGCGGACACCGCGCCTGACATGGGCAACTCCCTGCGTAAGGCCTTCTACCCCGGCTCCAAGTGGGAGAGGGTCATCCTGAGCCTGCCTGACCGCATCGACCACAACATCCTGAAGACCTCCGTGGTCAACGGCGCCTATGAGGCTGCCTTCCGTGGCCTGCGTACTACCACCCAGTCTGCCGAAAAGTACCAGTGCAACGTGCCCTGGATCATCATCTTTGACCCCACCTCCGCCTGTAACATGCACTGCGTCGGCTGCTGGGCCGCTGACTACTCGAAGTCGCTGAACCTCTCCTTCGACGAGATGGACAAGCTGGTTACCGAGGCCAAGGAGCTTGGCACCCACTGGTTCTTCATGACCGGCGGCGAGCCTATGGTCCGCTGGAAGGACGTCGTGAAGCTGGCCGAGAAGCACGAGGACTGCCTTTTCAGCCTCTACACCAATGGCACCCTGATCAACCAGCAGGTTTGCGACGACTGCAAGCGCACCGGCAACATCCTCTTCTCTGTGTCCCTGGAGGGCTTCGAGGAGGCCAATGACGGTCGTCGTGGCGATGGCTGCTTCCAGAAGGTCATGAACGCCTTTGACCTGATGCGCGAGAACGGCCTGGCCTTTGGTACCTCCACCGCCTACACCCGCGCAAACGTGGAGTCCGTCACCTCTGACGAGTACTACGAGCTCCTGGAGAAGAAGGGCGCCCTCTGGGCCTGGTACTTCCACTACATGCCCGTCGGCGAGGGCGCAAACGCCGACCTCATGCCCACGCCCGAGCAGCGCGAGTACATGATCAAGCGTATCCGAGAGGTCCGCGATTTCGAGGGCGGCCATTCCGTCATGGCCATGGACTTCCAGAACGACGGCGAGTTCGTGGGCGGCTGCATCGCCGGTGGTCGCGTCTTCTGCCACATCACTGCCCGTGGTGACGTGGAGCCTTGCGTCTTCATCCACTACTCCAATGCAAACATTAAGGAGCAGTCCTGGCTGGAGTGCCTGCAGCAGCCCATCTTCCAGGCCTACCGCAAGCACTGGCCTTGGAATGACAACATGCTGGAGCCCTGCCCCATGTTGGAGAACCCCACGGTCCTGCCCAAGATCGTCCACGAGTCCAGCGCGAAGTCCACGGAGTACGTCACGCCCGAGTCCGTCGACCACCTGTGCGAGCGCACTACGCCCTACGCAAAGACCTGGAAGGAGCATGCGGACAAGATCTGGCTCCAGGAGCACCCCACCGGCAAGAAGGTCTACGAGGACGACATCTCCATGATGGACGTTGACAAGAAGGCAAAGATTCTGGCTCAGAAGGACGCCGAGCTGGATGCCGAGGAGAAGGCCTTCGTGGACGCTCGCTAGCCCGCGTGTGCCACGAAAGGGGCTACCCCGCCAAGCGGCGTCTTCGGCCTTTCGCCTGTCGGTAACAGGCTGCTAACACTGGTCTTATAGAATATCTGTCCGATGTACGAGGCGCCTGGTCTCTGCGGCCGGGCGCTGTTCTTTAATCCTGAAAGAAAAGGAGAATCCCATGTCCGCTCAGATGTCTCGTCGTGGTTTCCTCGGTCTTGCAGCAGGTACCGCTGCCGCACTCGGCCTTGGCCTGGTAGGCTGCGGAGGCTCCTCCAGCTCCGATTCGGGCAGCAAGACCTACAAGATTGCCACCGACACCTCCTTTCCCCCCTTCGAGTTTACCGACGACTCCAACAACTTCGTGGGCATTGACGTCGACCTCCTAAAGGCCATTGGCGACAAGGAGGGCTTCAAGTACGACCTTCAGTCCTTGGGCTTTGACGCCGCTGTTGCCGCCCTGGAGTCCAACCAGGCCGACGCCGTCATCGCTGGCATGTCCATTACCGACGAGCGCAAGCAGAAGTACGACTTCTCTGAGGCCTACTACGACTCCTACGTCTGCATGGCCGTCAAGGATGGTGGCGACGTCAAGGGCTACGACGACCTCAAGGGCAAGAAGGTTGCCGCAAAGAACGGTACCCAGGGTGCCTCCTGCGCCGAGTCCCTCAAGGACAAGTATGGCTTCGAGATCACCTACTTCGACGAGTCCCCGCTGATGTACCAGGACGTCACCACGGGCAACTCGGTCGCCTGCTTCGAGGACTATCCCGTCATGGCCTATGGCGTCAAGAAAGGCAATGGCTTCAAGGTCGTCGCGGAGGAGAAGGAGAATTGGTCCACGCCTTACGGCTTCGCCGTCCTCAAGGGCAAGAACAAGGAGCTCCTGGATGCCTTCAACAAGGGCCTCAAGGAGCTGCGTGACAGCGGAGATTACGACAAGATTGTGAACAAGTATCTGGGATAGTCTCAACTCGTAGCAATTGAGTTAACGCTTATCTGCCATAGCTGAGAGTTTGATATGTTAAAAGGGTGCTCGCATTCATCGGGCACCCTTTTTTGTTAGCAGTGATGCATGCGCAAGCCTGGCGCAGATGCCGTGCGTGCGATGCGTTGCGGAAAGGAAGACCATGAATCTACTGGAAGTCTTTGGGGACCTCTGGCCCATGCTTGTCACAGGCATAGGCACGACCCTGCAGGTGACCGTCATCTCCCTGGTCATCGCCATGGTGGTCGGCATCCTTGTTTGCCTCATGCACATCTCTGAGTACAAGGTGCTGCGCGGCATCGCGAAGTTCTACATCTGGATCATCCGTGGTACGCCAATGCTGGTTCAGGGCTTCTACGTCTACTTCGCCCTGCCCCAGCTCATCCAGTCCATGGGCAACTCGGACTTCCGCGTGGACATCATGACTGCGTCCATCCTGACCTTGACCCTCAACGCCGGTGCCTACATCTCGGAGATCTTCCGCGGCGCCATCGAGTCGGTGCCCAAGGGTCAGATGGAGGCCTCCCGTTCGCTGGGCGTCTCCTACGCAACCTCCATGAGAAAGATCATCATCCCGCAGGCCGTCCGCATCTGCCTGCCCTCCCTGGTCAACCAGTGCATCATCACCCTCAAGGATTCGACGATTCTCTATGCCATCGGCCTCACCGAGGTCATGTACCAGGCAAAGATCTTCGTCGGTCGCACGATGGAGTCCTTCGCCACCTATACCTGGGTCGCCGTGATGTTCCTTGTTATCACGAGCGTCCTCATGATCGTCTCCAGGCAGATTGAGAAAAGGATGCATGCATAATGGCTGACACTCTTACTACCGCGGCCGAGACCGCAAAGACCGGCAATGAGCCAAAGATCAAGGTTCAGGGACTCAGGAAGGCCTTCGGAGACAACGAGGTCCTGAAGGGCATCGACCTGGAGGTCGAGCCTGGCGAGGTCATCTGCGTCATTGGCCCCTCCGGCTCTGGCAAGTCCACCTTCCTGCGCTGCATCAACAGGCTCGAGGAGCCCACGGGAGGCGACATCTACATCGACGGCGAGTCCATCACCGGCAAGGACGCCGACGTGGACAAGATTCGCCAGCACCTGGGCATGGTCTTCCAGCAGTTCAACCTCTTCCCCCACTACACGGTGAAGCAGAACCTTATGTACGCTCCGGTCGAGCTCAAGCTCAAGACCCCCGAAGAGGCAGAGAAGACGGCCCTCAGGCTGCTTGACCGCGTGGGCTTGGCCGCGAAGGTCGACGCCATGCCGCGCTCGCTCTCCGGCGGCCAGCAGCAGCGCGTGGCCATCGCCCGCGCCCTCTGCATGGAGCCCGACATCATGCTCTTTGACGAGCCCACCTCCGCACTGGATCCCGAGATGGTCCACGAGGTCCTGGATGTCATGCGCGAGCTGGCCAACGAGGGTATGACCATGATGGTCGTCACTCACGAGATGGGCTTCGCCCACGACGTAGCCGACCGCGTGATCTTCATCGACGGCGGCGTGATCGTCGAGCAGGGTAGTCCCGAGGAGGTCATGGACCATCCCCAGAACGAGCGCACGAAGAGCTTCCTCTCCATGGTTCTCTAGGATGATGCGCGCCGCTTTGGGGCAGCCCCCAAGCGGCATAAGTGGCAAGCGGCCGGCGCCTTCGGGCGTCGGCCTTTTTATAATCTATGTGTTGCCGTCGGAACGAGGATGTTGCCCTATGCCAGCTGCGCCAGACAAGAGGAAGAGTCAACGTTCCCCGCTGTTGGTGGCAGTCCTGTTCGTGGCATTCGTCCTTGCGCTAGGCCTTCTGGTGGGAGGGAAGGCGATCCACTTGCGAGACGGGTCTGGGGTGGATGCGTCTCCCTATCAGAGAGACGAGACTTTCACTGAGGTCGAGCGGGCAGTGCGTGGCGGTGGCGCGTTAGCCGGCGATGGCGATACGGTCTATGCCAACCCTGGTGATGACCTGCGGGAACTTGCACGAGGTCTGCATCCAGGTGACACCCTCCTCCTGAGGGGAGGAACCTACGCCACCGACCTGAACCTGTCTAATCTGCGTGGCCGTTCGGATGCCTGGATCACCATAGCCGCAGCGCCTGGTGAGGAGGCCGTCCTGGACGGTGGCAGCATGCGGCCTTCAGTGATGGTGTCTGTGAGTACCTGCTCCTACCTGCGGATATCTGGTCTTGCAATCAGAAACGCCAGTGGGCGTGATTCCTGTGGGATATCCGTGTCTCCCGGCAGCAACCACGTGGTTCTTGATCGCAACAGAATCAGTGACATCTCTGTGTCAGCCACTCCGCAAGAGGGTGATTGCGCTAACGGAATCTTGCTCTTTGGCGATAGCGCACGGGAAGCCATCTCGGAGGTCTATCTGTATGGAAATGAGCTTCGTGACTGCGAGACTGGCTGGTCCGAATGCATCTCGATCTCTGGCCACGTGCGTGGCGTCGACGTAGAGGCCAACCGTATCGATAACATCAGCAATATTGGCATCGACTTTGCCGGCAACTATGGCTATTGCCCGGATCCCGCCCTTGATTTTCCCGTGGACTGTAGCGCCACGAACAACGTGGTCAGCAACTGTCGGTCGGAGTTCGCCACCTCCTACGGGCTCTACATGGATGGAGGCCAGCGCATCCGCCTCGAGGGAAACCAGGTCCGATCCTGCTCGGGTGGCATAGAGATTGGGGCAGAGAAGGTCCCCTCGAAGGAGGGTTACTCGACGGGCGACATTCAGGTACGAAACAACACCATTGAGGGCTGCGATGAAGCGGGCATGTCCATCGGAGGCTATTCCCGGGAGCTTGGTTGGGTCCAGAACGTGACGGTGGAGGGCAACAACTGCCGCAACAATGGTGGCGAGGATGGTGCCATCCTGGCCCTTTCCAAGTGCAGGTACGTCACGCTTCGGGGGAATGTCCTTCAGAACCAGGCCGGTCGGGCCGAAATCGTCTCCTCCGAGATGGGGCCGGATCAGACCAAAGACATCAGCTTCGACGGCAACAGCTATGGAAACGGTCTTCCTGCAGATGGAACCAGGTTCTCCTTTTGCGGGCAAGTCCTACACGGACTTTGACGCCTGGGCCACCGCTGCCGGCGAAAAGAATGGCAGATATGAGGAGGGCTCAACCAATTGACGCTTGGCACCAGCTCCCAAGCACTGCCCCGCCCCCCTGTAAGGAAAGCTGTGCCAGGACAAATTGCGCAGCAAGACCGGGCTGGCCCCCTTGTTCCGAGACATTTCGCTTGCGTATGTCTCGGAACAAGGGGGCCAGCCCGCCTCTTTCTAGCGGAGCTTGTCCAGGTACTTTCCAAACTCCTGGACGATCTCGAGGGTTCCTAGGTAGGCCCCCTCGTCATCGTAGATTGCCTGGTAGAGGACGCGGATGGGGTTCTGGGGGTTGGGAATCCAGCGCTCGAAGTGGTCCATCTGATGCTCCCTGAAGCCCTGGAGCATGTCCTTGATCATGGGCTTCAGACGGGGCGGATGGCAGGAGTAGACCTCACGGCCCAGGCAGGAGAGGGGTCGGTTAAAGACATGTCCCTCGTTCATAAAGAAGCGCGTGTGGTCCGTGGCGTCGATGAAGGTCAGGTCCAGGGGCAATACCTTCAGGATGGCGGACAGCTCCGACACGCTGAGCTCACCCGTGGGAAGGTGAATCTTTCCGTCTCCAGCGGCCTCGGCAAGTTCCTCCAGGCCGTTCAGGCCAGGGTTCGAGGGCTTTGGCTGCATACGGACCCACACTTCTCCATCCAGCCATTTGGGTGCACCGTCGCAGAAGGCCCAGCCAAACTCGTTCAGGTCGCGGTAGCAGACGTACCAGTCCTCCTTGCTGAAATGGTCCAGCGCCAGAGGATAGAGGATGTTCTCCTCCTTGTAGACCATCTCGCGGATGCGAGTGACCATCGCCTTGATTCGCGCCAGCTCCGTATCAGAGATATGCGAGAGGTGATTGGGGTCATAGAGGGCCTTGACCAGCTGGGATCGCTCGTCCAGGATTTCGTCGTCCACGCCCCACATAACGTCATTGGGTCCAGGAAAACCGTACTCGGTAAGAAGGGGCATCAGGAGCTCCTCCTTGCGGGAGTAGTGCTGCTTGAGCTCGCGGAGCTTAATCATGAGGTTGCGAATCGTCTGGGTGTCGGCACCCTCGACGAGTTGGGGTTCCATCTGGTCCAGGAAGGCTTCGAGCCCGCGGTTCTCCAGGCGCAGGGCGCTTATGGGGTGACCTGCGGGCAGGCCATCCTCGGTTGTGCTCGTGAGCACGTGGCAGTTGGCCTCGTCCTCGATTTCCTCGGTTGTCTTTCCGTGAAAGAGGGCGGAGTGCACGTCGCAGAGCTGTTGGACCTCGCGGACGGGCATGCCGCTCTGGATGAGGGACTGTTCCGCTTGAGCGATTTCCGATGCGGACACGCTGGAGAAGTCACGGACAAAGTCTTCGCGCACGCTCTCCAGGGATTCGCCGTCGCTCAGCCTGCGGACCATTCCCTCGAGCTCCCTCTGGCGAGCTGCCGCAGGATCATCTGCCGCGGGTTTGGCAGGGGAGGGCTCGGGCTCAGATTCCGCCTCAGTGGGGTCGGCAATGTCCCCCTTGGCGCCTTGGAGCCCAGCGACCGCAAAGCCAGCCTCCTGGAATGCATTGACAATGTCCTCGACGGGAACGCCGCGAACTCCCGCCCCCTTGCGGATGGTCATGATGCGCCCGGCAGACTGAAGCATCCCTGGCTGAGTGATGGCCTCAAAGCCCAACCGTGCCATGACCTCCTTGACCTCGGGAAACTCAGAGCATGTCTCGTAAACGCTCTTGTCTAGGTCGATGACTTTCTTGCTCATGGGGGGACTCCTCTTGTTAATCGCAGCTAACTATCTCTTCACTCCGAATAGTATTCCAGTATTCGTGAGAAGAGCGTTGGAATTCAAACATGTGGTTACAACTTGCGCGCAGAAAAGTCTCTCAAGCAGTCACGAATGTGCGTCGGCGCCCCTGCCCGGGCGGGCTTCTCGGCTTCGCTTAGGGGAATTCCGCTGGCGTATTCTCCTGAACGAGGCCAGGCGTTGCGCGTGGGGTTGACTGACGCTCGGCCTCCCCTGCGGGCGCCCCAGCGCTCCCGCCCGGGCGGGCTTCTTGGCTTCGTTTTGGAGAATTTCGCTAGCGCATTCTCCAAAACGAAGCCAAGAAGCCCCGTGCCAGGCCGACAGCGCGCGCCTTTCGTGAAGAATCAGAGAAGACCTCCAGCTACGCACAGCTAAAATAAAAAAATTGGTCCACAAAATTCTCGTCGTTGTATACTACTGAAGCTTTTCCACTGAGCCCCGTAACCTCATAGGAATTAGCATAAGGCAGCTCTCGTCCAGGAGTTACCTCGGACAGTTTTGTAGGAGGAGTCAAGTGACTACTAAGTCGACTCATTACGCCAAGGCAGGCGAGGTCCAGCGCAATTGGGTGCTGATCGATGCTGACGGCGCAACCCTCGGTCGTCTCGCGACCAAGGCAGCCATGGTTCTTCGTGGCAAGAACAAGCCCCAGTACACCCCCAACGCTGACACCGGTGATTTCGTCGTCATCATCAATGCCGACAAGGTCGTTCTTTCCGGTAACAAGGCCGAGACCAAGCGCTATTGGCGTTACTCCGGCTGGCTTGGTGGACTCAAGTTCGAGTCCTTCAAGGAGGCCATGGCCAAGCACCCCGAGCGTGTCGTCGAGCACGCCGTCAAGGGCATGCTTCCCAACACGACTCTTGGCCGCAAGCAGGGTCTGAAGCTCAAGGTCTACGCTGGCCCCGAGCATCCCCATGCTGCACAGAACCCCGTCAAGATCGATTGGAGGGCATAACCGATGGCTGACACTTCCGTTGTTTATACCGGCACTGGCCGTCGTAAGGAGGCCACCGCTCGTGTTCGCCTGGTCCCCGGCACCGGCAAGGTTATCGTCAATGGCCGCGACGCTTCCCAGTACTTTGGTCGCCAGCAGCTCGTCGACAACGCCCTGGTTCCCTTCAAGGTGACTGACACCATGGGTCACTTTGACGTGTACGCCAACTGCGCTGGCGGCGGCATCAACGGCCAGTCTGGTGCAATTCGTCTGGGCATTGCCCGCGCTCTGCTCGAGGCTGGCGAGTACCGCTCCGAGCTCAAGAAGGCTGGCATGCTCACGCGCGACTCTCGTGCCGTCGAGCGCAAGAAGTACGGCCTGAAGAAGGCTCGCAAGCGTCCGCAGTTCTCCAAGCGCTAAGGCTTGCAGTTTCATATTGCATTTGTGGGAGGTCGTCTCGGCGGCCTCCTTGCATATCCACAGGGGGTACTCCCTTTTGGCCTAAAGCCAAAAGGGAGTACCCCCTGTGGATATGTCCCTCTGTGTTGTTCCTGCCGTACGCCGTCCCGTGGCCCCGCCAATGGCCTTGAGCTGGTAAAATACCAACGGCCTTTACTCGCAGCTCAAATGCAGCACACAGGAGGGATTCCATGAAATACTTCGGTACCGACGGCTTCCGCGGCAGGGCCAACGAAGGTCTCACAGTAGAGCACGCATACAAGATTGGCCGCTTCGTCGGCTGGTACTATGGCGTCTATCAGGGACGCAAAGCCCGCATCCTCATCGGCAAGGACACTCGCCGTTCCAGCTACATGTTTGAGTCTGCCCTGGTATCCGGCCTAGTTGCCTCTGGCGCCGACGCCTATATGCTCCATGTCATTCCCACCCCTGGCGTCTCCTACGAGACCGTGGAGGGCCAATTTGACTGCGGCATCATGATCACCGCCTCGCATAATCCCTACACCGACAACGGCATCAAGCTCGTCAACGCCGACGGCTACAAGATGGACGAGGAGGTCCTCGAGCAGATTGAGGACTACATCGATGGAAAGGTAGAGGTTCCTCTGGCCACGGGCGATTCCATTGGCTGCACCGTCGACTACATGCAGGGCCGCAACCGCTATATCGCCCACCTCATCGCCTCTGCGAATTTCTCCCTTCAGGGGGTCAAGGTCGGCCTGGATTGCGCCAACGGCTCTGCCTCTTCAGTGGCAAAGCCCGTCTTTGACGCCCTGGGTGCTGACGTCCGCGTGATTAACAACGCCCCCAACGGCTTCAACATCAACGTCGACTGTGGCTCCACCCACATCGAGCGCCTCCAGCGCCATGTCGTGGAGCAGGGCCTGGACCTGGGCTTTGCCTTTGATGGAGACGCCGACCGCTGCATTGCCGTGGACGAGCGCGGCCACGTGGTCGACGGCGATCTGATTCTCTACGTGTGTGGCGTCTACCTGAACAAACACGGTCGTCTGGCCTCTGGCACCGTCGTTCCCACGGTCATGAGCAACTATGGCCTCTTCCGCGCCTTCGATGACGCCCACCTGTCCTATGAGACCACCGCGGTGGGAGACAAGAACGTCTTTGCCTGCATGAGGACGAACGGCTACTCCCTGGGCGGCGAGCAGTCCGGTCACATCATCTTTGGTGACATCGAGAACACCGGCGACGGCATCATGACCGCCCTGCGCATCTGCGAGGTCTATCGTGCCGAGCGCGAGAAGCTTTCCCAGCTCACGGCACCCGTGAAGCTCTATCCCCAGGAGCTAGTGAACGTCCAGGTAAAGGACAAGAATGCCGCCATGGAGGCCCCCGAGGTAGAGGCTGCCGTCAAGGAGGCCGAGAAGTTCCTGGAGGGCAATGGTCGCGTCCTGGTGCGCGCCTCTGGCACCGAGCCCCTGGTTCGTGTCCTGGCCGAGGCACCCAAGGACGAGCTTTGCGCCCAGGCAAATGCGATCGTGACCAAGGCCCTGGAGCCCTTCAAGGCCTAACGTGACAATAGCGCCAGGCGCTACTGTCCCAAAATGTGACTATGGTGCCTGGCACTATTGTCACATCCCGCTGACGCGAGGCTCATAGATTCCATCCAAGCGGGCGTCCTTCGGGGCGCCCGCTTTCTTTTCTGCCGTTCGCGTGAAGCGGAGGAAGCGGCGTGCGGCCTTGGCTCCATCTAAGGGATTACATAAATAATGATAAACTATCAAATTTATCTAATAAATCGAATATTCAAGGATAGAATTTGCGTATATCTTGATTCCAACACCGGCTTGCACCGCACTTGCAAAAGGCAAAATCATTGTTTTGCTCGAACCCTGCGAAAGTAGTCCTCGACAAGGAAAGCCAGCAAGTCCTATGGAAGGGAGCGCTTCAATGGAGAAGCAATGGCTAGAACTTGAGGACAAGGTCGCAATCGTCACGGGTGCCGCGTCGGGCATCGGCAAGCACGTCGCTGAGGTCCTAAAGGCCGCAGGTGCCAAGGTCGTCGTGGCCGACCTCACCGTGGAGACCGGCGCCACCCTGGAGGGCATGTACTGCGTCAAGTGCGACGTCACCGACCCCGAGAGCGTCAATGCCATGGCCGCAGCCGTCGTCGACAAGTTCGGCTCCATCGACATCCTGGTCAACAATGCCGGTGTCAACCGTCCCCGCCTCCTTGTCGACGTCGAGGGCAAGAGGCCCGAATACGAGCTCAACCTCAAGGACTTCGACTTCATGTTCAACATCAACGTCAAGGGGCTCTTCCTGGTCGCCCAGGCAGCTGCCCGTCAGATGATCAAGCAGGGAAAGGGCGTCATCATCAACATGTCCTCCGCCTCCGGCAAGGAAGGGTCGGTGGGCCAGTCCGCCTACTCCGCCACCAAGGGTGCCGTGGATTCCTTCACCCGCTCCTGGGGCAAGGAGATCAGCCCCTACGGCGTCCGCGTCGTCGCCGTTGCTCCCGACATCATGGAGGTTACCGGCCTGCGCACCCCCGCCTACGAGGAGGCCCTGGCCTATACCCGTGGCGTCACGCCCGACAAACTCAACACCAACTACAAGAAGTCCATCCCAATCGGCCGCCCCGGCAAGCTGGACGAGGTGGGCTGGACCGTGGCCTTCCTGGCCTCCGACCGGGCAGGCTACATCACGGGCACTACGCTCAACGTCTCGGGCGGCAAGAGCCGCGGCTAGTCGGGGCGGGGGAATGCGGACGGATTTGCCGCCCGTGTCCCAGATGCAGTCGGTAGGGTAAGGTAGCAGGCACGATTCCAGAGGGGAGTTGAACCATGTCGTTGGCAGCAAGCAACAGGATTCTGGCCATCCTTGACTTCTTTTTCACGCACGCCTCGGGAAGCCTGGGCGACGTTGCTGACGCCTTGGGCGTAAGCGTCAGGACCGTCCGAAATGACGTCAAGCACATCAACGACCTTCTGGGGGATGCTGGCTCCATCGAGGCCGACAAGGGCAACCTTCGCCTCTATGTCTACGACAGGGAGGCGCTCGACCGCTTCATCCAGGACATCTGGTCCCAGGAGCTGGACACGGACACGCCCGAGTGGCGCCAGGCCCGGATCTTCGGCATCCTGGCCCATGCGGACAAGCCCCTGACCGTAGAAGCCATCGCCAGCCGGCTCTACGTCTCGGTCTCCACCTGCAGGGGCGACCTTGCCCAGCTCCGCAACGACATCGCAAGCTACGGCATGTCCGTCATCGGCAAGGAGAACCTTGGCGTCAGGCTGGACGGCGACGAGATGGAGATTCGTGCCTACCTGGTGTCCGTTGCCTTCGACGCCGTCTATGGCGACTACCTCCTGCCTTCCATGATTCGGTCCGTCATCGACCGGGATAGCCGGAACATCTCGACAGAGGAGAACGTGCGCGAAAGTCTCACCCGCTACGTCACCGTCATGCTTGACCGGTTCGCCCATGGCCACAACCTGGGCACGGTCAGCAACCAGGTTGCCCGCCTCGCCTACTCGCCCGAGTTTGCGCCCATCAACACACTCATGGACGACCTTGGACAGGCTACGGGGGAGGTCTACCCTCAGCGCGAGCGTCTCTTCGTCCTCCTGAGCATCATAGGAACCCGGGTGCCCGGCGACGTCAACGCCATGGGGCCGATCGAGCTGGACAAGGAGGTCTCCTCCATAGCACATGACATTCTGGCGGCCGTCCGGGATGACCTCAACATAGAGGTCGCCTTCGGGGACGTCACCAACGAGGTCCTGATGCACCTGAAGTTCATGCTCAATCGTCTGCGATTCGGCATCAAGCTCAAGAACCCCATGCTCGAGGAGATTCGCACCAAGTATCCCCTGGAGTACGAGATGGCGGGCATCGCCCTACGTATCATCAAAGAGCATACCCTCCTGGATGCCTCCGAGGACGAGCGGGGCTACCTGGCCGCCTACTTCGGCGTCCAGCTGGAGCGGATGCGCAAGCCCCAGGACCGGGGTCTCAAGATCGCCATCGTGGCCAACTCCGAGCGCATCACGGCCCGGCTGATTGGGGCCCAGCTCGAGAAGGTCCTGGACAGCTCGGACCAGCTCTCGCTCTTTACCCGCAGCGAGGTCACGGCGAACCTGCTGGGCGACTACGACGTGGTTCTGACCACGACGGACCTGCCCTTCGACTGCCCCTCTCCTGTCATCCTCGTGCGTGAGGTCTTCAACGAGCGGGAGATGCTGGAGCGCATCCACCAGGCCGTGGCCCTGCCCCAGAAGCCCCTGGCGCCTGTGGCGGCGGACGCCCTCAACGAGCGACCGATCCTCTCCAGCCTCCTGGATGAGGGGCACTTCTTTCTCTTCAAGGATCCCATCTCCTACCGGGAGTCGGAAGACCTCATGGTGCGGGCCCTGGTGGAGAGGGGAGAGTTGGACCTGGACTTCGCTGAACGGCTCCACAAGCGCGAGCAGGACCACAGGATGATCTTCTCGCATGCCGTCGCCATGCCCCACGCAAACCAGACGGCCCGGGACGGCGTCGCGCTGGCCCTGGGAATCTACCCACACCCTACCAAGGACAAGGCCGACACGGTCCGCGTCACCTTTCTCCTGGGCGTGTCCGAGGACCGCACGGACGGGCGGTTCCTGGTCTCGCTCTACGACGAAATCGTCTCCCTGGCCCAGGACGAGCAGCGCGTCGTCGCCCTCTCTCGAGCCTGGGACTGGAGGCAGGCCCTGCGCATACTCCAGGGCGGCCAATAGCCCGGGCGACCTTCGTCCCACATCCTCACCCATCGGACCAACAGAATGGAGTTCACCATGGTCGCAATCATTGCGGTCCTAGCAGTCGTGGCCTTCGGCCAGATGTTTCTGACCTACCGGCAGATGCAGCACTTCTCGAAGGAGTTCGCCGACCTCAGGCGTCGCGGCAAGGTGGCCGTGGGCCGCAAGAGCGGTGGCTTCTATGCGGGGGCCATCGTGATGCTGAGGGTGGACGACGCGGGCCTGATCCAGGAGGGCAAGGTCCTGGAGGGAACGACCGCCTTTGCCCGCGTCAAGGACCTGCCCGGCTACGAGGGACGCGATATCCGCACCCTGACTCGGGAGGACGCCCCCAAGGGCCACCGAAACCTGGGCCGGGCCCTTGAGGACGCCGCAAAGACCTTCTCCTACTTCGAGGAGGGCAAGGCTGCCCCCGCGCCCGTCTCCCCGGCCTTCAACCTCAAGGCGGCCCTGGGCTCGCTTGTGGGAGGAGGTCGGCTCAACAAAGGTACCAAGCTGCAGGAAGGCTAAGCGGTTCTGCGGTTAGCAAAGAAAGCACTTTCGAAAGGAGCACCACATGGACATCATCAATGGCATCTCTGCCGGCGCGTCCGCCTTCATGAACATCTTCCAGGCAGGCGGCGAGCAATTCGTAAGCTGGGTCACGGGTATCATCCCCCTGATCGTCATGCTGCTCGTCTTCATGAACTCGCTGGTTGCCTTCATCGGCCAGGAACGGGTGAACCAGTTCGCCGTTCACGCCGCAGGCAACCCCCTCCTCCGCTACATGGTCCTGCCCTTCCTGTCGGCCGTCATGCTGGGCAACCCCATGGCCCTCTCCATGGGCAAGTTCCTCCCTGAGTTCTACAAGCCCTCCTACTACGCCTCCGCCACCTACCACTGCCACACCAACAGCGGCATCTTTGCCCACATCAACCCCGGCGAGATCTTCATCTACATGGGCATCGCCTCCGGCGTCATCGCCCTGGGCCTGGATGCCTCCCAGCTTGCTGTCCGCTACATGCTCGTGGGCTTCGTCTGCAACTTCATCTCCGGCTGGTCTACCGAGTTCACCACCCGCTTCGTCGAGAAGCAGCAGGGTGTCAGGCTCGCTCGCGAACTCGAGGGCCACAACGAGCACGTGGCAGCCGAGTAGGCAAGTCAGAACCCCATCGCGTCCAACCCGTCTTTCCGCAGCTAACCGAAGGAGCTGAACTTTCATGGCAGAACTCAAGGCAATCAAGATCGTCGCCGGCAACGGTGGCTGGGGCGGCCCCATCACCGTCACGCCCACGCCCCAGAAGGACAAGGTCATGTACATCGTCGGCGGCGGCGCCGAACCCGAGTGCCTGGACAGGATCGTCGAGCTTTCCGGCATGACCCCCGTCAATGGCTTCAAGACCTCCTGCCCCGAGGAGGAGGTTGCCATGGTCATCATCGACTGCGGCGGCACCCTTCGCTGTGGCATCTACCCAAAGAAGGGCATTCCCACGGCCAACGTGATGCCCACCGGCAAGTCCGGCCCCCTGGCCCAGTACATCCACGAGGACATCTACGTGTCAGCCGTCACCGCTTCCTGCGTGTCCCTGGCCGAGGGCGCCGAGGCCTCCCAGGCTCCTGCTGCAGCCCCCGCCCCCGCCAACCAGTCTGCCACCGATAAGGTCAAGGCAGACCAGGCCGACAAGGACTACATGGCGGATACCCCCCAGAAGAAGAACTCCTGGCTCTCCTCGATCGGCATGGGCGTAGGCAAGTTCGTCAACACCCTCTACCAGGCCGGCCGTGACGCCATCCAGACCTGCATCACCACCCTCCTGCCCTTCATGGCCTTCGTCGCCATGCTCATCGGCATCATCAACGGCACGGGCCTGGGCAACGTTATCGCCAGCTTCCTGACGCCCCTGGCCGGCAACCCCGTCGGCCTCCTGGTCCTGGGCATCATCGTCTCCATCCCGGGTCTCTCCGCCCTCCTGGGACCTGGCGCCGTCATCGCCCAGATCATCGGCACCCTGATCGGCGCCGAGATCGGCAAGGGCAACATTGCCCCCCAGATGGCCCTGCCCGCTCTCTTTGCCATCAACAACCAGTGCGCCTGCGACTTCGTTCCCGTGGGCCTGGGCCTGGCCGAGGCCGAGACCGAGACCATCGAGGTCGGCGTCCTGTCCGTCATGTACTCTCGCTTCCTGACGGGCTGGATTCGCGTCCTCATTGCCTTCGTCGCCTCCATTGGCCTCTACGCCTAGCCTTGCCTTCCTGCCTGCTTTCGTTTCGAAATGTGGCATCCTGTAATCGTGCAGGATTCCAACCACGCCACGTGCCACCAATGCTCTGAGATTGAGGAGATCAGATCATGACGGTCATCTACAAGAACAAGGTCCTGGGTGCCGGCGCCTGCGCCGAGGAGTTCCGTCCCATGAACATGCTCATCATCTTTGGGTCCTCCGCCCCCGCCGAGCTCAAGGATTTCTGCTACTTGGTGGACGTGAACCCCATCGAGGGCACCATTGAGGCAGGCGACACCCTGCGCATCGACGAGAAGGACTACCGGATCACTAGCGTGGGCGACGAGGCCCCCGTGACCCTGGCCGGCCTGGGCCACTGCACCATCAACTTCTCGGGTCTCACGGAGCCCGAGATGGCGGGCACCATCTACGTCGAGAAGGTACCCATGCCCCAGATCCAAACGGGCACCACGATTCAGATCATCAAGGCTTAGGCCTTCCCCTCGCCTGGTTTTCCTGGGGTGCAGGTGCGGCTAGCGGGTTAGGCAAGTCCCGCAGGCTCTGCCCACAAGCATGACCACCCTTTCCTTGGGCCCCACGCCATCCCGCAGGCGTGGGGCTTCTCCTTTTCGGGAGGCGGGATGGGTGACCTTCTTTGCACTTTCGAAACGCAAACGACATGTCGTGGTTCGAAAAGTTACCGTCTGCCCACATTCACGAGACGGCAACGAAACGCCCCAGGGCTAGCATTTAGAATGATACAATCGCAAAACGAGACGCCCAGCATCTCTCCAAGCATCTCCCAAAGGAGGCAGTTCCATGTGCGGAATCGTAGGGTATACCGGTAGCAAGAGGGCCGTTGACTATCTGCTCGACGGCCTGGCCACGCTCGAGTACCGTGGCTACGACTCGGCCGGCGTCGCCGTCCTCTCGCCGGACGACCACCTGCACATCGTCAAGTGCCAGGGCCGCGTTGCCGCCCTGCGTGAGCGCTGCAATGCCGCCAACCTCACGGGCACCACCGGCATCGGTCACACCCGCTGGGCCACCCACGGCGCCCCCTCCGACCGCAACGCCCATCCCCACACGGACTGCTCCGGCAGGATCGCCGCCGTCCACAACGGCATCATCGAGAACTTCGAGGACCTCCGGGCACAGCTCCGCCTGGCCGGTCACGAGTTCAAGAGCGATACCGACACCGAGGTGATTCCCCACCTCTTCGAGGACGCCTACAAGGGTCCCGCCCAGGGCGACATGGTCCGCGCCCTTCGCAACACCGTCGCCCGCCTGGAGGGCTCTTGGTCCATCGCCGTCACCTGCGCCGACCGCCCCGGCGAGCTCGTCGTGACCCGCCACGGCAGCCCCCTCGTCGTTGCCTCCACCCCCGAGGGCGCCTACGCGGCCTCCGATGTCATGCCCCTGGCCGCCGTGACCAGCCACGTCCTCCAGCTGGACGACGACGATATCGCCCTGCTCAAGGCCGACGGTTCCGTGACGGTCTACGACGCCGGCGGCGACCTGGTCCGCGAGCCCAAGGGCCTGGACATCGACTGGGACGCCTCCGCGGCCACCCTGGGCGGCTACTCCGACTTCATGGGCAAGGAGATCTCCGAGCAGCCCGAGGCCATCGAGCGCCTCCTCAAGGACCGCCTGGGCGAGCACGGCATCGAGATGGACGAGCTCAACCTCACCAACTCCCAGTTGGCTGCCATCGACCGGATCTACGTTGTCGCCTGTGGCACCTCCTACCATGTGGGCCTCATCGCCCGTAAGCTCATCGAGCACTGGGCGAAGGTGTCCGTCTCGGTGGAGTACGCCTCCGAGTTCAACTACTCCGACGTCCTGGTGACCCAGAACACCCTCTGCATCATCATCACCCAGTCCGGCGAGACTGCCGACACCCTCTCGGCTGCCCGCAGGCTCAAGGGCATGGGCTGCCGGGTCTTCGCCATCACCAACGTCCTGGGCTCCTCGGCGGCGCGCGAGGCCGACGGCGCCCTCTACATCCAGGCCGGCCCCGAGATCGCCGTGGCCTCCACCAAGGCCTACACGGCGCAGATGGTGGCGGCAGCCCTGGTGGCCCTCCGCCTGGCCCTGGCAAACGGGCAGATGACCCAGGCCGAGGTTGAGAAGGTCTTCCACCAGCTGGAGACGGTGCCCGACGCCATCCGCGAGGTCCTCAACCGGTCTTGGCAGGACAAGCAGGTCGTCCCCATCTTCCGCGACGCCCCCTCGGCCCTCTACCTGGGCCGCGGCACCTCCTCCACCACCGCCTACGAGGGCGCGCTAAAGATGAAGGAGATCGCCTACGTCCACGCCGAGGCCTATCCTGCCGGCGAGATGAAGCACGGTCCCATCGCACTGATCCAGCCCGGCTATCCGGTGGTGGCTGTGGTCCCCTCCGACCACGTTCACGACAAGACCGTCTCCAACGTCATGGAGTCCAAGGCCCGCGGGGCCAAGGTCATCGCGGTGGCCACCGACGGCGACGAGCAGGTGGCCAACCTAGCCGACCACGTCCTTTGGGTCCCCCAGATGGACGAGTACCTGGTGCCCATCGTGGCCGTCGTTCACCTGCAGGTGCTCGCCCGCTACGTGGCCAAGGCAAAGGGCCTCGACGTCGACAAGCCCAGAAACCTGGCCAAGTCCGTCACCGTCGAGTAGTCAAACATATGTGGTCGTTGGGGGCGATTCCCCTCGGCCAGCGGCTATCGCTACAATTGAAGCTCGGTGTTTTCCTGAGGCGCCCCACGCGGGCGCCTTGTCAGCAGAGGGGGAGTACATGGTTCAGGCCGGCGTCGGCGTCGACATGCTGGAGATTGCCCGCATGGAAAGGGTCATGCGCAGACGTCCCAACTTCCTCAAGAGGGTCTTTACCGACGAGGAGCGGGCCTATTGCGATGGCAGCGCACGGCCTGCCGACAACTACGCGGCTCGCTTTGCTGCGCGCGAGGCGGTACTCAAGGCTCTGGGCAGTGGGTTCGCTGATGGCGTTGGGCTCAAGGACGTCTCGGTTGGACGTGCAGACAACGGACGTCCCATCTGCATTCTGACTGGTCGAGCCGCTCAGATCGCCCAGGAGCAGGGCGTGGTGGAGGTTGCCCTCTCCCTGTCCACCACCCACAGTGATGCCGTGGCCACCGCGGTCACCATGACTGACGAGACCCGGCCAAAGTCAGACAAGGAAGACGACCCGGCGCGCAAGATGCAGGCGTCCTTTAAGGAAGCCCGAACGATTATCGATGAGCTTGAGCGTCTGACGGATGGAATAAGAGATACATTAGAGGAGGCGCCTGCAAGTGCGGACGCTGACCTTGGTTTGAGCTCTGACACTACGGACACGACGTCCGCCGACCCCGCGCAGTAGCGTTCGGTAGACTCGTGTATGGACAAGAAGTCATAGGAGCGTGAGGCTATGCAGCCAGTTCTCAACGTCGAAGACGTAAAGAAGGTCGAGAACGACCTGACCGGCGTGGGTGTGAGCATTTCGGAGCTCATGCACAGGGCGGGCATCTCGACCGCACGCGAGGTGGGCGAGATGGGCGGTTCCGTCCAGAGCGTCGTCGTCATGTGCGGTCTGGGCAACAATGGCGGAGACGGTTGGGTCTGCGCCGAGGATCTCCTGGGTAAGGGCGTGAGGGTCACGGTGGTCACGCCGGTCGAGCCCGACGACATCCGAGGGGACCTCGCCCGCGTGGTGGCCAACTCCGCAAAGCGTGCAGGCGTTCCCTATGTGGTTGCCCCACCCCGCTCCGACCTGGAGCAGCTCTTGAGCCAGGCCGACGTCATCGTGGATGCCATGCTGGGCACGGGCTTCCGCGGAGAGCCTCGCGCTCCCTTCGACATCTGGATCCAATGCATCAACGAGTCCGGTGTCCGCGTCCTTTCCGTGGACGTCCCCAGTGGACTTTCGGCCCAGACGGGCCTTACCGATGGTCCCTGCGTCGCCGCCGACCTGACGGTCACCATGATCGTCCTCAAGCCTGGCCTGCTCTCTGACAGCGGCCGTGACATGTGCGGCACCATTGTCGTCGCGCCCCTGGCCGAGCAGACCGAGCGTCTGGTGCGTGAGGCGGACCCCGTGGCCTGGCGCGCCGACTTGGACGACTATGTGGGCATGCTTCCACCCCTCAGCAACGCGGATGACAAGTTCACCCGTGGCTCCGTGCTGGTGGTCGGTGGTTCCCAGCGTTTCATCGGGGCACCCATCATGGCCGCCATGGCTGCGGCTCGCGCCGGAGCAGGCTACGTCACCCTGGCGGTGCCCGCCCCCATCGTGCCTGTGGTTCAGGCCCACCTGCTGGAGATTCCCGTGCTTGCCCTGCCCTCTGCGGAGAATGGCACCTTTAGTGCTGATGCCGCTTCGACGGTTGTCGAACTGGCGGAGAAGCGCTCCTGCACTCTGGTTGGTCCCGGCATGAGGGTTACTTCAGGCACCGTGGCGGTGACCTCAAGACTGCTCAACTCCGACGTGCCCCTGGTGGTGGACGCAGACGGCCTGAACTGCATCGCCCGCCTGACCTCCAACGCCCTGGACGAGTTCCCCGAGCTCCTGCGCCGCGACAAGCCCCTGATTCTGACTCCTCATCGAGGAGAGCTGGGTCGTCTTGTGGGAATGCAGGACAATCCTCCCCAGTCGCTGACGACGGCCATGGAGGCGGCCCGTCGCATCGTCTGGGCAGATGGTGGTAGCGAGATCGTGGTCGTGGCAAAGGGCTCCGCCACCGCTTGCATCAGTGCAGAGGTGGCTGTCCTGCCCAAGCCCGGCCCCGCGTCCCTGGCTACCGCTGGTTCTGGCGATGTCCTCGGCGGTGTAATGGCCTCGCTGCTCTCGCGCGGTGACATTCAGAACGAGGAGCTGCCCGTATTGGCATCTCTTGCCTGCGAGATTCATGGATATGCGGGCTCCCTGGCCATCAACAAGCGTGGCTCGCGCGGTGTCATGGCAGGCGACGTGATAGATATGCTCGGATTGGCAGAGGATGCCCTGGAGGAAGACATTGCCTTCCCCGA
Source organism: uncultured Olsenella sp. (assembly GCA_900316105.1). Classification (GTDB taxonomy): domain Bacteria; phylum Actinomycetota; class Coriobacteriia; order Coriobacteriales; family Atopobiaceae; genus Olsenella_F. The sequence goes on from ONBR01000016.1 coordinate 29,132, forward strand.
AGGCGAACCGGAGGAGTAGAGGCAATGGCATTTCCCGGAAGAAACGCCGTCCGCAAACAGGGTGGCATGGCTCAGGATATGGTCAAGTACTGTCCCGATGACCGTTGGGCGTGGGTGGAGATCGACCTCGACGCGGTGCGGGAGAACACTCGTGCCTTCAAGAGCCACCTCGAGCCTGGGGTAAAGATGATGTGCGCCGTCAAGGCCGATGCCTATGGCCACGGCGCCGTCAAGTGCACGAAGGCCATGCACTCCGCTGGTGCAGACCAGTTTGCCGTGGCCACCGTGGCAGAGGGCGTCGAGCTCCGCAAGGCGGGTATCACCTGGCCCATCCTCATGTTGGGTCAGCCTCCCATCGAGGCAATCAACACCATCCTCGAGTACGACATCATGCCCTCCGTGTACAGCACGGAGTTCGCCCTGGCTTATGGCGAGAGGGCCGCTGCCCTGGACAAGATCGGCCGCTATCACCTGGCCATCGATACAGGTATGACCCGCATCGGCGTCCTTCCTGAGGATGTCGTGGAGTTCCGTCACATGATCGACTTCCATCGTGGCATCAGGTGTGCGGGCACCTTCACGCACTTTGCCACTGCCGATGTGGTGGGCGACTGGGACTTCCGTCAGCAGGCGAGGCGCTTTACGACTGCCGTGCAGGCGCTCAAGGAAGCCGGCTACGAGACCGGTCTGGTTCACTGCGACAACACGCCCGGCACCGTCCTGCATCCCGAGCTCCACAACGACATGTGCCGCGTGGGCATCGGCCTCTACGGTCTGCATCCTGCCGACACTACGGTCAAGCGCATCCAGCTCAAGCCCGTCATGTCGGTGCGCGCCCGCGTGACGCGCGCCATCTACCCGGCAGTGGGCGAAGGCGTTGGCTACGGTCTGACCTATCGCATTCCCACGCCCAACATTCAGATTGCCACGGTGCCCATCGGCTACGCTGACGGCCTTGCCCGCAGCCTGTCCAACCGCATGGATGTCTTGGTCCACGGCCGCCGTGCCCGTCAGGTTGGTCGTATCTGCATGGACCAGTTCATGTTCGCGGTCGATACGAGCAAGCTGGGCTATCGTCCCGCCGACCCCGTCCAGGAGGGTGACGTGGTCACGGTCATCGGCACCGATGGAGACGAGCGCATTACCGCGGACGAGACGGCAAGGCTCCGCGACACGATCAACTACGAGGTCACGTGCAACTTTGGCATGCGCCTCCAGAAGGTATACGTCTAGGAGGGGCTGTCATGTCGGTCATGCACATACCTGGCCACGAGCACCAGAAGCCGGGCGAGGTGAGTCTGCAGGAGATTCGCGACCTCATGGGAAACTGCCAGCTCTGCGACCTGGGCCAGACCCGTACCAATCTGGTCTTTGGCGTAGGCGATCCTCATGCCCGAGTCATGTTCATCGGTGAGGGCCCGGGAAAGAACGAGGACCTGCAGGGAGAGCCCTTCGTGGGTGCCGCGGGAAAGAAGCTCGACTCCCTGCTTAGCATCGCGGGCCTGAAGCGCGAGGAGATCTACATCGCCAACGTCGTGAAGTGCCGCCCGCCCGGAAACCGCAATCCAAAGCCCGACGAGATCGAGGCGTGTGCGCCATTCCTGCGCGAACAGGTGCGGTCGGTCTGGCCGGATGTCATTGTCTGTCTGGGCAACTTTGCCTCTCAGTGGATTTTTAAGACAGAACTCGGCGTGACCAAGCTCCGTGGCAAGCTCTACCAGGTAGGCCACTTCGTCGTGTGCCCCACCTTCCATCCCGCCGCCTGCATCTATCATTCCGACTGGCAGCCCCAGCTGGAGAGCGACCTGGCAATGGTGGGGGAGTGGCTGCGCGAGCACCCCACTGCCGATGCCGCGGCGACGCCCGCAGACGGACAGGGGGCCTAGCGTGGATACCTTTATCACGCACTCCCAGGAAGAGACCATCGACCTGGGCAGGAGGCTGGGTGGCCTCCTGCGCGAGGGCGACGTCCTGGTGCTGACGGGCGACCTTGGTGCCGGAAAGACTCAGCTTACCAAGGGCATCGCCCAGGGTATGGGCGTGAGTGACGACGTCACCAGTCCCACCTTTACCATCGAGATGGTCTACCAGGGGGCCGAGCTTCCTCTCTATCACTTTGACCTCTATCGTCTGGACGACCCCGACCAACTGGAGGACGTGGGCCTCTACGACGTGCTCGGCGCCGATGGCGTCTGCGTCATCGAGTGGGGCGAGCAGTTTGCCGACGAGATTGGCAACGAGCGCGTGGACGTGTACCTCTCGCGCCTGGACGACCAGGTGGGGGAGGGCGTGGAACCCCCGCGCCAGGTTCGTTTCGTGGCGCATGACTCCAGGGGCAAGGAGCTTGTGGACCAGCTCTAACCGCATGTATCCATATATCCATAGGGGGTACTCCCTTATCCATAAGGGAGTACCCCCTATGGATAGATATATGTGCCCGAATTGCCATACATTGCTCATTTGCCAAGAAAATCGCCGTTTCCAGCATATTGTGTACGTTATGCTCTGGCCCATGGCGGCCAGTCTCTGCCCACGGCGGCCCGTCCTGGTACGCGCCTGCACCTGCCTTGCGATTTCGCGCTACAATTGCCGCCGTCTGAATGTTCGATGCCGACCGCGGCGTGCGCGGCCGACGGATTGCCAGGTGATTCCAATGCCCGTGATTCTTGCCCTCGACACCTCTACCGACATGCTTGCCTGCGCGGTTGCGCGCGTGGTGGAAGGGGGCAGCAGGTCGGGCGCCGACGGCGTGACCGTCCTAGCCGCCAACGACCACCTGTGCCGCCGACGTGCCAACGTCGAGCTGACTACCACCGCCCTGGGAGTGCTGGAATCCGCTGGCCTGACCATGAATGATGTGGACGCCGTCTTGGTGGGCCGTGGCCCCGGCTCCTTCACGGGTGTCCGTATCGGCATTGCTACGGCAAAGGGCCTGGCCTGTGGCTTGTCGGTGCCCCTGCATGGCGCTTCCACCCTGGATGCCGTTGCTTGGACCGCCTGGAAGGCAGGCAAGAGGGGCAAGCTTGCGGTTATAGGCGACGCCATGCGCGGCGAGGTCTATCCCGGGATTTACCTGCTGGATGAGGCGGGCGCCCACCGCACCTTCCAGACGGAGCGTGTGCTCAAGGCGGACGCGGCCGTGGAGGAGCTTTCCGACCGCGCCGATGCGGCCGACCTGGTCCTAACGGGCGACGGACTGAAGAAGTACCGTTCTCGCTTCGAGGCGGCTGGCCTGACGAATGTCCTGGACGAGGCTCTCTGGCACCCCACGGGAGAGGGTCTGATCTCCGCCGCCTCCGCGGCCGACTTCGTGCCCGCCGTAGGCGATGGCGATCCCGCCCTGGTCCTTCCCATCTACACGCGTCTCTCTGACGCCGAGGAGAACGAGCGCACCCGCCTGGGGCTCAAGGAGTCCCCTGCCGTCGAGTCGACCGGTGTGGACGAGGCCCTGGCTGGTCGTCATCTGCAACTGCGTCCCATGCTTCCCGCGGACCTGGACGCTGTCGAGGAACTCGAGCAGGTCGCCTATGCGGAGGCCGCCCACAACGCCTGGACGCGCCAGATGTTTGCCAGCGAGCTCGAGCAGTCACAGCGCTCCTGGTGGGTGGCTCACGACCAGGGAAAGATCGTCGGCTTTGCCGGCGGCCAGCTGGCCGGCGCGGACTTCGAGGTCACCGACGTGGTCGTCTCTGGCGAGCGCAGACGTCAGGGCATCGGCTCTCGCCTGGTGGCCCGCATCGCCTACGACGGGCAGACCTTCGGTGCGCTGACGGCGTCCCTCGAGGTCGAGGAGGACAACGCCGCAGGTCAGGGACTCTATGCTTCTATGGGCTTTGCTCAGGTGGGGCGCAGGCCCAACTACTATGGTCCCGACGCCGAGGGTAAACGCGTAGCGGCCATCATCATGAGGACCGACCTGCCCCTGAAGGCGGACGAGAGACTCGTGGCCGACAAGCCCGAGCCTTCCGCCTCAATTCGTCCCTGGCCCATCGTGCCTTCGCCTCGCACCGCCGAGGTCCAGGCTGCCCTTGCGGCGGCGGGCGACCTGGTCCTATCCGTCGAGTCCTCCTGCGACGAGACGGCCATGGCGATCATCGACTCGCACGGTACCATCTGCGCAAACGTCGTGGCCACCTCGGTGGACTTCCACGCACGCTTCGGCGGTGTCGTGCCCGAGATCGCCAGCCGCAAGCACGTCGAGGCCATAGTGGGCGTCTTCGAGGAGACCATGGCCCAGGCGGGTAGGCACTTTGGCTGCGATACCCTGGCCCCCTCGGACCTGGCCTGCGTGGGCGTGACCACCGGTCCAGGTCTGGTGGGCGCCCTGGTGGTGGGCGTCGCCTTTGCAAAGGGGCTCTGCGCTGCCACCGGCCTGCCCCTCACCTCCGTAAACCACCTGGAGGGTCACCTCATGGCGAACCTCTTCGAGACCCCCGACCTGCAGCCGCCCTTTGTGGCCTCGCTGGTCAGCGGTGGCAACACCATGCTCGTCCACGTGTGCGACTGGGGTGACTACAAGATTCTGGGCGCCACGATCGACGACGCCGTGGGCGAGGCATTCGATAAGGTGGCGAAGGCCCTGGGCCTGGGTTATCCCGGCGGTCCCGTAATCAGCAGGCTTGCTGCTCAGGGCAACAAGAAGGCCATTCACTTCCCCCGCGCCATGATGCACAGTCACGACTATCACTTCTCCCTGAGTGGACTCAAGACTGCGGTGATCACCTACATCGAGGGGGAGAACAAGGCTGGCCGGCCCATCAACCTGCCCGACTTGGCAGCATCCTTCGAGGCTGCCGTCATCGACGTCCAGGTGTCGAAGGCCATCACCGCCGTGGAGGAGACGGGCGTTTCCGACTTCTGCGTGGGAGGCGGCGTTGCCGCAAATCCCCAGCTTCGTGCTGCCTATAGAAAGAAGTTCGGCCGTCGTGGTGTCCGCGTGACCGTGCCTCCCATGGCCGTCTGCGGCGATAACGGCGCCATGATCGCGGTCGTTGCCCTGCGCAACTGGAAGGCTGGTGTGACGGTGCCGCTGTCTCAGGACGCTGAGCCCAATGCCCAGCTGGGCTGCTGGTCTGCACCCGAGCCACCCGTGGTCGCCCCTGGCTGGCCCAAAAAGAAATAGCTTGCGCAGAGAATCGCAAGTAGGGGCATAGGGGAGGACATAGGGGAGTACCCCTTATCCATAAGGGAGTACCCCCTACCTGCGATTCGCGGAAGGTATTACATAGCTGTTACCTGTGTCGGGTGGCCCTGCGAAGTTCCGGGCTAATCGCATACGATTACCTGTAACGGCCGTAACTTTCTCGCATTAGGTTGCAAGGGGGAGGGGAATGGGTCCCCTCCGGTTGCGCGACGTGGAAGGGGAAAAGGGTCCAACACCAGGGAACGGAGCACGACAATGCAGACCCCCAGCACAAACTCACACCAGAACAGCACCCAGCACCTCGGGGGCGCCCAGGCAAAGCGCCTGACGCGCCGTGACTTCCTTCGTCTCTCGGGTCTCTCCGCCTTTGCGGTCGGTGGCCTGACCTTCCTGACTGCCTGTGGTCCTGCCGCCCAAGGCACATCCGACTCGCAGCCTGCATCCGACAGCTCTTCCAGCAGCGCTCCCGCCCGCAAGTTCGCAGAGGGCGGCACCATGCTGGTCGGCATGGAGGCGAACTATGCCCCCTACAACTGGCAGACCGATACCGAGTCCGAGTTCACCATTCCCATCGACAACTTGGAGGGAAAGTTCGCCGACGGCTATGACGTCCAGTTCGCCAAGGTGATCGCCGATGCCTTTGGCGCAAAGCCCCGTGCCGTCGCCATGAGCTTTGATGGCCTGGTCGAGGCGTGCAAGAATGGTCAGATTGACATCATCTGCGCCGGCATGACCGCCACCGAGGAACGCGCAAAGTCCGTCGACTTCTCTGACCCCTATCTGGAGGACACCGTCGCCGTCATCACAAAGAAGGACTCGAAGTTCGCCTCCGCAAAGTCCCTGGACGACCTGAAGGGCATTACCATCGTTGGCCAGAAATCCACCTTCTACGACGAGGCCATCGACCAGATTCCCGAGGCCAATCACGTCGAGGGCCTGGAGTTTGCTCCTGACGTCGTTGCCCAGCTCTCCAAGGGTCAGGTTGAGGCCATTACCTACTCTGGCGCCTCTGCAAAGAAGCTCCTTGAGTCTTACCCCGACTTCGTGGTTGTGAAGTTCGACGATGGCAAGGGCTTCACGGGTGATTACGCCTCCAACAACGACAATGCCGCTATCGCCAAGGGCCAGGACGACGTGCTGAAGAAGATTAACGACGCCATCGCTGCCGTTGCAAAGGACAAGCGCGACGAGATGTGGACTGCCTGCAACGAGCGCCAGCCTCAGTAGGCTATCTGCTAAATGCTGTTTTTACACGCGACCGGGCGACAGTAATGAGCCCGGTCGCGTCAGGTTTCTCTTGTGCACCTTGCCTGTCTAAAAAGAAACTCATTAGGAAGAGGTCCTGAATCCCATGAGTAATCCCTCGCAGCCCGGGCGTCTGGCACGCCTCGGTCGATTTGTGAGCGCCGACCATCGCTATGTCTTTCTGGGCACCAGCGTCGTCGCCCTTATCGGCCTGTGGTTTTCCATGCAGCCACGTTCGTCCATGAGCTTCCTTGCCCCGGTCTATGCGCTTGAAGTGGTCATGTACTATGTCCTTCTTGCCTGGGTCGCGGTGTCGGTCCTGGCACTTGTCACGAAGCTCATCCACTGGCGTGACTACGTGGACCGCTCCCCCTTCGCCAAGCCTGGCGCCCGAAAGGTCGAGCGCGTCGCCAGCTACGTGGTCGTTGCTCTGACCTGCGTGCTTTTCGTTGATCGCGCCATCATGGGCTTTGCCGTCACGGTAAGCGCCTCGATTGCGGCGGACTCCATCCCCAAGGACGGCCTGGCCGCCGGCATCTATATGCTCTACGAGGGTCGTTCACTCTTTGAGGCGGGCATTGCTACCACCATCGAGCTGGCGGTTTTCGGCACCGTCATTGCCTTCTTCCTGGCCCTGCTCCTGGCCGCACTCCGTTTTTTGAAGATCGATCGTCCTGACAACGACCTCGTGCGCTTCTTCAAGGTCGTGGGCTCCTGGTTTGCCCGCATCTACTCTACCGTGGTGCGCGGCACGCCCATGATGGTCCAGGCCCTGATTATCTACAACGCGGGCTTTGCGGTCCTGCTTGGCACGGGCATGTCCTCGGGCGATATTCGCAACGTCTGGTCTACCTTCATCGCTGGCTTGGTTACGGTGTCGCTCAATTCTACGGCCTACATGATGGAGGTCCTGCGCGGTGGCATCGAGTCGGTCGACGAGGGCCAGACCGAGGCCGCCCGCTCTCTGGGCCTCTCCCAGTGGCAGACCATGCTGCATGTCGTCTTTCCCCAGGGCATCAAATACGCAATTCCTGGCCTCTCCAACGAGCTGGTCATCAACATCAAGGACTCCTCGGTCCTTTCGGTCATTGGTGTCGTCGAGCTCATGTACGAGTCCCGCGCGATGGCCGGCATCTACTACAGGAACCTCGAGGTCTATCTGGTTGCGGCCCTCTTCTACCTGATCATGACGGCAGTGGCCACCTGGCTGCTGAACAAGCTCTCGACGCGCCTCGACGCGCCCAGGCTCCAGACGACTTCTGACTCTACCGTTGCCCCCGCGACGGTAGAGGAGTAGGGGGACAAAGAATGACTAACGCTAACGAGACTGCAGCCGCCACCGTGGGCCAAACTTCTTCCGAGCCCCTGATTCGCGTGGAGGGCCTGCGAAAGTCCTTCGGCTCCCATGAGGTCCTGCGTGACATCAACCTCGACGTGAGACCAGGCGAGGTCGTCACGATCATCGGCGCGTCGGGATCAGGAAAGTCGACCCTCCTGCGCTGCATCAACCTTTTGGAGACGCCCGACTCGGGGCATGTCTGGTTCCACGGAACCGACCTGGCTGCCGAGCACGTCGACGTCAATAGCCTGCGCGAAAAGATCGGCATGGTCTTCCAGGGCTTCAACCTCTTCAACAACATGAACGTGCTGGGCAACTGCACCCTGGCACCGGTCCTGCTGAAGAAGGCAAGCAAGGCGGAGGCCGAGAAGGAGGCCATGAGGCACCTGGACGAGGTGGGCCTGGCTGACTTTGCCGGCGTCCCCGTGAGCACGCTTTCCGGTGGACAGAAGCAGCGCGTCGCCATTGCTCGCGCCCTCTGCATGAAGCCCGAGCTCATGCTCTTCGACGAGCCCACGTCCGCCCTTGACCCCGAGATCGTGGGCGAGGTCCTGGAGATCATGCGTAGGCTTGCTCAGGAAGGCATGACCATGGTCGTGGTCACCCACGAGATGGACTTTGCAAAGAACGTCTCGGACAAGGTCGTCTTCATGGACCAAGGAGTCATTGCCGAGGAGGGCTCTCCGCGCGACATGTTCACCAATCCCAAGCAGCCGCGTACGCGCGAGTTCCTCTCGCGCTACCTGGAGGACACCGGCCAGATGTAGGTGTGACAATCACCCCAGGGGCGGGCGTCCCAAAGTGGGACATTTACCCCTGGGGTATTTGTCACATTTCCACCGTCCATACGTGCGACAATAGGCCCGACTGAAAGTTCGGCCCGGGGAGGCTACTGTGCAGGACGGATTCGTGAAGGTGGCGGCGGTTTCGCCGAAGGTCAAGGTTGCCGACGTGACGGCAAATGTCGATGCCAGCGTCGAGACTGTCACGAAGGCAGTCAAGGAGGACGGGGCAAGGGTCGTTGTCCTTCCCGAGCTGGGCATCACGGCCTATACCTGCGAGGACCTCTTTTGGCAGGACGCTCTCCTGGACGCCGCCGAGCGTGGCGTCCTGCAGCTGGCCGAGCGTACCGCCAGCCTGGACGCCCTGATCTTTGCGGGCGCACCAGTTCGCGTGAATGCAAAGCTCTACAATTGCGCCCTTGCCCTGAGCCACGGCAAGGTCCTGGGCATCGTGCCCAAGCGCCACATCCCAAACTACAACGAGTTCTATGAGATTCGCCACTTCGTCCCTGGTCCCGCTGCCGTCACGACGGTGAGCTTCGCCGGACAGGACGACGTGCCCTTTGGCTCCCAGCAGCTCTTTTGCTGCCGACAGCTGCCCGAGCTCGTGGTGGCCGCCGAGGTCTGCGAGGACCTCTGGGTCCCCAATCCGCCCTCGGTCGCCTTGGCCCAGGCTGGCGCCACTCTGATAGTGAACCTCTCTGCCTCTGACGCCGTCGTCGGCAAGGCCGACTACCGTCGCGACCTGGTGCGCAACCAGTCCGCCCGTTTGGTTGCGGGCTACGTCTACACCAGTGCCGGCTGGGGCGAGTCTACCCAGGACCTGGTCTTTTCCGCCCATGACATGGTGGCAGAGAACGGCGCTCTCCTGGCTGAGGCGAAGCCTTTCGGCTCTGCTTGCGCCGTCAGTGAGGTGGACGTGAAGGCCCTGGTCGCCGAGCGCCGCCGCCTCTCTACCTACGACGTTGCGTCCGACCCTGCCGCCGGGGGCTTCGCGCGCACGAGCTTTGACCTGACCGTTGCGCCCACCAGGCTCACCCGCTATGTGGACCCCCATCCCTTCGTCCCCTCCGATGCTGCCCGCAGGAGCGAGCGCTGCGAGGACGTCTTTAACATCCAGGCCTATGGCCTGGCCAAGCGTCTGGAGCATACGCACTCGAAGTGTGCCGTCGTTGGTGTCTCGGGCGGTTTGGACTCCACCCTGTCCCTTCTGGTCATGGCCCGTGCCTTTGACCTCATCGGAAAGGACCGAAAGGGCATCATCGCCGTTACCATGCCGGGCTTCGGCACCACCCATCGCACCCATAGTAACGCCCTGTCCCTCACGGAGGCCCTGGGCGCGACCCTGCGCGAGGTGAGCATCGCCGCTGCAGTCCGCCAGCACTTCGCCGACATCGGCCACGACGAGGAGGACCACTCCGTTACCTACGAGAACGCCCAGGCCCGTGAGCGCACCCAGATCCTGATGGATATCGCAAACAAGGAAGGCGGCCTGGTGGTGGGTACCGGTGACCTCTCTGAGCTGGCCTTGGGCTGGGCCACCTACAACGCCGACCACATGTCCATGTATGGAGTGAACGCCTCCGTGCCAAAGACCCTGGTGCGTCATCTTGTGCGCTATGTGGCCGATACCTGCGGCAACGAGCGCGAGACCCAGGTCCTGGCTGACGTCCTGGACACTCCCGTCTCGCCCGAGCTCCTGCCTCCCACGGCTGGCGGCACCATCGCACAAAAGACTGAGGACCTGGTTGGCCCCTACGAGCTCCATGACTTCTACCTGTACCAGGTCATGCGTCGCGGCTTCAATCCTGCTAAGGTCTATCGTCTGGCCCGTTACGCCCTGGGGGAGGGGACCGAGGCCAACTACGACGACGAGACGATCTATAAGTGGCTGCACGCCTTCTACTGGCGCTTCTTTGCCCAGCAGTTCAAGCGCTCCTGCCTGCCCGACGGGCCGAAGGTCGGCTCGGTGGCAGTCAGCCCCCGCGGAGACCTCCGTATGCCCTCCGATGCCGTGTCGAAGCTCTGGCTTCAGGAGCTCGACGAGCTCAAGGGCTAAGGTACGAGGAAGCCACTATGCAAGAAGAGGCCCGCGGCCGTTTGACTGCGGGCCTCTTTTTTGACGCCCGAGCGGGGCGCTGCCGGTACCCGCATAATGCGCACGATACTTTCGGCGGGGTGGAATTGCGTCGAAAATCGCCCAGACGAGCAATCCGCGTAAGTTATCACGGACGCGTTTTGTGCCCCGCCTCGCGCAACTCGCTGTAAAGCGGGCAAACGGTCCCTTACATTCAGCCGAAGCAAAAAATCTAAGTCTCAAATATAAGATTTTATATCTCTGGTGTATAAGCTTCCCTCAGTGGGTATCATTCAGAACGTTGGAAGAACGGACGCCGGCACAGCCGCGCGCCCGGTAGGTTTCGCGCTTGTATGCGCGCGTTAGGGAGGTACTTCAAATATGACTCTTAAGCCTTTGGGTGACCGCGTTCTCGTTAAGCCTGCTCCCAAGGAGGAGAGGACCTCGACTGGCCTGTACATTTCTTCTGGCGCACAGGAGAAGCCCCAGCGTGGCGAGGTCATCGCTGTCGGCGCTGGCAAGGTCAACGACAAGGGCGAGCGTGTGAAGCCTGACGTCCAGGTTGGCGACCAGGTTTACTATGGCAAGTTCGGTGGCAACGAGGTCAAGGTCGACGGCGAGGACTACCTGCTCCTTCGTGCCGACGACATCTACGCCATCATCACCGAGTAGCTTCGAGCCGCTCTTTTCAGCTGTTGCATAGCACGGAACCAGCATGGTTCTTGCATTTATCCTAGGAGGAACTTTTTATGGCAAAGGACATTGTCTTCGGCACCGACGCTCGTGCCAAGCTTGCCAAGGGTGTCAATACCCTGGCTGACGCCGTCACCACCACCCTTGGCCCCAAGGGCCGTTACGTTGCGCTGCAGCGTTCCTATGGCGCTCCCACGATCACCAACGACGGCGTCTCCGTCGCCAAGGAGATCGAGCTCAAGGACCCCATCGAGAACATGGGCGCCCAGCTGGTCAAGGAGGTTGCCACCAAGACCAACGACACCGTTGGTGACGGCACCACCACCGCTACCCTGCTCGCTCAGGTCATCGTCAACGAGGGTCTGCGCAACGTCGCCGCTGGCGCCAACCCCATCGCCATCCGTCGTGGCATCAACAAGGCAGTCGAGGCTGCCGTCGAGGAGATGAAGGGCGCCGCTGCTGACGTCTCCACCTCCGACCAGATTGCTTCCGTCGGCACCATCTCTGCTGGCGACCCCGAGATCGGAAAGAAGATTTCCGAGGCCATGGACGTCGTGGGCAAGGATGGCGTCATCACCGTCGAGGACTCCAACACCTTCGGTATCGACATCGACACCGTCGAGGGCATGCAGTTCGACAAGGGCTACATCTCCCCTTACTTCGCCACCAACAACGACACGATGACTGCCGAGCTGCAGAACCCCTACATCCTGATGACTGATCAGAAGATTTCCAACATCCAGGACATCCTGCCCGTGCTCGAAGCCATCCAGAAGTCCGGCTCTCCTCTGCTGATCATCGCCGAGGACGTCGACGGCGAGGCTCTGGCCACCCTGATCCTCAACAAGCTCCGTGGCACTCTGAACGTCGCTGCCGTCAAGGCCCCTGGCTATGGTGATCGTCGCAAGCGCATGCTCGAGGACATCGCCATCCTCACCGGTGGCCAGGTTGCCATGAAGGAGCTCGGCGTCGAGCTCACCGACGTGACCGCCGAGATGCTCGGCCGCGCCAAGTCCGTCAAGATCACCAAGGACAACACCACGATTGTCGATGGTGCTGGTTCCAAGGAGTCCATCGAGGACCGCATCAATCAGATCAACAACGAGATCGAGCACACCGACTCCGACTTCGACAAGGAGAAGCTCAACGAGCGCAAGGCAAAGCTCGCTGGCGGCGTCGCAGTCATCAAGGTCGGCGCAGCTACCGAGGCTGAGCTCAAGGAGATCAAGCACCGCATCGAGGACGCCCTGCAGGCAACTCGCGCAGCTGTCGAGGAGGGCATCGTCGCTGGTGGCGGCGTCGCATTCCTGCAGGCTGCCAAGGCTCTCGACAAGGTCGAGACCGCAGATGCCGACGAGCAGATCGGTGTTGACATCATCCGCAAGGCTCTGGCTGCTCCTGTGAAGACCATCGCCCAGAACGCTGGCTTCGAGGGCTCCGTCGTGGTCGAGAAGATCAAGGGCCTGCCTGCTGGCGAGGGCCTGAACTCCGCCAACGGCGAGTGGGGCGACATGATCGAGATGGGCGTCCTGGACCCCGTCAAGGTCACCCGTACCACTCTGCAGAATGCCGCCTCCGTCGCTTCCCTGATTCTCATCACCGAGGCCACAGTTTCCGACGAGCCCAAGGACACATCCATCGAGGAGGCCATTTCCCGCGCGGCTGCCGCAGGCGGCCAGGGCGGCGGCATGTACTAAGTCGCTCGCTCATAGCAGCATAGTGTGACTCGGCATCCCCGTACCGTGCTGGTGCGGGGATGTTTTCTAGGCAAGGGGAGGGGGATGTGGCAAATACCCCAGGTGTATTTGCCACATCCCTCCGTGCTATCATGAAAAGTCATTGTGCATGACTAGGAAGGCAGACCACAGATCATGACAGAGAAGCGCGACATCATCGATGACCTGATGGATATTCGTGACGGCTTTGGTGGCCTCAACGAGCTGGCGCACCCCTTGAACGGTGTGACAGACAGTCTGACCGATCCGAATGCCGAGCGCTTCGATCCCTCAAAGTACAAGGAAAGGCCTCGAGTCAACTCCATCTACTGCACTTGCTGTAGCGCCAGCTCCCTGGTGGACGAAGCCACCGCGTTGGCTACCTGCAGTCGCTGTGTGGATGTCTGTCCCGTGGACGCCATCGAGATTCACAAGGCCAACATTACGATTAAGGACAACTGTCGCAAGTGTGGCCTCTGCGTGATGGCCTGTCCCAGCGAGGCCTTCATTTCCTCTCGCATCATGGGCAAGCTCCTGTACGAGAAGATCGCTCGCGCTGCCAGCTCCCACGAGGAGTGCTACGTCACCTGTACCCGTGCCCTGGGTCGCCTGCCCAAGGAGAACGAGATTCTTCTGCCCTGCGTGGGTGCCGTCCCACGCGAGGTGTGGTTCTCGCTGATTGCAGACTACGACAACATCAATGTCTTTCTGCCCCTGGGCATCTGCGACAAGTGCCGTACGGTCACCGGCGAGGAGGTCTACTCCGAAGAGATTGCAGCGGCGGAGGAGTGGTCCCAGTCGTCTGTCGGTCTGGAAGTGGAGTCAAAGCAGCTCAATCACGAGCAGACCCGTGCCTACAAGCGCGGCCAGTTCATGAACGAGATGCGTCGCGCCGGCCAGTCTGCCATTGGCTCGGTTAACCCTGCCCTTGCCGGTGCCCAGGCCGTGGCAAAGAAGATTCGCGCCCATGCGGACCAGCTTCAGAGCATGCAACGCGCCCTGGAGAATGCCGTCGGAGACAAGAACGACAATAACCATCGCCGTCTGCTCACCCAGAAGCGCAAGGACGTCCTGGGCATGCTGCAAGGACACCCTGCCCTCGCTGGTCGCATGCGCCTAAAGACGCCCGTCTGTGATACCTCCCTCTGCACCATGTGCGGCGTGTGCGAGCGGGTCTGCCCCGTGCGTGCCTGTGGCGTGGACGAACAGGGACATTTCTCGGTGGAGGATGCCTACTGTGTGAACTGCGGGGCCTGTGTGGTGGCCTGCCCCGAGGACGCTCTGACAATGCAGACCTGTGACCCCAGCAACCTGGTCATTCGCGACGAAGCGGCCGAGCGCCGAAAGAAGGAGGCTGCCAAGCAGATGGCCGAGGCGCGCAAGGCGGCCGAGAAGGGCAAGAAACAGCTCAACAAGATGCTTGATTCGCTTGAGCATCTGGCAGACGAATAGAAGCAGAAAGCTGAGGCCAGCCGCGTGCCAAGGTGCGAGTGCTGGGCTCTAGGAACATGGAGATGATGAAGTGGCACTTTCCATCGGCATCGTAGGACTGCCCAACGTGGGCAAGTCGACCCTCTTTACCGCACTGACCAAGAAGGGTGGCCTGGCGGCCAACTATCCCTTTGCGACCATCGATCCCAACGTGGGCATCGTGGACGTTCCCGACGAGCGCCTGAACAAGCTGGCCGAGCTGGTGAACCCCGCCCGCATCGTGCCCGCCTCCGTCGAGTTCGTGGACATTGCAGGCCTGGTCAAGGGTGCCAACGAGGGTGAGGGCCTGGGCAACCAGTTCCTGGCCAACATCCGCAACTGCGACGCCATCTGCGAGGTCGTGCGCTACTTCTCGGACCCCAACGTCATGCGCGAGACCGGCCGTCAGGGCGAGTTCGTCGACCCGGTCGCGGACGCTGACACCATCCAGACCGAGCTCATCCTGGCCGACCTGGGCTCCCTCGAGCGCTCCATCCCAAAGCTGGAGAAGGAGGCAAAGCGCGACAAGGAGAACGCCCCTAAGCTAGCCATCGCAAAGAAGCTCCAGGACTGGCTCAACGAGGGCAAGTGGGCTGCCGACATGGAAATGACCGACGACGAGCGCGCCGCCGCCCACGACCTCTTCCTCCTGACCATGAAGCCCATGCTCTATGTGGCTAACGTCGACGAGGACAAGGTTTCCGAGACCCCCGCCCCCATCAATGGCCACCAGCCCATCCCCATCTGTGCGGAGGTGGAGGCCGAGCTGGCCGAGCTCGACGCCGAAGAGGCTGCCGAGTACCTGGAGTCCCTGGGTCTGGAGAAGTCCGGTCTGGAGACCCTGGCCCAGGCTGCCTACCGCCTGCTGGGCCTGCAGTCCTACTTCACCGCTGGCCCCAAGGAGGTTCGCGCCTGGACGGTCCGCATTGGTGCCAAGGCTCCCGAGGCCGCTGGCGTCATCCACTCTGACTTCGAGCGCGGCTTCATCAAGGCAAAGACCATCAGCTACGAAGACTACATTGCCCTGGGCGGCGAGACCGGCGCCCGTGAGGCAGGAAAGCTTCGCATGGAGGGCAAGGACTACGTGGTTCAGGACGGCGACGTGATGGAATTCATGTTCAACGTCTAGGCTACTGTAAGAGATGGGGCCTTTCCCCTTGCTCCGTGCTCAGACTTTCTCGCAGTGCGCATAGCGCGCCGCTGCGAAACTGCGCCGGAGCAAAGTGAGAGGCCCCCTTTCGGCAGGCTAGGTCCGTCCCGCAGGGACGAGTATGAGGAGGCCAGACGCAGATGCGTCTGGCCTCCTTGTGCGGGGTATATTGGGTGATGTCCCTGACCTGGTGATTGACTAGAACTTGTCTGTGCCCAGAACCACGATCACGTCCTGGTCAGTCAGGTAGTTGCCGTCGTTCTTTGTGGGCTCGACCTCCAGACCCAGGACCTCAGCTACCTGCTTCGCCTTTGTGGCATCGTCGCCGTTGTAGATGATGCGGGTGGTATTTGAGGTGCTTTGGCCCGTCTCGGCGCTAGCGGTGAAGCCGCTGTCGGTCAGGGAATTGGCGACCTTTGTGGCTACGCCGTTTGTGGAAGAGGCATTGATGACCTGCACCTTGCCTTCGTATTTCTTTTCGGGCTTGCTTGAGTCCTCGGAACCGGGGTCCTTGATCTCCTGGGCGGAGACGTTTGCGGTGGCGTCCTGGGCAGTGCTGGCGTAGGGAGGCTTGCCCTCGTCGACGCGCTTCATCATGGCGTGCCACTCGTCCTCATTGCAGATCTCGTACCAGATGTTGTTCTTGTACTCAGAAGTGGTGGGCTCCATGCCGCTCATGATGTCGGTGTCGACGTTCATGCCCCTGAATTGCATGGCCAGTGAGACGATGGAGTTCACGTCCATATCGGTGTCGATCATCTCGGCCATGGCAGATACGCTATTCATCATCGTGGGCGCGTCGCTGGAAAGGACCTTCTTTGCCACGGCGCTAAAGACAGCGCGCTGGTTGGCCGCACGGTACATGTCACCGTCGCCATAGCTGTCGTACGCATGACGTGCCCTGCACAGAAGGGCAGCGGTCTTTCCGTCCAGGTGCTGCTGGCCTTCGGGGAGGTTGAGACCGGTGTATTCGGGGTCGACGACGGGGATGGGCAGGTTTACGTCCACGCCTCCGACGGAGTCGACGACCTTTGCCATGCCATCCATGTCAATCTGCGCGTAATGGGAGAGCTTCACTCCCGCGAAGTCGGAGATTACCTCGGTGGCATAGGTGGGGCCGCCAAAGGAATAGGCGGCGTTGATCTTTTGCTCGCCATGCTCTCCCAGTTCCACCAGGGTGTCTCGGTGGATGGAGACCAGGGTGACCTTCTTGTTCTGGGGGTCGACACGGGCGACCATGATGGAGTCGGAGCGGTAGGCGCTGCTGTCCTCGCCGTATTCCGTTCCCTCGGTTCGGGCCTCGTCCTTGTCGATGCCCAGGAGCAGCATGTAGAAGGGCTCGCCCGCATCGGTGGAGGTCAGCACGGAGCTCAGGCTGGGATCCAGGTCTCCGTTGAGCTGGCTATTGATGTGGTGCACGTAAGCTGCCACGGCAACCACGGCAACCAGAACTACCGCGGCGACGCCAATGAGCACGTTGCGAAGGACGTGATGCTTTCCAGCACTCTTTCGCTTCTGGCTGTAATGGGCCGCTGCCCTACGACTGCCGCGAGACAACTCGTCCAGGGCGGGAGCGTCGTCCTCGAACTCGTCCTCGAGCTCGTCCAGGTCGTCCTCGACCTCGTCGAGCTCGTCGTCCGTGCGAAAATGCTTGCTGTGTCGTGCCAAAATGGTACCTTCCGTCACCTTCGCGTCTGAATCTTGCTTCAAACGGAAGAAAAGGGCAGGAACAATCTATCCAATGATAATGTTGCCCAACGAAATATCAGGCATCAAGTATACAAAGGGTAGAAAACCCGTAGGAAAAGGACATAGGGCTGCAAGCTATGTCCCATATTTATTGCATATCGACGTATGATTAGTGGGACCTGCGAATACTCACACGGAGGGCTCTATGTCCAATTCAAAGCAACAGCTGGTGGTCGTTCTCGACTTTGGTGCCCAGTACGGTCAGCTCATTGCTCGTCGCGTCCGCGACCTGCACGTTTATTCGGAGATTGTCCCCTGCGACATTTCTGCGGTCGAGCTCGCCGCCATGAATCCCTCCGCAATCATCCTCTCGGGTGGTCCCGCCTCCGTGTACGCCGAGGACGCACCCGACATGGATGCCGCCATCTTTGACCTGGGGCTTCCAATCTTCGGCTTCTGCTACGGCCAGCAGATCATGGCTGTGAAGCTGGGTGGCAAGGTTGGCCACACCGAGAAGGGCGAGTACGGCCCCGCCAAGCTCCATCGCCAGGGAGCATCCCGCATCATGGACGGCACCCCCGACGAGCAGACTGTCTGGATGAGCCATCGCGACGCCGTAAGCCAGGTGCCCGAGGGCTTCACCATCACGGCGACTACCGACACCTGCCCCGTTGCCGCTATGGAGTGCCCCGAGCGGAACCTCTACTCCACCCAGTTCCACCCCGAGGTCCGTCACACCCCCTACGGCAAGGACATGCTGTTCCACTTCCTCTTTGACATCTGCGGCCTTGAGGCCAATTGGACCATGGACAACATCGTCGATCAGAAGGTCGCCGAGATTCGCGAGAAAGTGGGGGACAAGAAGGTCATTTTGGCCCTCTCCGGCGGCGTCGACTCCTCCGTCGTGGCGGCCCTGGTCCACCGTGCCATCGGCGACCAGCTGACCTGCGTTTTCATCAACCACGGCCTCCTGCGCAAGGGCGAGCCCGAGATGGTGGAGGAGGTCTTCCGTCAGCAGTTCAAGGTGCCCCTGATTCACGTTCACGCCGAGGAGCGCTATGCCCAGCTCCTGGCTGGCGTCAATGACCCCGAGCAGAAGCGCCGTCGCATCGGTACCCAGTTCTGGAAGGAGTTCTTTGCCGTGGCCCAGGAGCTCAACGGCGTCGAGTTCCTGGCTCAGGGCACCATCTATCCCGACATCATCGAGTCCGGAGCGCGCAAGACCGGCGGCAAGGCCTCGACGATCAAGAGTCACCACAACCTCATTCCCTTCCCCGAGGGTGTGCACTTTGACCTGATCGAGCCCCTGGACCACTTCTTCAAGGACGAGGTCCGCGAGCTGGGCGTCCAGCTGGGCCTGCCTGCAAAGATGGTCTATCGCCAGCCCTTCCCCGGTCCCGGCCTGGCCATCCGTATCATCGGTGAGGTCACGCCCGAGAAGGTGGCCATCCTGCGCGAGGCCGATGCTGTGGTTCGTGAGGAGCTGGATGCCTACAACCAGCGCCTCTTTGAGGAGACGGGCGACCGCAACTCCGAGCACTCCTGCTGGCAGTACTTTGCGGTGCTCCCCGACATCCGCTCCGTGGGCGTGATGGGCGACGAGCGCACCTACCAGCGCCCCGTGATCGTCCGCGCCGTTGAGTCCTCCGACGCCATGACCGCCGACTGGGCCAAGCTCCCCTACGACGTGGTCGGCCGTATCTCCAGCCGCATCGTGGACGAGGTCGACGGCGTGAACCGCGTGGTCTACGACGTGACCCCCAAGCCGCCTGCCACGATCGAGTGGGA
>ONBR01000022.1 GCA_900316105.1 uncultured Olsenella sp.
CCTCAAGCTCTACCTCTTCTCCTACCGCAACTACGGCGAGTTCCACGAGGACTGCGTGAACCGCATCATGAAGGACCTGGTCGCCTTGCTCGATCCAAAACACGTGGAGGTCTGGGGCCGTTTCCTGCCCCGCGGTGGCATCTCCATCGACCCCTACGCCAATTACGGCAAGTCCAGGACCCGCTGGGAGGAGGTCGCCTGGGACCGTCTGGCCCATCACGACCTTTATCCCGAGCGCGTCGACAACCGTTAGGAGATGCCCGTGGCCGATTCAACCGCACAGCCCGAGGTTGACGACATGCCCGCGTCAGCCGACCAGCTTATCGACACACAGACAGTTTCCGAACAACCCGCCGGCGAGAAGGACCTTGCCCGCCTGACCCTCTCGGCGCCCTTCCTCGTGATCTGCGTCCTCTATGTGACCCTGCTGGTCCTGTCCAACCTCATCGCGGGCAAGATGTGGGCGCCGCTTCCGGGTGTCACCCTGCCTGCCGCGGTCATGCTCTTCCCCGTGACCTATATCTTCGGCGACATCTTCACCGAGGTCTACGGCTACGCCCGCGCCCGCCTTGTAATCTGGCTGGGCTTCGCCATGTGCGCCCTGGCCGTGATTGTCTATATGATCACGATCGCCCTGCCCTATCCCGACTTTTGGACCAACCAGGAGGCTTTCGCGGCGGTGCTCGGGACGACCCCGCGCGTCTTCGCGGCGTCGCTTGTGGGCTACCTCTTCGGCGAGTTCTCCAACTCCATGATCCTGTCCAAACTCAAGGTCAGGACCGGCGGTCGTCACCTCTGGATGCGTACCATCGGCTCCACGGTGGTGGGCGAGGCCTTCGACTCCGTGATCTTCATCACGGTGTCCTTCGCGGGCACCATGCCCGGGGCGGCACTCGCGCAGATGATTTTTCCAGTACCTCTTCAAGGTGGTCTTCGAGGTCGTGCTCATGCCCGTGACCTATCTCGTGATCGGCAAGCTCAAGCAGGTCGAGGGCGTCGACCATTTCGACACCGATGTGACCTACGGCGTCCTGTAAGGGATTCGTACCCCCGTACCGTTGGTTTCGGCTGCCAATGACGTGGGGGTGTGGGCTACAGAAAAGGCCCCCGTCACGATGACGGGGGCCTTGCCATGCAGGGTGAGGTTGCGCAAAGGCGCTCCTATTTCAGAGCCTCCTCGACGGCGACGGCGCAAGCGACCGTGCAGCCGACCATGGGGTTGTTGCCCATGCCGATGAGACCCATCATGTCGACGTGCGCAGGCACGGAGGAGGAACCAGCGAACTGGGCACTCGAGTGCATGCGGCCCATGGTGTCGGTCATGCCGTAGGAGGCAGGGCCAGCAGCCATGTTGTCGGGGTGCAGGGTACGACCGGTGCCGCCACCAGAGGCGACGGAGAAGTACTTCTTGCCGGCCAGGACGCGCTCCTTGAAGTAGGTGCCCGCGACGGGGTGCTGGAAGCGCGTGGGGTTGCTCGCTGGTGAAGTAATCGAACTGGGTACGGACATAGGTGAAGCCGTTGATGCGGGCGATGATCTGGGCGGCGTCCTTGCCGAGGCCGTTCAGGATGACGCGCAGGGGCTTCTTGCGGGCCTTGTTTGCGTTGTTGGCGATGCCGATGGCGCCCTCAGCGGCTGCGAAGGACTCGTGGCCGGCCAGGAAGGCGAAGCACTCGGTATCCTCACCGAGCAGCATGGCGCCCAGGTTGCCGTGGCCCAGGCCGACCTTGCGGTCGTCGGCGACGGAGCCGGGGACGCAGAAGGCCTGCAGGCCCTCGCCGATGGCGGCGGCAGCCTCGGCAGCGGTCTTTACACCCTTCTTCACTGCGATGGCGCAGCCGAGGGTGTAGGCCCACTTTGCGTTCTCGAACGCGATGGACTGGATGCCGGTGGTGATGTCATAGGGGTTGAAGCCGAGATCGGTGCAGATCTTGAGGGCATCCTCAAGGTCGGCGATGCCGTACTTCTCGCATGCCTTGTCGATCTGGGCGATGCGGCGCTCGTAACCTTCGAACGTTACAGCCATTGGGTATGCCTCCTCTTCTACTCTTCGCGGGGATCGATGACCTTGGCGGGGTTGTCCCACTGACCGTAGCGACCCATTGCGTCGTCGACGGCCTGCTTGGGATCGACGCCCTTCTTGATGGCGTCGGTGAACTTGCCGAGGTTCAGGAACTCAAAGCCGATGATCTCGTTCTTGTCGTTCAGAGCCAGGTGCGTAATGTAGCCCTGGGTGAGCTCGAGGTAACGGGCGCCCTTGGCCTTGGTGCCATAGGTGGTGCCCACCATGGAGCGCAGACCCTTGCCCAGGTCGTCGAGGCCGGTGCCCACGGG
This sequence comes from uncultured Olsenella sp., assembly GCA_900316105.1. GTDB lineage: Bacteria > Actinomycetota > Coriobacteriia > Coriobacteriales > Atopobiaceae > Olsenella_F. The sequence goes on from ONBR01000022.1 coordinate 2,335, forward strand.
CAGGCCGCCCTCGGAGAATGCGGTCTGGGTGCGGCCGTAGACGATCTGCAGGAAGAGCTCGCGCATTGCGACGTTGATGGCGTCACAGACGAGGTCGGAGTTCAGGGCCTCCAGGATGGTCTTGCCGGGAAGGATCTCGGCGGCCATGGCTGCGGAATGGGTCATGCCGGAGCAGCCGATCGTCTCGACCAGGCACTCCTCGATGACACCCTCCTTGACGTTGAGGCTGAGCTTGCATGCGCCCTGCTGGGGTGCGCACCAACCAACGCCGTGCGTGTAACCGGAGATGTCGGAAATCTCCTTGGCCTGTACCCACTTGCCCTCCTCGGGGATGGGTGCGGGGCCGTGGTATGCACCCTTAGTGACGGGGCACATCCGCTCCACTTCTGCGGAATACTGCATGGTTCTCCTCTCCACCACTTCGTGCGTCGCGGTCCCAATTCCGCGGCGCTTGTATACGGAGCCGCTGGACCCTGACATGCTCAGGAGCCAACACCCATATTCTAAGGCACAAATGGCCTGCGCATGGGCGGATGGGGCAAGTTGCCTAGAAATGCGGGTGAAAGAATTGGACAAATGGACACACATGGCTACGTAAAGGGCTTCACTGGGATGCTATGCTTCTCCTTATGAGACTATTTCCGCATGTGCCCAAGTGGCTTTACGAACTTTCATTGCTGGCTGCCGCCCTCATCTGGGGTGGTTCGTTCGTCGTGCTCAAGGATGCCATGGGCACGATTCCGCCAGGATGGCTCCTGGGCATACGTTTCCTGGTGTCGGGATTTTTGCTGATGCTGATCTTTTGGAAGAGGTTCGCGGCCTCCCTGGACGGGTCTCACCTTCTGGCGGGCCTGGTCATTGGCCTTCCCCAGGGCGTGGGCTACCTGATTCAGAACATCGGTCTCACCACGATCTCGCCTGGTCGCAATGCCTTTCTGACCGACGTTTACTGCGTGGTCGTTCCCTTTCTAAACTGGATGGTCATTCGCAAGCGGCCGGGTGTCAACCACGTGGTGGCTGCGATTATGGTCCTAGCCGGCGTCGGCCTTCTGTCGCTGGACTTCTCGGCAGGTTCGCAGGACCTGTCCCTGTCCCTCTCTACGGGTGACATCCTCACCCTGGTCTCGGCCCTGATGTTCTCGGTCAACATCGTCTTTGTGGGCTACCTGGGCCGCGCCCACGACATCGTGGTCCTCACGGTCCTCATGCTCTACGTGTCGGCCCTGGTCTGCCTTGGCTATGCTGCCGTCGCAGAGCCCCTGCCCTCGCCGGAGGCAATCAATGGAAGCTTCCTTCCCCAGATGGCCTATCTGGTCCTGCTTGCCACGGTCTACACGTCGCTTGCCCAGAACGTTGGCCAGAAGCATGTGGAGGCCCCCACGGCGGCCCTCCTCCTCTCTCTGGAGAGCGTCTTTGCCGTGATCTTTAGCATCGTCTTTTACGGTGAGACGCTCAACGCCCAGCTTCTTGTGGGATTTGCTTTGATCTTTGCGGCCATCCTGGTGAGTGAGCTGGCTGGAGCCAGGCCAAAGGCCAAGGTTGCCGTTGCCGGTGATACCGAGAACCCATCAGGGGAGGCGCGTGTCCAGTGATTCCCGAGTCTGCGCTAAAGAGGGCCTGTCGCCCGGCGGTCTACGCCCGTGCCCAGACGATTGCCCGTCAGTCGGGCCATATCTGGAAGCGTGAACTACGCTACGAGGGTTCACTCACGATTCTGGAGGCAAACGTCGATTCGTCCAGCGGCTACACGGATTACTATAGCACCACCATCACCCTGGACGAGACCGCGGGCGAGGTGGTGGACTACCAGTGCTCGTGCCCTGCCAAGCACCGCTATGCAGGTCCCTGCAAGCACTGCATGGCCTTGGCCTTTGACTACAACCGCCATCCCGAGCGCTTCGATGGCTTTGACGACCTTCAGTACGTCTCTACGTCGCCGGCACTGGCTTCCTACCTGGATAGGTCCAAGTCCCAGCCCCAGGCTCGGCTGGTGCGTCCAGCCACCGAGGAGGACGCCTGCTCCAGCGTGACCTTGGAGCCCACGCTGACCATCATGCCCGGCCAGAGCCCCAGCCTTCGTCTGCGTGTTGGCGGTCCCAGGGGCTCCTACGTGCTCAAAAGCGTCTCTGGCTTTGTCCAGACGGTCATCTCGGGCGCCTGGGCCGAGTATGGAAAGAAGCTCGCCTTTACCCACGAGCTGGCGGCCTTTGCCCCGCAGACCAGGTCCATCGTGGACTTCCTGATGCGTGCCGTGCAGAACCGTCAGGCCTACCTGGCGGGACGCTATGGGACGACCTCCCGCGTGGGTTATTCCTCCTATGGGGCTGGCGTCGGTCAGGGCTATGGCGGGGCCTCCCGGGTGGGCGGATCGGGCACGGTCGGCCGAGAGCTGGTCCTCTCGGACCCCGAGGCCGACGAGCTCATCGACATCATGATGGGGCAGAAGCTCAAACTCGAACTCTCTGGCCACACTGGTCCCGTGGACCGTCAGGTCAGGGAGGGAGACCCCCAGCTGCAGCTGGACGTGAGGGAGGCTGGTGGTGACGGCTACGAACTCCAGCGGACCCAGGGCCTGACCTTCTTTGCCACGACCACGCAGCTCTACGCCGTGGATGCCCATGGGCTCTGGCGCTGCACGCCCAAGCTACGTGCCCTCTCGGGCTTCTTTGCTGGTGCCTGGGCGACGGGGGCAAGCCAGTATCTGTCAAAGAAGGACGCACCGGTCTTTGCCGCAAACCTCCTTCCCGCACTGGAAAAGGGCCTGTCCGTGCAGGTGCCCGAAGAGCTGGAGTCCCTGAAGCCGGAGCCCCTGAAGCTCATCTTCTATTTGGACAGGACCAACGCCGGCGTGACCTGCGACCTCGTGGCCTCCTATGGCAAAAAGAGCTATCACGTGCTGGCCCGCGAGGTGGGTGACCGTGTGGATCCCGGTCGCAACCTCCAGGGCGAGGCCCAGGCGCGACAGCTGGTGGGACGCTACTTTCCTCAGGCACGCTCCACGCGTGGCTCTGCCATCGTTCGCCTGGCCAACAAGCAGAATGACGCCATTGCCCGCCTGGTCTTTGAGGGGGTGCCGGAGTTCGCCCGCGCGGGAGAGGTCCTGGCCACCGATGCCTTCGGCCGCCTGGCCAGCACCACCAGACCACGTGTCCAGGTGGGCGTCCGCATGCACTCCAACCTCATCGACCTGAGCATCTCCTCGGACGATCTGCCCCAGGACGAGCTGGCAGCCCTCCTGTCCAGCTACAGGCAAAAGAGGCGCTATCACAGGCTTAGGGATGGCACCTTCATCGACTTGGAGGGCCTGGACCTCTCTGCCGCTGACCGCGTGGTGGGAGAGCTGGGCCTGGGTACCCAGGAGTTGGCTGCCGGGCACGTGCAGATACCTGCCTACAAGGCCTTCCTCCTGGACAACCTCATGACCGACGAGGAGAAGGACGAGTCCTTCGACGAGTACGTGAGAAACTTCCGCTCCATCGACCCCTCCGTCTTTGAGGTGCCCCAGACTCTGTCCGATCGTCTGCGCTCCTACCAGGTGACGGGCTATCAGTGGATGCGTGCCCTCCTGCAGATGGACATGGGCGGCATCCTGGCCGACGAGATGGGCCTGGGCAAGTCCGTCCAGCTCATCACCCTGGTCCTGGCCCAGCGGGGTAGTGGCCCCAGCCTGATCGTCTGCCCCGCCTCTCTGGTCTACAACTGGCAGGCGGAGTTCGCGAAGTTCGCCCCGCAGCTGGACGTGGCGGTGGTGGCGGGTACGGCTCCCCAGCGCTCTGCCCTGCGCAGACAGGGGCACGAGGTCTACATCACCTCTTACGACCTTCTGCGTCGCGACGTGCGCAGCTGGGCCCAGATGGACCTCTGGTTGGAGGTCCTGGACGAGGCCCAGTACATAAAGAACCACGAGACCTTGGCTGCGCGCGCGACCAAGGCGCTGAACGCCCGCCACCGTCTGGCCCTCACTGGTACTCCCATCGAGAACCGCCTTTCGGAGCTGTGGAGCATCTTTGACTACCTGATGCCTGGCCTCCTGGGTAGCTACGACCGCTTCCGCGAGCGCTATGAACAGCCTATCGTGGACGGGGACGAGGAGGTTGCCGACCGCCTGCGTGCGGCAGTCGGTCCCTTCATCCTGCGCCGCCTAAAGAAGGACGTCCTCAAGGACCTGCCCGAAAAGCTGGAGCAGGTGGTCTTTGCCCAGATGGAGACCGAGCAGCGCAAGCTCTACCAGGGACACGAGCAGGCCCTGCGCCACTCCCTGGCAAAGCAGGACGACGCCGCCTTCAGCCAGGGCAAACTCCAGGTGCTGGCAGAGCTCACGCGGCTGCGTCAGATCTGCTGCGATCCCAGCCTCCTCTTTGAGGACTACGACGGCGGTTCCTGCAAGCTGGACGCGATTATGGAGCTCATCAGCTCGGCCATGGACTCCCAGCAGAAGGTACTGGTCTTCTCCCAGTTCACCTCCTACCTGGCACTCATCGCAGAGGAGCTGGACCGTCGCGACGTGGCCTATTTCACCATCACGGGTGCAACGCCCAAGCGTCGCCGTCTGGACCTGGTAGACACCTTCAATGGGGATGACACCCCAGTCTTTCTGGTGTCACTCAAGGCCGGTGGTACGGGGCTCAACCTGGTGGGTGCCTCGGTGGTCATCCACGCCGACCCCTGGTGGAATGCCGCTGCGCAGAACCAGGCCACAGATCGTGCCCATCGCATCGGGCAGAAACGCAACGTCAGTGTGTACAAGGTCATTGCCCGTGACACCATCGAGGAGAGGATCCTGGCCCTCCAGGAGCTGAAGAGCGACTTGGCCGACCAGGTGGTGGGCGAGGGTGGCGGCTTGAGCCTGGCCAGCCTAAAGAAGGAGGACCTGATCGAGCTCCTGGGCTAGGCCCATGGGACATTTACCTCTGGGGTAAATGTCCCACTCGCTTAAAGGTCGGCGCGGGTCAGGATCTCCTGGGGGATGAGCCGGCTGTGATTCACCACGCTGGTGGCATAGGCCGCGTCCTCCTCGCTCAGCCCCTCGCACAGGAGGGTCGTGTCTGGGGTCTCCACGTGTCCCTGGCCGGTGCGCTCGTTGTCCCTGGGCTCGGGATAGCGCTCACGTGCCCGTTCGATCATCAGCTGATAGGCGGCCGTAAAGGGCTTGAGGGGATAGCGCTCGCCGATGACCTCCCGTAGGCGGTTCATGATCTCCACGCCCGCGCGGTCGATGTCGCCCCAGTACAGGAGCTCGATGGACTCTGCCCCCAGGCTCTCCAGGAGTCGAGCCAGCCGGTTGTGCCTGAGGTTGGGGTGGTTCACGTCCAGGATCGAGGTACCTTCACCCAGGATCACGGCGTTCACGCGCTCGCCCAGGATGGTGGCACGGCCCTCCTCATACATGATGTCCCTGATGTCGTACCAGGGATCTAGGTTCTCGGTGATGACCACGCGCATGTTCTTGCGCCTGCGCGGGGCAAAGTAGGCCAGGTCGTACTTGGGCATGGAGCGGTGGCGGACCAGGTCCTCGATGCCCATGGCGTGCAGGAGCTTCTGGCCCGCAGCACCCATCTCAAAGAACTTCTCGTCGCCGTCGATCTGGTAGGCCAGCTGGCGGCGGGTGATGTCTCCTATGGCGACGCCCGCGGTGACCAGGTCGTTCAGGGCAAGGATCTCGGGCTCATAGAGGGTATAGGCGTCGGGGTGGCTGAGGAGCCATCCGTTGATCCAGAAGCGCTGGTCCAGCTGGAGGATGCTGGCGCGGACCTCATGGGAACTGGGGCCATCGCGACGGATGTAACGCAGGGAGGTGGGGGACCGACGTTTGGGCGGTTCGGGCTCGTGTTCGGGTTCTGGTTTGGGTTCATCCTCGGCATTTGCGTCGGACATTTCCTCCGCGTCGCTCTGGTTCGTTGCGGATGCCTGGGGTTCGTCCGCCTGCTCCTCACCTGTCTGTACGGGTGCCTCTGCCTGGGCTGCGTTGGCTTCCGCATCCTCCTCCGGGGAGGCCGGCTCTGACCCGGGTGCCTTCTCGTTGGGTGTGGCGCATGTGTTGGGGCTGGTGACATCGTCGCCCCTTTGCCCGACGACATCGGAGCCGGTAGGGTCTGCGGCTGTGGCTTCCGCCTCGTTTGATCCATCTGTCTGGCCATTTGCCGTCTGCTTGTCTCTCCCAGCCTCCTTGGCCTGAACCTTCGCGGTCTGCGTGGGAGCGCCGTTGGTCTCCTTGGGACCATCCTCCTCCGTCGCAGCGGGCAGGCCCTTTGCCTCTTTCTGGTTGGAGGCGGGAAGCTCCTTGGCTTTGGGCTTCTTGGGGGAGGGAAGCCTCTTCTTTTCCGCGGGCTTCTTTTCTGCAGACTGCTTGCCGTTGGCCTTTTCGGCCTGCTTCTTTGCATCAGGTTGATTCTTGTCCTCGGCCTGTCCGCCTTCGTCGGCTGGCTTCTTGGCCTTGCCCCGTCTCCTTCCCTTTGCGGGTTGGTCCTGACCTTCCTGGGCCTCGACCTGTGGCTTGTCTTCCTTGCCAGGAACGACCAGGGTATAGGTGTTTGCCTGGTTCTTTACTGGCTTGAGGGCAACCTTCTTTACCACGGGCTCGACGACGTTGCGGACCTCGCCCATGTCCTTGAAGATGCGATTGAGGTCGCTTTGGGTGACGAACTCGGACGGTATGCGGATGAGGGAGCTGGCTATGGAGCTGGCCTTTGCGCCGTGTTCGGCCGGCAGGGCAACGCCCAGGGCCTTCTGCAGGGTGGCCAGGTCAGAGCGCTCCTCTTCGGTAAGCTTGCGTGACATGTAATCCCTTCATGTATGTGTAAGCCTAGGATACGCCAAGCTAGTGAAGCTAACGTGGGGCTGCCCCTACCGCGTGCTGACTTCCATGGCGTATCATGGAACCATGACTACCTACATTCGCAAAAATTCGGGCAAGAAGTCTAGCGGAAACGCGCAGGGACACCAGGCCAAGGCTGGCGACGCGCATGCCTCACGTGCAAGGGATGGCCGCGGCAGGGGGCAGCATACCGACGCCATACGAGGCAAGGTACCTCGGCAAAATGCCCAGCGGGCAAATGCCAAGGAGGACAGGAGGGCGAAGCCCGCGCCCAAGAGGGGCAGCCAGCCAAAGCGGGACGTCCAGTCCAAGCAGATCAAAACCAAACAGACTAACGCCAAGCCCCAGCGGCCTGCCCATGTCCTTCCGCCGCGTAGCGCCTTCCTTCCCGTCTCCCGAGCAGATATGGAGGCCCGTGGCTGGGACCAGTGCGACTTTGTCCTGGTGAGTGCCGACGCCTATGTGGACCACCCCTCCTTTGGTCACGCCATCATCAGCCGCGTGCTGGAGGAGCATGGCTACAAGGTGGGCATCATTGCCCAGCCTGACTGGAAGGACCCCGCCAGCGTGACCGTCCTGGGCGAGCCTCGCCTGGGCTTCCTTGTCGCCGGAGGAAACATCGACTCGATGGTCTGCCACTACACCGTGGCCAAACACCGTCGCAGTTACGACTACTACACGCCTGGCGGTCAGATGGGCCTTCGTCCCGACCACGCCACGGTGGTCTACAGCAACCTCATCCGTCGCACCTACAAGCACAACCCCATCATCCTGGGCGGCATCGAGGCCTCTCTGCGCCGACTGGCCCACTACGACTACTGGTCCGACTCCCTCAGGCATTCCATCCTCATCGACTCGGGGGCCGACATCCTCAGCTACGGAATGGGGGAGCGCAGCATCGTCGAGATTGCCGATGCTCTGGCCTCTGGCATCGACGTCCATGACATCACCTGGGTCCAGGGCACCTGTTACCGTGCCCGCTCGCTGGATGCCTGCGATGATCCGGTGATCCTGCCCACATGGGAGGAGGTCAGCCGCAGCAAGCGCGCCTATGCCAAGTCCTTTGGCATTCAGTACCGCAACCTCAACCCCTTCCTCTCGCATTCGCTGGTGGAGGAGTATCCGCATGGGGTCTATGTGGTCCAGAACCGCCCCTCGCTCCCGCTCTCGACAGCGGAGCTGGACGAGGTCTACGAGCTACCCTATGCCCGCACCTACCACCCTGACTACGAGGCGGCAGGTGGCATCCCCGCCATCAAGGAGATCAAGTTCAGCTTGGCCATCAACCGCGGCTGCCTGGGTGACTGCTCCTTCTGTGCCCTCAACTTCCACCAGGGTCGCATCATCCAGTCCCGCAGCGAGGAGTCCATCCTGCGCGAGGCCGAGCTCATGACCCACGACCCGGACTTCAAGGGGACCATCACCGACGTGGGTGGCCCCACGGCAGACTTCATGGTCCCTGCCTGCCAGAAGCAGCTTCGGGCAGGTGCCTGCACCGACCGCCGCTGCCTCTCTCCCAAGCCCTGCAAGAACCTGACGGTCACGCACAAGAAGTACGTCCATCTCCTGCGCAAGCTCTCCGAGATTCCTGGCGTCAAGCACGTCTTTGTCCGCTCGGGCATCCGCTTTGACTATGCCCTCTACGACAAGGACCACACCTTCATCCGCGAGCTCGCCGAGCACTACACCTCGGGTCAGCTCCGCCTGGCACCCGAGCATGTCTCCAACGAGGTCCTGGGCATCATGGGCAAACCTCCCATCGAGGTCTACGAGGAGTTCGTGAAGGTCTTCAACCGCTACTCCAAGGAGTGCGGCAAGGAGCAGTATGTCCTGCCCTATCTGATGAGCAGCCACCCTGGCTCGACCCTCAAGGAGGCCGTCAAGCTGGCCGAGTTCGTGCGCGACATGGGCTTCAACCCCGAGCAGGTCTCGGACTTCATCCCCACGCCGTCCACCATCAGTACCTGCATCTACTACACGGGCCTGGATCCGCGCACGATGGAGCACGTCTACTGCCCCACCAACCCGCACGAGAAGGCCATGCAGCGCGCCCTCATCCAGTACCGCGACCCAAAGAACTACGACCTGGTTGTGGAGGCCCTTCACCGCGCAGGTCGCAACGACCTGATTGGCTATGGGCCCAAGTGCCTGGTCCGTCCGAAGCGACCAGACCAACGGCAGTGCACGGGTCGTCCCAAGGGCAAGGGTCGTCGAGCCCACTGATAGTCATCTTGTCGCTCCCGCCGGGCCATCGTGGCTGGCGCGAGCACTATTTTCAATGTGGTGCTCCCGTGCAGGTTCGATCTCCATGGGACTTATTCGGGCTTTTTGCTCACCTTGTGCAATACTACACACGGTGTAATGTAATACACACTGTGAGAAGAACTTCGAGAATCGAGGCCCTAACCACATGCGAACCAGCCTACAGGGCATCGGCATGCCCTCCACCACGGACTCGCGCGTCTCGTGCGACCGTAGGACCCTGCGCACACGCTCGGCCCTGCGCGACGCCCTTGCGCAGGAGATCCAGGTGGTAGGTGACCTGAGCCAGGTGACGGTGACCGCCGTTACCGAGCGTGCCGGTGTCACCCGCCGCACCTTTTACTCGCACTTCCGAGACATTCCCGACCTGGTCTTTCAGATCGAGGACGAGACTATCCGTGACGTACGTGTCCTGGTGGAGAACCTCGTCTCCACCAACTTGGACGAGCTCCAGAAGGCCCTGGATGCCTTTGAGCCCTGCCCTGGCTCCGAGGAGCTCCTTACCTACTTCAAGGACAATGGCGACTTCCTGGCCGCCCTTCTGGGAAAGGGTGGCGATCCCGCTTTCTCCCAGCGTATAGAGCGCATGGTCCACAAGGCGGTGCGCCAGCGCGCCGCAGACGGTCTGGACCTCATGGTCCTGGGCTCGGTCTTTGACTACTACCTCACCTTCTCCATCAGTGCTGAGGTTGGCGTTCTTGTCCGCTGGCTCACCAGTGGCATGAGGGAGCCAGTGAGCCTGATGGCGCGGACCATGACCATGCTCATGTTCGTCCGTCCCGGAGACCTTTACGGAAAGACGATCGACCTGAAGATTCCCAGTGCCGCCCTGGCACTGATTCATAGCACGGTGAAGGCAACCAGCTCGTCACACATCGCGAATGGAAGCAACGACAAGGGAGCGTCCCAGAATGACTAACTACGCAGAGTCCTCGCGCGTCCAAGCCGAGGCGGCAAAGCCCATCGAGCTCGCCCAGCGAGGCGCCGAGCTCTACCCGGCACACCCCATCGACCTTTCCCACGCAAAGCTCCGCCTGGGCATCGATGTGGGCTCCACCACAGTCAAGCTCGCGGTCATCGACCAGAACAACTCTCTGATCTATGCCAACTACGAGCGTCATCACACCGACGTCAAGGCTACCGCCCGCGAGCTCTTCCGCCGCGCCGAGGAGGTCATCGGCGACCCCTCGATGCGCGTCTCCATCACCGGCTCCGGCGGCATGCTCCTGGCCCGCTGGCTGGACCTGGAGTTCGTGCAGGAGGTCATCGCCTCCAAGCGCGCCGTCGAGGTGCTCATTCCCCAGACCGACTGCGCCATCGAGCTCGGCGGCGAGGACGCAAAGATCATCTACTTTGACAACGGCATCGAGCAGCGTATGAACGGCACCTGCGCCGGCGGTACGGGCGCCTTCATCGACCAGATGGCCTCCCTGATGAAGACCGACGCCTCCGGCCTGAACGACCTTGCCAAGGGCGCCAAGCACATCTATCCCATCGCATCGCGTTGTGGCGTCTTTGCGAAGTCTGACGTCCAGCCCCTGCTCAACGAGGGCGCCGCTCCCGAGGACGTCGCTGCCTCAATCTTCCAGGCTGTGGCAAACCAGACCGTCTCCGGCCTGGCCTGCGGCCATCCCATCCGTGGTTACGTCGCCTTCCTGGGCGGACCCCTCCAGTACCTCTCTGAGCTCCGTCACCGCTTCTACAAGACCCTGAAGCTGGACGAGGAGCACCGCGTTGTGCCCCAGAACGCCCACCTCTTTGTGGCTACCGGCGCGGCCCTGGCCGGCGAGTCCGACAAGTACGTGACCTTCCGCGAGGTCGTCGATGCCCTGGACAACCTCAAGGACGTCCAGGGTTCCGAGGTCGCCCGTCTAGACCCGCTCTTTGCCACTGACGAGGACTATCGCGAGTTCAAGGACCGCCACGACAAGCAGGTCGTCCCCAAGGGCAGGCTGGAGGACTACCACGGCCGCGTCTTCATCGGCATCGACGCTGGTTCCACCACCATGAAGGCAGCCGTCGTCGGCGAGGACGGCGAGCTCCTCTACACCTGGTATGACAACAACAACGGCGACGTCCTGGGTACCGCCCGAAAGATCATGGATGACATCTATGACCACCTGCCCGAGGACTGCACCATCGGCCACGTGACCACCACCGGCTATGGCGAGGGCATCCTCATCGAGGCCCTGCGCGCCGACTCCGGCGAGATCGAGACCGTCGCCCACCTGCGTGGTGCAAAGGCCTTCGTCCCCGACGTCAACTTCATCCTGGACATCGGCGGTCAGGACATGAAGTGCCTGCAGGTCAAGGGCGGCGTCATCGAGCACATCAGCCTCAACGAGGCCTGCTCCTCGGGCTGCGGATCCTTCATCGCAAACTTCGCCGACTCCATGGGCATGACCGTCCAGGAGTTCGCCAAGGCAGCCGTCGGTGGCAAGAACCCCATCGACCTGGGCTCTCGCTGCACCGTCTTTATGAACTCCCGCGTCAAGCAGGCCCAGAAGGAGGGTGCAACCATCGGTGACGTGGCCGCTGGTCTTTCCTACTCGGTCATCAAGAACGCCCTCTTCAAGGTCATCAAGCTGCGCGACTATGACCAGATCGGCAAGTACGTCGTCGTCCAGGGTGGCACCTTCATGTCCGACGCCACCCTGCGCGCCTTCGAGCTCCTTACCGGTCGCGAGGTCATTCGTCCCGACATCGCCGGTACCATGGGCGCCTATGGCGCCGCCCTCCTGGCCCGCGACCGCGCCGGCGCCGCTGGCGTCTCTGGCCTACTCTCTCGCGAGGAAATCGACAACCTCAAGGTCAAGCACATCAACGCCCACTGCGGACGTTGCTCCAACAACTGCCAGCTCACCATCAACGACTTCGGCGGTGGCCGTCGCTTCATCACGGGTAACCGCTGCGAGAAGGGCTCCGGCAAGGCAAAGAAGGACCAGTCCAAGGCCCCGAACCTCTTTGAGTTCAAGAACCGCCTACTCTTTGACCGCAAGTCCCTGCCCGTGGACGAGGCCCCTCGTGGCACCGTGGGTATCCCCCGTGCACTCAATATGTACGAGAACTACCCCTTCTGGCATACCTTCTTTACCAAGCTGGGCTTCTCGGTGATTTTGTCCGACAAGACCACCAAGCGTACCTACGAGGCCGGCATCGAGTCCATGCCCTCCGAGTCCGTCTGCTATCCCGCAAAGCTCAGCCATGGTCACATCATGAACCTCCTCGCCAAGGACCCCGACTTCATCTGGATGCCCTGCGTCCGTTGGGAGCGCCAGGAGGACGACACCGCTACCAATCACTACAACTGTCCCATCGTCATGAGCTACCCCCAGTCCCTGGAGCTCAACGTCGACGAGCTCTCGGACCCCAAGGTCGAGTACCTGGACCCCTTCATCCCCTATGACAACAAGCGCGAGCTCAAGAAGCGCCTGTACGAGGTCGTCGCCGTCCAGCGTGCCGAGGACGCAAAGGTGGGCAAGGGCCGCTTCAAGGGCGAACCCATCACTCGCAGGGAGATTGACGAGGCTGTCAACGCTGCCTGGGAGGCGGACATCGCCTTCAAGGATGCCATGCACCGCAAGGGCGACGAGACCCTGAAGTGGATCGAGGACAACGACGCCCACGGCATCGTCCTGGCTGGCCGTCCCTATCACAACGACGGTGAGGTCAACCATGCGATCCCCGAGATGCTCCATGGCTTCGGCTTCGCCGTCCTCACCGAGGACTCGGTGGCCCACAAGATGCAGCCCGAGCGCCCCATCCGCGTCGTTGACCAGTGGATGTACCATAGCCGCCTCTACCGCGCGGCCCGCTTCGTGTCCACCCGCAATGACCTGGACCTGATCCAGCTCCAGTCCTTCGGCTGCGGCCTGGACGCCCTGACGACCGACGAGGTCCAGGAGATCCTGGAGGCGTCCGGAAAGATCTACACCGTGCTCAAGATCGACGAGGTCTCCAACCTTGGCGCCGCCCGCATCCGCGTTCGCTCCCTCATGGCCGCCCTCAAGGAGGAACGTGCCCAGCTGGAGCGCAAGACAGCCGCAGGCACCGTCAACGAGGTCGTGCCCATCGGCGTTCACATGGCAGACGGTTCGCTGGAGCATGCCCGTCAGACTGATCTCTCGCGTCGCACCCCCGTCTACCGCGAGGCCCAGAGCGCTGCCTTCGAGAAGCACAACTACACCAAGGAGATGCAGGCGAAGGGCTACACCATCCTGGCTCCTCAGATGTCACCCATCCACTTCGAGATCTTCGAGGCCATCCTGCGCGCCGAGGGCTACAACGTGGTCCTGCTGCCCTCCGTCGACCACGGTGCCGTGGACACGGGTCTCAAGTACGTGAACAACGACATCTGCTACCCCTCCATCCTGGTCGTGGGCCAGCTCATGGAGGCTGTCCTCTCCGGCAAGTATGACCTGTCTCGCACGGCCGTCCTGATCACCCAGACGGGCGGTGGCTGCCGCGCGACCAACTACATCTCCCTGATCCGCAAGGCCCTGAAGGAGTCCGGACACCCCACCATTCCCGTGATCTCCATTTCCGCGGCCTCTGGACTGGGCGAGTCCTCTCCCGGCTTCAACATCTTTACCCCCGATATCCTGATGAAGGCCGTCTACGGCACCCTCTACGGCGACCTTCTGATGCAGCTCCTCTACCGCACCCGTCCCTACGAGACGGTGCCGGGTTCCGCGGACAAGCTCTACGACGAGTTCATGAGCAGGGCAAAGACCCTCATCCCGCGTACGGACAAAAAGAGCTTCTATCGTCTGTGTCAGGACACGATCGACCGCTTTGACAACCTACCCCTGACCAACGACCGCTCCAAGCCCCGCGTCGGCGTGGTCGGCGAGATCTTGGTCAAGTACCATCCCACGGCAAACAACCAAGTTGTCCGCGTGATCGAGCAGGAGGGCTGCGAGGCTGACGTCCCTGGCCTTTTGGACTTCTTCCTCTTTGGCATGTCCAATGCCATCAACACGCATGATGAGCTGGGCACAAAGGCTACGAGTCGTCTGACCCACATGGCTGGCATCAAGCTGGTGGATGGCATCCGCAAGCCCCTGAACAAGATGCTTCAGAAGTCCAACCGCTTCGAGCCCTACGAGGAGATCTTCGAGCTGGCCCAGAAGGCAAAGACGATCCTCTCCCTCTGCAACACCATGGGCGAGGGATGGCTCCTGACGGCCGAGATGGTGGACTTGATTCAGCACGGCACGCCCAACATCGTCTGCTGCTCGCCCTTTGCCTGCCTGCCCAACCACGTCGTGGGCAAGTCGGTGATCAAACGCCTGCGTCAGCTTCATCCCGAGTCCAACATCGTGGCCGTCGATTACGATCCCGGTGCCTCCGAGGTAAACCAGCTGAACCGCATCAAGCTCATGATCTCCGTGGCAAAGGAGAACTTCAAGAACGGTGGCACCTTCAAGGTGGAGAATCCCGACGATCCCACCGAGCGCGTTCTGCCTGGCACCATGAGCTCCTTGCGTCACCGCGGCGAGCTTCAGGACTCCCTGGTCAATGAGGGTGCCGATCCCGGTGCTGCCTATGCGGCCTATGGTGCCATCCCCACGGCAGCTGATGGCACGATGGGCGATGGCGGCAAGACCTACGGTAGGGGAGAGGGCCGCATCCACCTGTCTCCCGACCAGCTTGCCCGCATCGACGAGGCCAAGCACAAGGCCGGCGTGAAGTAGGACGACAAGAGAGAATCGTACCGTGAAGGCGCACTCCTCCTGGGGGGGTGCGCCTTTTCGTATCAGGTGCTATCCGCAGGGGGTACTCCCTTTTGGCTTAAAGCCAAAAGGGAGTACCCCCTGCGGATAGCACCTACCTCTGCCCTCGATCTGCTTACGTTTCCCGTTCATTCGCGCATTCTCGCCTGTTTTTTACCAATTGACAGAAATTCTCAACCAAAGTGTCGTAGGAACTCTCTATGATTAAGGAGACTTGCGCCTCCGAAATGGCGCATGGCTGTTGTTTCCTTATTGGGTAGGAAGAAAGGACATCGCATGCTCGTTAATCTTCGCGACATTTGCGCCGTGGCCGAACAGTACAACATGGCCATCCCGCAGTTCAACACGCCTTCTCTCGAGGCGGTGCGCGCTGCACTCGACGCCGCAGAAGAGACCGGCTATCCCGTTATGATCGCTCACGCCGAGGGCCACGAGTCCTTCGCCCCCCTCAAGTACATCGGCCCCACCATGGTTGATCTGGCCGAGCGCTCCAGCGCCATGGTTTGTGTCCACCTTGATCACTGCGAGCACCTCTCCTACATGCGTCGCGCCCTTGAGCTGGGCTTCACTGGCACCATGTTCGATGGCTCCTTCCTGCCCTATCAGGAGAACGTCGAGAACTCCGCTCGTGCCGCCGAGATGGTTGCTGGCTTCGACGCCGGCCTGGAGTGCGAGCTCGGTTCCATGGGCACCCGCGAGAACGGCGCCGGCCACGAGAACGACCACGAGGGCAAGGCCATCTACACCGACCCCGAGCAGGCAGAGGAGTTCGTGAACTCCACGGGCCTCGACATCCTGGCATGCTCCTTCGGCACCGTCCACGGCATCTACAAGGGTGAGCCCCACCTGTCCTACGACGTCCTGCGTGAGATCCGCAAGCGCGTGAACGTTCCTCTGGTCATGCACGGTGGCTCCGGCGTCTCTGACGACGACTATCGCAAGTGCGTCGACGCCGGCATCCGCAAGGTCAACTACTTCACCTACGGCGTCAAGTACGGCGGAGAGGCTGCCTACAAGGCAATCCAGGACCTCAAGGCCAAGGATGCCAACTCCGAGATTTACTGGCAGGACCTCACCGACGCTTCCTACGAGGCCATGAAGGCCGACTTCAAGCACGTCATCGAGGTTCTGGCAAATGGCGCTGGCCCCATCGCCTAAAAGGCTCTGACGTGGTGCGGCACGCGGACGATGCAGCGACTCGCCCGTCTGCGTGCCGCGCACGTGTGTATTGAAAATCGGTTTCCGATAGTCAAAGAGAGAGGAATCAGAACAATGGCAAATCCCGCAAAGGCAGAGCTCAGGTGGCCCTTCCTCGTCGTCAACCCCAAGGCTTACCTCTATGGTGACGACATCTACAACCTGGCCAAGCAGGCGGACGCCATGGCAGTCAAGTACGACATCGACGTGCTCTTCACTGCTCAGGACATCGACCTCTATCGCATCGCCAAGGATTGCCCCCACATCGTTCCCTGCGCCCAGCACATGGAGAGCCTGACCCCTGGTCGTGGCATGGGTCACGTCCTTCCCGAGGCCCTCAAGGCCAACGGCGTCAAGGCTACCTTCCTCAACCACGCCGAGCATCCTCTGACCGCTCATGAGCTGGCCGCCACCATCGCCCGCGCCAACGAGCTGGGCATCCTGACGGTCGTCTGCGCTGACTCCGTCGAGGAGGGCGAGATGCTCGCCATGCTGGAGCCCGACGTCATGGTCTGCGAGCTCACCAGCCTGATCGGCACTGGTACCGTCGCTGGCGAGGACTACATGCGCTCCTCCACCGAGGCCGTCAAGCGCGTGTCCCCCAACACCAAGGTCCTCCAGGCCGCCGGCATCCACTCTGGCCAGAACGTCTACGATGCCGTCAAGTACGGCGCTGACGCCTCCGGTGGCACCTCTGGCATCGTCAAGGCCGACGATCCCTTCGGCATGGTCGAGGAGATGGCCGCTGCCCTGGCCAAGGCCCGCGTCGATTTCGCCGAGCAGCACGAGGCTGACCTCAAGAAGTACGCAAAGTAGTCGTACCTTGGGGTTGAGCAGGGCAGGCGCCGTATAGGCGTGGCACTTGCGCCCTTAGTGTGAAGCTCTTTAGTCCCCCAGGTACCTCGGTACCATGGGGGACTTTTTGGTATCTGCAACGACCTGCGGCGCTCCATGTGTTTAAATGCTACTTTGCATGTACTGCAATGAGTATTGTCCGTACTAAATGGGAGGCATTCGTACAACGTAGGAATTTGTGCGTCTGCCGACAAATTAGAAAGGATGGATATGCCGCTAGGTTGGATCGCCCTGTGGGTACTTATAATTGTCTTGTTTGGTTTACAGGCGGTTGGCGCCATCTTGCAGATTAAAAACTACGAGAAGGCGGTCGCACGCTCGAGGAAGATGGGCATTACAGGTGTCGGTCAGCGTAGGTCGAAGTTCCTGGGCTCATATATCGTCGTCGTTGCGTGTGATAGGCAGCACATCGTCAGGCACGTCGAGATCCTCGATGGAATCACTCTGGCATCGAGGTTCCGCGAGATCAAGGAGGTCTTGGGGGAGCCGGTAGAGGGCAAGACGTTCGAGTATTTCCTGGAAAAACTCCGCGCACTTGATCCGAAGGAGCAGAAGCGCCAGCAGGGTTATCTAGACGCCTTCGCTTCGCTGGAAGGATACTTCCAGAAGGAGAAGGACAAGGCCGCGGAGGCCGCCTTGGCAGCGAAACGCGCCGAGAAGGAAAAGGAACTGGACGAAGAGCAGATCTACGACGACCTGGACGACGAGGAAGCCTAGATTCCAGACAAGGGGAGCGAGCTTGGCTCCCATAGAATCGCAGAGACGCGACGGCCATCTGGCCATCGTTTCCTGGATAGCAAGGTAGGAAGTACATAAGGCTAGAGAACGAGGAGCAGTACATGGTTAAGTATTCAGCAAAGATCACCGGCTGGGGCCAGGACGCAATGATGTTCCTGGGCACCGATGATGCCTTCATCATCATCTTTGACAACAATGCCCCCGCTGAGCTGGCAGAGATCTCCGTCCTCCACGAGAGGGGAGAGCTCAAGGCCAACCCCATGCCTGGCGACACCGTAAAGATCTGCGACAAGGAGTACATCATCACCGATGTGGGCACCGAGGCTCCCACCACCCTGCGTGAGCTGGGTCACTGCGCCCTGTCCTTCAAGGGCCTCAACAAGGTGGAGCGCCCCGGCTGCATCGAGCTCCTGGGTGAGCCCCTGCTGCCCGAGGACATCAAGGAGGGCGGCCTCATCCAGATTGAGGGCTAGTCTTTCCTGGTTTATCCGCCTGTAACTTCATTTTCAAGACAAGTTGTATACAGGTGGCTTTGATTTGTGTAGTCTCAACGAAGTAGTTTTTACGCACACTGTTACATAAATACCGTTTACCGCGAATAAACGACCGTTCATTCTCCTCTAAACGGTACGACGGAACGGGAAAACTACGGAGTTGTACACTACGTCTTGTACATGTTAGTGAATGTACGAGATGCAGTACGTTTCACTCACAGTCGGAAAGGAGAAGCATGTACAACTTCAACTGGAAACTGCAAAAGCTCGAGGAGGAGGGCAAGCACATTCAGGTCGGCGTCATCGGCGCTGGTCAGATGGGCCGCGGTATGGTCACCGAGCTTGTTCTCATCAAGGGCGAGCGCCCCGCAATCTGCGCAGACATCAACATTGATCTGGCAGTCCAGGCGTTCGAGTATGCCAACGTTGATCCCGCCGAGATCGTCAAGACCGACGACCCCGAGGAGGCTTCGAAGGCTATTCAGGCCGGCAAGTATGTTGCCACCAGCGACTCCGGCATCGTTTCCAAGGTCCCCGAGATCGACGTTGTCATCGACGTCACTGGTGTGCCTGATGTCGGCGCCCGCATCGCTCTGGATGCCATCGCTGCTCACAAGCACATCATCATGATGAACGTCGAGGCCGACGTTGTCATCGGGCCCTACCTCTACAAGAAGGCTCAGGAGGCTGGCGTTGTTTACACCGGCACCAACGGCGACGAGCCTGGTACCGTTATGGAGCTCTTCGACTTCGCTGAGGCCATGGGCTTCCAGATCGTCGTTGTCGGCAAGGGCAAGAACAACCGCATCGACCGCGACTGCAACCCCGACACCGTTCTCGCCGAGGCTCAGAGCAAGCGTATGTCCCCCAAGATGCTGACCGCATTCAAGGACGGCACCAAGACCATGGTCGAGTGCTGCGCTATGTCCAACGCCACCGGCCTGATTCCCGATGTCATCGGCACCCACGGCATCGCTTCCGACGTCAAGGGCCTGAACGACATGTATCGCCTGAAGGAGGACGACGGCATCCTCGACAAGTGGGGCGTCGTTGAGTACGTCCGCGGTATCGCACCTGGCGTCTTCGTTACCATCACCACTGATAACGAGGAGATCGCCTCTCAGATGCGCTACCACTCGATGGGCCCTGGCCCCCTGTGGACCCTCTATCGTCCTTACCACCTGTGCAACCTCGAGACCCCTCTGACCGCTGCCCGTGCTTACTTCTATCACGAGGGCGTTATCGTCCCCAAGGGCGGCCTGGTTTCCGAGGTCATCACCGTTGCCAAGAAGGACATGAAGGCTGGCGAGCACCTCGACGGTCTCGGTGGATTCACCGCTTACGGCTCCATCGACACCCACGAGCACGCTAAGGCTGCTGGCTATGTGCCCTTCGGCCTGGTCAACAAGAACGCTGTCCTCAAGAAGGACGTCAAGCGTGGCCAGCTGCTCACCTATGATGATGTTGCCATCGATGAGAGCACCCTCATCTACAAGATCCGTCAGGAGCAGGACAAGATCTTTGGCTAAGTTCTAGCTTAAGGTTGGTTGCCTAGTGCGACGCACCCCAACGTATGGCCTAAAAACCAATGCACGTTGGGGTGCGTTATTTATGTACTGAATTTCGTGTTTTATCGTGGTGTAAATTGTATAGCTGCTACCTATCGATTTTCATCACGTAGGAAATTGCGCCGGCTGGAATAGTCTTGGTATTGGCTGCTACCCATTGCCCAGACTGATTTTGCTTGGCGTGCCCTTTGACAGAAAGGAAAGTATGGACGTCATTGTTAACATCGCCACTGGCTTCATGTCTTGGTTCAAGGCGGGCGGCGAGACCCTCTGGGGATGGGTCATTGGTTCTGTTGTCATCGATGAGGCTACTGGTGCTCCCACCCTGTCTATCGGTATGATTCCTCAGATTCTTTGTCTGCTCACCTTCATGAACTCGATCATCCTGCTCATCGGTGAGGACAAGGTTAACAACTTCGCACAGAAGCTGACCAAGAACATGATTCTTCGTTACACCCTGTTCCCCCTGATTGCACTGATCTTCCTCTGCAACCCCATGATGTACACCTTTGGCCGCTTCGTCGAGGAGAAGTACAAGCCTTCCTTCTACGATGCAACGGTTTCCATGTGCCACCCTGTTACTGGCCTCTTCCCTCACGCTAACGCTGGCGAGCTCTTCGTCTTCAACGGCATCGCTGCCGGTATCACCAGCCTTGGCCTGAACCAGATGGATCTTGCTGTCCGCTACTTCATCTGCGGCATCATCGTCATCCTTCTCCGCGGCATCCTTTGCCAGATGATTTACTTCCGTATCGATCCTCGCTACACGAGCACCGGCAAGCTCAAGGCTGCTCAGCAGGCATAGTGCTTACTTTTTTGATTCAAACGTGTAGATAGAGACATTCGTTTACTGAGGAGTTAGTAAATCATGGCATTCAAGAACGTTAAGATCGTCAAGGGCGCTGGCGGATTTGGTGGCCCCCTCGTTATCCAGCCGACCGAGAAGAAGAACAAGGTCCTCTGCGTCACCGGCCAGACCCTTAGCCCCGTCGCAAAGAAGATCGCCGAGATGACCGGTTGCGAGCTGGTCGACGGCTTCAACACCACCATCCCTGACGAGGAAGTTGCCGTTGCCGTCG
>ONBR01000032.1 GCA_900316105.1 uncultured Olsenella sp.
TCTGGCCCGCAGCGGAGGCAAATCCCACGGCGCCGGAGAACCGACACCCCTCCTGACCTGCGGTTTATTAGATTACCCCTGTGGGAATCGCCCCCGGAGCCGTCCGACCGTGGGAATGACCCCCGGAGGCCGTGGAATCTGCCTCTGGAGCCCGTGGGATTTGCCCCTTGTGTGCGTGGGATTGACCCCCGGAGCGGCCCTCCGTGGGAATTGCCCCTGGGGACCGTGGGAATCGACTCTGGAGGCCGTGGGATTGACCCCCGGAGCGGCCCTCCGTGGGAATCGCCCTTCGGGCGCGTGGGATTCGCCCCTGGAGCCCACCTGCCCACCCCGCGCCCACCCCGCGCCCACCCCGCCCCGCCCCCCCCGCGCCCCCGCCCGCGCCGATGTTTCGTGCGCGTTTCTTGCAGATTCCTTTACTGACAAGACAGATGTATTGATAGCTGTCGTCTGCTGTGTATACTTTCCACCCAATGCCCTACCGCGGGAGGGGTCCCGCTCGGGTGCAGCCTCAACAGGAGAACCTCAACAGGAGAGAGAAACCCATGGATTCCTACAAGCTCACGCCGCTCGAGCAGCAGAGCCTCCAGAATGCAGTCGCCCAGCTCAAGCAGGACGGCGGTCCCGTGCCCCGCGACTTTGGCCCCAACTTTGACCAGATGGCCGCCAAGGTCGCCCAGCTAAAGAAGGAGCATGACGCCGTCGTGCTTGCCCACTACTACGTGCCCGCCGCCACCCAGGCCATGGCCGACTACGTGGGCGACTCCTTCTATCTGGCCCGCCTGGCAAAGACCCTGGACGCATCCACGATCGTTCTCTGCGGCGTGTCCTTCATGGCCGAGTCCGTGAAGCTCCTGAATCCGTCCCGCCGCGTCCTCATGCCCGCGCCCCACGCCGACTGCCCCATGGCACACATGGTCCGCAAGGCCGACGTGGACAAGGTCAGGGACGAGTACGACGACCTGGCCATCGTCGCCTACGTAAACACCACGGCCGAAATCAAGTCATGGGCCGACGTCTGCGTCACCTCTTCCAACGCGATCAAGGTCGTCCGCTCCCTGCCCCAGCACAACATCCTCTTCCTCCCTGACATGAACCTGGGCCGCTACGTCGCCCAGCAGCTCCCCGAGAAGAACGTGATCCTGAACCGTGGCTTCTGCCCGACCCACCATCGCATCATCCCCGCCGAGGTCGAGGCCCTGGAGATGGAGCATCCCGAGGCTGAGGTCCTGGCCCATCCCGAGTGCACCGACCAGGTCCTGGGCGAGGCCGACTTCATCGGCTCCACCAAGCAGATCATCGAGCACATCGCTGCCTCCGACCAGAAGGAGTTCATCGTCCTGACGGTCATGGGGGTCTCCTACGAGATCGAGCGTCAGACCAAGGGTCAGGGAAAGAAAATCTACTATCCCGCCACGCCGCCCATCTGCCCCAACATGGCCATGGTCTCTCCCGAGAGCCTGGTCTCCTGCCTAGAGAAGCTCTCTGGCGAGATTGACCTGCCCGTCAACCCCGACCGCGCCAACGCCCCTCTGGAGCGCATGCTCGAGATTGCGGGGCGATAGGCATGGTGCGCTCCGAAATCCCCAGCTTCCCCGGCTTCGAGGAGAAGGAAGGACCTGATGGTCCGACTTCCAAGGACCTGACCTGCGACGTTGCCATCGTGGGCTGCGGAGTCGCCGGTCTCTATGCCGCGCTCAACCTGCCCCGTGCCTTGCGAATCGTGATGATCTCCAAGGAGGACCTGGCCTCCTGCGACTCCATGCTGGCCCAGGGCGGCATCTGTGTGATGCGCGACCACGACGACTACGACTCCTGGTTCGATGACACCATGCGCGCCGGCCACGGCGAGAACCGCAAGGAGAGCGTGGACCGGATGATCTGGGATTCTCGATGCGTCATCAATGACCTGATTCGACTGGGCGTTGACTTTGACAAGCTGCCCAACGGCCAGCTGGACTACACCCGCGAGGGTGCCCACAGCCGTCCCCGCATCGTCCACCACGCCGACATCACGGGCAAGGAGATCACCACCAAGCTCCTGGCCCGCGTCCGCGAGCTCAAGAACGTCCGTATCTACGAGTGGCACACCATGGATGACATCCTGGTGGACGAGGCCGGCGCCTGCACAGGCGTGACCGGCACCGACCGCAAGGGACTGTGCTTCAACATCCACGCAACGGACACCCTCCTGGCAACGGGCGGCGTCGGCGGCCTCTACGAGCACTCCACCAACTTCCAGTGTCTGACTGGCGACGGCTGCCGCATCGCCCGCGACCACGGCGTGGAGCTGGAGCACATGGACTACGTGCAGATTCACCCCACGACCTTCTACACCACCAAGCCCGGCCGCGTCTTTTTGATCTCGGAGGCCTGCCGCGGCGAGGGGGCGATTCTCTTGGACGCACAGGGCAAGCGCTTCTGCAACGAGCTCGAGCCCCGAGACATCGTGTCCCAGAACATCATGAGGCAGATGAAGAAGGACGGCACCAAGCACGTCTGGCTCTCCTTCGAGAACGTTCCCTCCGACGTGATTCGTGGCCACTTTGCCAATATCTACCAGCACTGCCTGGACGAGGGATATGATTTGCTGAAGGAGCCCATTCCCGTTGTGCCTGCCCAGCATTACCTGATGGGCGGCATCCACGTGGACCAGGACTCCCGCACCACCATGGATCACCTGTATGCGGCGGGAGAGACCTCCTGCAACGGCGTCCACGGAAAGAACCGCCTGGCCTCCAACTCCCTGCTGGAGAGCCTGGTCTTCACCCGTCTGGCGGCTCGCGACATCGTAAGAAAGAGGCACAAGGCATGAATGCTGTAACGCTGAGACTGCAGGCAGAGCCCCTGATTCTGTCGGCTCTGCGCGAGGACATTACCAGCGAGGACGTATCCACCGCGTCCATCATCGGCGACGAGGCCACGGGCCAGGTGCACCTGATCGCAAAGCAGGACGGCGTCATCTGCGGCCTGGACGTCTTTGAGAGGACCTTCCAGCTGCTGGATCCCACGGCTCGCTTCGACGCGACGGTTGCCGAGGGCGACGAGGTAAAGACGGGCCAGGAGTTGGGCATCGTCTACGGCCACGTGGTGGCACTTCTTTCCGGCGAGCGCGTGGCCCTGAACTACCTGCAGCGCATGAGCGGCATCGCCACCCTCACGCGCTCCATGGTCCGCTCCCTGGAGGGGACCCGCACCCGTCTGGTGGACACCCGAAAGACCACGCCCAACATGCGCGTCTTCGAGAAGGACGCCGTTCGCGTGGGCGGCGGCACCAACCACCGCTACAACCTCTCTGACGGCGTGATGCTCAAGGACAACCACATTGATGCGGCCGGTGGCATCCGCCAGGCGGTCGAGGCAGCCCGTGCGCACGCACCCTTCGTTCGCAAGGTCGAGGTGGAGGTGGAGACCCTGGACCAGGTCCGCGAGGCCCTGGATGCCAAGGCCGACATCATCATGCTGGACAACATGGACATGGGCACCATGCGCGAGGCCATGGCTCTGATCGACGGGGCAGCCGAGGTGGAGGTCTCGGGCAATGTGACAGCCGAGCGCCTGCACGACCTGGCTACCCTGGGCGTAGACATCATCTCCAGCGGCGCCCTGACGCATTCGGCGCCCATCCTGGACCTGAGCCTGAAGCACCTGACCGTCACGGGCTCGGACGGCACCGGCGCTGTGGGGACGGAGGCCTAGTGAGCGGAGAGGACCGCCGCCGCACCATCGTTGAGCTGCTCCAAAAGGCCGATGCGCCTTTGAAGGGCAGCGAGCTTGCGCGGCAGTGCGGCGTGAGCAGACAGGTCATTGTGCAGGACATCGCCCTGATCAAGCGAGACGGTCACCAGGTCATCTCGACCAATCGCGGCTACCTGATGAGCAGGGAGCAGACCAGGCCTCGGCGTCTCCTGAAGGTCCGTCACGACCCGGACCGCGTGGAGGAAGAGATGACCCTGGTCGTGGACCTGGGCGGCACCTTGGAGGACATCCTGGTGAATCACCGGACCTACGGCAAGATGAGCGCCCGCCTGGACGTGTCCAGCCGTAGCGACGTGAAGCGCTTCCTGGAGGACATGAAGACCAGCAAGTCGCGGCCCCTGAGCGAGATTACATCGGGCTACCACTTTCACAATGTGAGCGCCCGCGACGAGGAGACCCTGGACCGGATTGAGGAGGTCCTGGACAAGGAGGGCTTCTTGGTGGAGTTCACGCCCTGGGAGGCGCAATCCCTGCGTTAGCGGACTGACCTGTGGGGGGGCCTGGGGCTTTGCCCAATGCTCAGACATTCTCGCGGCGCGCAGAGCGCAGCCGCTGCGAAACTGCGCTTGGGCAAAGCCCCAGGCCCTCCAGGGCAGAATCCGCCATCGCAGACGGATTGATTAATGGGGAGGAATTTGGTGCGCGCTTCGCGCGCGCTATTTGCGCGACGCTGCGAAACTGCGCTTGGGAAATGGTCCAAGGGCCCTCCAGGGCAGAATCCGCAGCCGACTAGCACATGGGGCGGGTGCCGGTTAGGGGGACGGGCGACGGGGACTTCTTTTTGCCCATATCGGGGGACTGGCTTACGAAGGTACGTAGGAGCTTGACCGCGGCCGACTGGGAGTGCTTGCGCCAAGCCAGGGCGAAGGGCTGCGCCCTGAGCTCGGCCACCTCCACGCAGATTACGCTTGGGCTGTAGCAGATGGAGTTGTAGGGGTTGATCAGCATGACGCCCTCGCCCATCTCGACCGTGTGAATCTGCGCCTCGATATTGGGGACGGTGCGCAGGTGCGGGCTGATGCCGAGCTCCCCAAGGAGCTCTACTAGGAGTTCGGTACTGTGAGGGTCCTTGTTGGCGTCGACGCAGATAAAGACGTTGTCCTCAAACTCCCTCAGCGAGTAGGTCCTACGCTCGGGATGGGGCAGCGCCCTCTTTGGCACCACTAGGACGGTTGGCAGGTCGCAGATGTGCGTGAGGGTCAGGTTCCGCAGCCCGTCGAGCTGCCACTCGGGCATGACCGTGGCGTCGATCTCTCCGGACTGTAGCCAGGCCATGAGCTCGTCGAAGTTCGCGTGGCGAATGCCCATCTCGGCATTGGGGTTCTGCAGCTTGAAGCTGCCGATGAAGTCATAGAGCGCGTCGTCGAGCATCTGCCCGTGCAGGAGACCCAGGTTCACGGCGACCTTTTCCTCGTGGGTGACCGACTTTGCGTGCATGGCTGCCTCAGAGATGATCTTCTGCGCGCTGGTAAATGCCTCCAGCATGATGCCGCCTTGCTCGGTGAGCTCGATTCCCTGGAAGGTATTGCGGTCAAAGAGGGGCAGGCCCAGCTCCTTCTCTAGAGATGAGACGTTGCGGCTGAGCGTGGGTTGGGAGACAAAGAGCTTGGAGGCCGCATCGGAAAAGCTCCCGCAGCGGGCAGCCTCCACAAAGCATGCGATCTGAAACGAATTCAATGCGGTTTCCTCACTTCGAGAATTTGCGGAGGAAGTTCGAACATGCAGAGACCTGCTCGATGCAGTAGTCGACCTCCTCGGGCGTATTGTAGAACGCAGGCGAAATTCGGACGACGGAGCTTTGGCCAAGCGACCGAAGCAGGGGCTGGGCGCAGTGGTGGCCGGTCCTTATGGCAATCCCACGCTTGTCCAGGAGGGTTGCCAGGTCAAAGGGGTGGACGCCGTCTACCACGAAGGAGACTGCCCCAAAGCGCTCTTTGGGATGACCGAGGACGTGCACGCCGTCGAGCGCATCCAGGCCTTGCTCTGCCCGTGCCAGGAGCTCGCCCTCGTAGGTCGCCACCTGGTCCAGGCCCAGCTCCTCCAGGTAGTCCAAGGCGCTGGCCAGGGCGATGTTTCCGCTGATGTTGGGCGTGCCAGCCTCCAGCATCAGGGGTAGGTCGGCGTAGGACGTCTGTCGGTCGCCCACCTGGTCTACCATGCCGCCGCCAAAGCGGTAGGGGACCATGCGGTCCCTCATGCGGTCGCTCACGTAGAGGGCGCCCGTGCCCGACGGGGCCATGACCTTGTGGCCGCTGAAGGCCAGGAAGTCGCAGCCGATCCTATCGACGTCCAGACGTCCATGCCGCATGGCCTGGGCGGCGTCCACCAGGCTGACGGCGCCGACCTCTCTGGCGGCATGGCAGATGGTTGCCACGTCGTTTGCCGTGCCCAGGACGTTACTGACGGCGCAGACGGCGACCGCCGCGCAGTCCTGGTCGATGGCGGACAGCATAAAGTCCATGTCCAGCTCGCCGGCATCCGTGAGGGGACAGATGACCAGCCGGGCCCCCGTCTGGTGGCAGAGCTCCTGCCAGACCACGAAGTTGGAGTGGTGCTCCATGTGGGTGACGACGACCTTCTTTCCTGGGGACAGGTGCTGACGGACCCCGCACTGGGCGGCGAGGTTGATGCCCTCCGTGGCGCCGGAGACAAAGACGACCGTGCCGAGCCCGTCCGCACCCAGGAAGCGGCTGATGCGCTGGCGGCTCTGCTCCATGGCGGAGGTAGAGCGTTCGCTCAGGTAGTGGACGCCCCTGTGGACGTTGGCATTCGTGGTGGAGTAATGGCGGACGATGCAGTCCATGACCTGCCTGGGCATCTGCATGGTGGCAGCGTTGTCCAGGTATACAAGTGGGTGTCCGTATACATTTTCATTGAGGATGGGAAAATCCTCCCGAATCGAGCTCACGTCTAGCATGCGTCTGAACCCCTCCTAGCGCAGCGCCTATCCCCAGGCGTCGACCTTTCCTATAGATTCTATTCGTGTCTTGGCAAAACAAGGCAATAAGCTGGGTAAATGTCGCATGCACTTCTTGTATGCGGCATAGGGAAAGCGTATCCATGGGCTTTCGGCTTTGGTGTTAGGGTGGATGTCGTAGGGGGAAGCAAGTGCATAAGCCAGAACATAGCTATGCCAGCTGCAGGGTCGGGAGGGCCCTGGAGCACGTTCGGCTTATGCAATTTGCTGCCAATAACATGCAATGAGACTGCATGAACCAAGGCCGCCTAGGCGGCAGGAGAGGGGAATGAGCATGGAAGAGATCAAGCTTGACACCATCCACAACACCGTCCTGAGGTGCCGTCTGGTCTTCTTTGACATCTGGCACGAGCTGGCTTACGAGGGTCCCTGCCGCTTCGGCAAGGGCCCCGAGTTGGAGCCCGAGTTTGACAAGATGATCAACAACGAGGCCTACAAGGGCATCCAGATGGGGATCAAGATGAACCTCCCCGAGGGCGTCGAGCTCCTGGAGCCCAAGCGCTACATGAACCACACGGAGAACTGGCGCGTCTCCGAGACCGAGATGCGCAAGCTGGCCGAGGGCTCCGAGGAGACCGACGTCTACTTTGCCTCCACCACCGGCCGCACCGGTGAGATGATCGTCGAGTTCGCCCAGATGGTCAAGAAGCCCGTCATCTTCATCGGCAACGACTACGGCGCGACCATCAACACCTCCGCCATGCTGGCCCGCGGCATCGAGACCTACTCCTTCCTGACCTGGGATGACTTCCGCAAGGAGCTTCGCGCCCTGCGTGCCCGCAAGGCCCTGTCCGAAACGCGTGTCCTTTGCGTCTCACGCTTCGGCCACGACTACTCCCTGCATGACGCCAACGACTCCTTCATCAGCCTGGACAAGGTCACGGAGAAGCTGGGCGTGAAGTTCCGCTACGCCAACCTCCACGAGGTCATCGACCAGATTCACGAGATTGACCCCACCACCAACTACACCACGCCCGGCCGCAAGCAGGAGAACATCAACGCCGAGGACATGGAGGCCGTAAACGCAAAGATCGACGAGCTCATGGCTGCCGGCAAACCCTGCACCATGGAGCGCGAGAACATGGTGCCCTCCCTCAAGATGTGGCGTCTGGTCCAGAAGCTCCTCAAGGTCAACGAGTGCAACGCCTTCACGGCCAACTGCCCAGACGCCTGCTCCACCTGCCGCATCAACAAGGAGCGCTTCACCTTCTGCATCACTCACACGCTGAACAACGAGAACGGCGTGCCCTCTGCCTGCGAGTACGACGTTGCTGCTGTCGTGTCCAAGGCCGCGCTCCAGGCCGTTGCCGGCAAGCCCTCCTACATGGGCAACACCGCGGTCCTGACCCTGCCCGACGGCACCCTGACCGAGGACGGCGTGGTCCAGCACTTCTCCAAGGACCACGTTGCCGAGAAGTGGGACAAGCTCCGTGGCGTGCCCAACATGGTCATGACCCAGCACTCCGTGGGCAACCGCAAGATGAAGGGCTTCGACGAGGAGGGCGCCCACGTGACCGTCCGCCCCTTCGCCTACAGCGGCTTCGGCGTGACCATGCGCCGCGACTGGGACCAGGACGCCGGTCAGGTCATCACCATGTGCCGCTTTGACCCCACCTGCGAGAAGCTCCTCATTGCCAAGGGCACCCTCAAGGGCGGCTTCGGCCTTGACATGGACAACTGCACCCACGGCGCACTCTTCCAGGTGGCCGACTCCCGCAAGTTCTTCCAGAACCAGATCCAGGTGGGCAACCACGTGCCCTTCGTCTACGGCGACTACGAGGACGAGATGATTCGCCTGGCAGAGTCCATGGGCGTCGAGCCCCTGATTTGCGAGTAAGCGACAAAGATGCTGGATAAGAGCGGAATCATCAAGCGTCTGCTGCTTGCGGACCAGAGGGGCCAGGAGGAGCTGGACGCCCTGGGGATTCGGCTCGGTGTGGAGACTCCGTCGGACTGGGCCCTGCCTGGCCCGGCGGAGTTTCGCCTACACCTGCACCGCTACGTCCTGGCCAAACTTCTGCTGGACGATGAGGAGCCGGTGCCAGAGACGCACGAGCTTGCCGAGCTCTGCAAGCTGAGCGTCGCCAAAGCGGGACGGCTCAATCCCAACGAGGCCACGCTTCTGGACGTGTCCCGTCACTGCGGAGCCACGACCTCGGCCATGACCAAGAAGGTGCTCCTCTTTATGAATTTGGGAAAGGCCCTGGGTGTGAGCTTCGACGGCTATGACACGGCGGAGATTGAGACGACCGAGCAGCTGGCGGATGTCGTGAGTGACCTGGTGGCAGCTCGAGATTCCGCAGCAGGGGAGAGCGACTGACATGCTGGAGGAGAGGCTGGAGGACATTCGCGAGGAGCTCGGCGCCTTCGACGACGAGTTCATGAAGTATTCCTTCCTGGTGGAGCTCTCCGCCTACGTGAACCCCGGACAAGAGGGACTCATGGACGAGGAGCACGTCTTTCGCGGCTGCCAGTCCCAGGTGTGGCTGGACTTCTCGCAGGACCGGGACGGCGCCTTCCACATGCGGGCCATGTCGGACACGCTCATCATTCGCGGGGTGCTCTACGTGATGATGGAGCTCCTCAACGGGGTGCCTGTGGAGGAGATCGCCGCAAGCGGCTTCGACTTCCTCGAGGCATGCGGTATCAAGGACCAGTTCTCCGACCAGCGGGTGACGGGCATCGGGTCGATCATGGGAGCGGCGCGGGACTGGTGCCGAGCGCAGCTATAACCATAGGCTCGCGATGCGATGGTTCGCAGCACGGGTAAAACTGACCCGATTCCAGTCGCGGTAGGGGAGAGACGGGTTAGTCGTCTTTTTTCTGCGGGGAGGCCGCCTAACGTGCCATGTTTTTACCGAAGCGCAGTTCTTGCCATCGCTACAATGAGGGTCGCGACAAGTGCGACTTTTGTGTCAGGAGAACCGTATGGAGTTAAGGGAACTTCTTGACAAGCCCCTCCCCGAGGTGCCGCCGGACATCGCCGCGGCGCTACGGCAACCCGGCGGCATCACGCTCACCCCCTTCGAGGACAAGGACGCCATCCTCGTCGACGGGCGCCTGCACATGGAGACGGGCTACCGCAAGTTTCCCGGCAAGCAGGGCTACCTCGTCTCCATGTACTGCCCCATGCCCGGGGTGACGGCGGACATGATCGAGTGGTGGTTCTGGTGGCACCCGCGCGAGGACCTGCGCTACCAGGCGTGGTTCCCGGGCGAGCACTTCTCCAACCTCTATCCCAAGCGCCAGGCGCCCTACTTTGAGCGGGACACCATGCCCGAGTTCCAACCCAACACCCAGCTGCCCACGGAGCGCATCAGCGGCATGCGCATGCCGCTGCGCATCGACTTTGTGGAGCCCCAGACGTTCGGGTTCTCACCGGGCGCCATGGAGCGGGCGGGCTTTCCCATAATCGTGTGCGGGCATGTGGGCCTTCTGAACGGACTCGTCTGGCACACCGAGATGGCGCACATGTTCAAGCAGACGGATGACGGCTTGTTGCTTGTGAGTCGATTCTGGCTGGGCAGGACGCTGCACAATCCCCTGCTGAGGAAGTTCGTGCTCACCGATGAGACCGCGCGCGGCATGGCGGAGCACTGCTGCGTGGAGTACCGCAACCTGGCGGAGATCCTCCCGGTGCTGTACAGGGAGTACCGTTAGCGCGGCAAGCGGCGAGCGTGTCCAATGCGAGGCCGTCTCGCAGGATGCGGGGAGGATGGCATGCCAAGCGGCAGACGGGTGCTCTTTAGGGCGGACAGGCTGGCCGTGGCTGTATTCGCCCCCGAGGACATCGACGCCGCCGAGATAGGGTACAGCCTGGACAGGCATCACACGGGCAAAGGGTACTGCCTGGAGGCGGTCCTGAGCCTGTGCGAGTACCTGCGAGGGTGTCACATTGCCGTCGAGCAGGGCGGCGAGGTGGACAAGGACAACGAGGTGCCGGGATCCGCGTTGCGCTGCTGGCGGGCGAGGCGCTGCTGGGCGTGCATCTGGCGGCAGTGCTGGTAGACCTTCCTGCACACGAGGGTCAGGGACGCCTCCTCGAACGTGACGCTGCCGCCCAGCCCGACCGGGGTGAGCCCGGCCGCCGCGGCCTTGTCGCCGTCCCTGCCGGAGCGCGACCCCATGACACCGAGTGCCTTCCTGTACTCCTCGGGGAAGAAGCTCACCGTGAACGTGTCGTTTGCTACGAGGTGCTCGCGGGTGTAGCGCGTGGGGTAGAGGTAGACGGTGACCACCGATCCCGTCCTTCCGGGTCTCGTCCACAGCGTGCCGAGGCTGCCCCAGCCCACCGTGCAGGCGTTGAAGTCTCCCGGGGTACCGGCGGCCACGAGCGCCCACCGCTTGCGGAACAGCTCGAAGACCTTGTAGTCCATCTCCTCGAAGTCGTGGATGTCCATGCTCTGTCTCCACGATGCCTGCCTTTTGCTATCGATTCTACGGCTGCCGCCACACCTGCGATGAGGGGCGATGGCCTCATCCGAGCCGAAGGAGGCCGCTATGCGCCTTTTCGTCGTCGAATGCTTCGTCGAGAGGCTCTACCAGAGAAACCGTCTAATGAAGTGGCTGAGATGGTGAGACGCGATTCTTTGGGCAATCCGAATCCCAAGCCTCAACCGCACATAGAACCTTACACCATCAGGCGGCCTCCGCGACGCTGCTGAAGTACCAGTCCGATGGCGTCTCGTAGCCGAGCGCCTGGTGGACCCTCCCGTTGTCGTGCCTCTCCACGAACCTGGCGATGATGGCCCTGAGCTGGGCCGGCGTCTCGTACTCGGAGTTCCCCAGGCACTCGCTCTCGAGCGTCCCGGACCACCTCTCGACGATCACGTTGTCCGCCCAGCGGCGCGTGCCGTCCATCGACTGGCGGATCCCGCGCTCCCGCAGCATGGAGACGTACTCGGCCGACGAGAACACGCTGCCCTGGTCCGAGTTCTGGACGGCGGGCGTGCCGTGGGACGCGTAGGCGGCCAGCGAGCAGGCCACGGCCTCGCGGGCGCGCATGGTGTCCGAGAGCCTCCAGGCCACGACGTAGCGGCTGTACCAGTCGATCACGGCGGTGAGGTACATGTGCCGTCCCCCTATCTGGACGTAGGTGATGTCCGTGCTCCACACCTGGCTGGGGAAACGTATCTCCATGCCCGCCAGCAGGTACGGGAAGCCCGGCCTGTGGGCGGCGGGGCCGGAGAGCGACGGCAGCGGGCACAGCGGCCGTATGCCCATCATGCGCATAAGCCTGGCCACGCGCCATCTGGTGGCGTCGGGCACGCCTTCCGACGAGAGCACGCGGGCGATCTTCCTGGCGCCGTGCTGCGGCCAGTCGACGTGCACGCGGTCGATCTCGCGGGCAAGCGCCTCGTCGGCCTCGCTCCACCGGTCGGGACGCCCCGGCAGGGGCCTGTAGCTGCTGCTGCGCGGCACGCCCAGCAGCTCGCAGGCGCGCTCGCGGGTGAGGCCCTCCGGCAGCTC
>ONBR01000021.1 GCA_900316105.1 uncultured Olsenella sp.
GGCCAGCCGTCTGGGAACATGCACCGCGGCACTCGGGCCGGCCCGACTTGACGCGACAACCTGCAGCTATACGGGGCCAGGCGCCGGGCTTTCATCTCTACAGTGAGTGTCTTCGTAGCAGACAAACTTCTAACCATGTGCATCCCCGAGGGAGGAACCATGTCTGATACAACCCTTGCCGAGAGTCCCCGGCTTTTCGACTCAGAGGAAGACATCGAAAGGCGTTGGGAGTCTCTGACCTTCGCCAACGACTACGTCTTCGGCGAAGTCCTGAGGTCGAACCTCGACGTATGCCGCCGACTGCTGTAGGCCGTGCTGGAGATCCCGGTCGAGCGGATAGAGCCCGTCGCGCCGCAGTTCTCCATCAGCCCGACGGAGGACGCGAAGTCCGTGCGCTTCGACGCCTACGTGGGCGACGGGTCGGGGCGCGTCTTCGACGTGGAGATGCAGAGGAGCAACGCCCCGGACCTGATGAGGCGCGCGAGGTACTACCAGTCCTCTATGGACATTGCTCAGCTCAAGCGCGGGATGAGGTACGGCGACCTGCCCGACTCCCACGCCGTCTTCTTCTGCACCTTCGACCCGTTCGGCAGGGGGCTGAGGAGGTACACCTACCGGCGCGCCTGCGCGGAGGACTCCGGGGGCGAGCCCTGGGACGGGACGCAGTTCGTGTTCCTCAACCCGCATGGCACTGACGGGGAGGTAAACGTCGAGCTCCAGGGCGTGCTTGACTATCTCTCGGGGAACGGCAACGATGGGGGTGGTTTGGTCCAGAACATTAAGGGAGCGGTGAACGCCGTGCTCTCAGATGATAGGCGAAGGAGGGAGTTCGTCATGTTCGAGCTTAAGCTGATGGATGCCCGTGAAGAAGCAGGGTCGAAAAGAGGGCATCGAGAAAGGCCTCGCCGAGGGCAGGGAAAAGGGGCTTGAGGAAGGGCGTGCAGAGGGGCGTGCAGAAGGTCGTGCAGAAGGTCGTGCAGAGGGGAAAGACGCAGCACTAGACAGTCTTGCTCGTCTATCTACCAAGATGTCGGAGCTAGGTCGTTCTGACGAGCTTGCCTCTGCCCTAATGAGCAGGGAGCGTCTTGATCAGCTCTTCAGGGAATTCGGCATCGAGTAACCAGATACTTAATGCCCACCTGGCATTGAAGGGCTAGGCCGACAATAGCAGCAGCTCCAGGGGTGATTCATGCATCGTCACCTGGAACGAGTCATCGCGCGCTCCTGAAGGGTCACTTGAATCAGGTCACCGAGGGTCTTTCCAATCTTTCGGCGAATGTCCTTAGGTACGCCGGTGATGTGGCAAGGCGTTCCCGTACGGGCAACCTGCCCGTCGTAAGGCTCCCCGTCGAAGGTCATGTGGACTGGGACGTACCCCTTTCACCAGACCTTGTGCGCGTCAAAGGGTAGCTCCACGTATGCTGCATCCATGGTCCCGTTTTGGATGGGCGTAGCATCGAACTCGTAAATCTGCGGATTCATGAGACTCCTTTAGCAACGCCCCCCAAAATAAAGTGCACGGAACAATAAACATGCTCGGCAAAAAGACGTGCACGGATTGCCCGAAATCAGTCGAAATTGCAGTTTCAACCAACCCCGAGACAATCCGTGCACGTTATCAGGTCACACAAGGCCGTACCTAGCGGAAAACGCTCCGCTGGGACCACCCTCTTGCACGCGCCGCACCACCAGCACCTACGCCCTAGCTTGGAAGGCCTCGATGAGCTTGTCACCCATAGCGCGAGTCCCCAGCTTGTGGTCCTCGGGTGTGGTCTCGTCAGCAAGGTCGGCCGTGCGCCAGCCAGCATTGAGCACGTCTTCCACGGCACCGGCAACGGCATCGGCCGCCTCGTCCATCTGGAAGCTGTAGCGCAGCATGAGCTCTACGGACAGGACCTGTGCAATGGGGTTGGCCAGGTCCTTGCCAGCGATGTCCGGCGCCGAGCCATGGCTAGGCTCGTAGAGAGCGGTTCCATCGCCAAGGGAGGCCGAAGCCAACATGCCCAGGGAGCCCGTCAGCATGGACGCCTCATCAGACAGGATGTCGCCAAAGGTGTTCTCGGTCACCAGGACGTCGAACTGGGCAGGATTGGCTACCAACTGCATGGCGCAGTTGTCCACAAGCATATCTTCGCCCTCGACGTCCTCGAACTCGGCATTCAGGCGGTGATTCACCTCACGCCAGAGACGGGAGGTCTCCAGGACATTGGCCTTGTCCACTGAGGTCACGACCTTTGACCTGCGTGCCGCAGCCTCGTAGGCCCAGCGAATCACGCGCTCAATCTCGTACTCCGCGTACTCCATGGAATCCGTAGCGGTATCGCCTGCGGCGCCGTCAATCCCAGCTCCCGCGACATCCGTCTGGCGCTCATGCTTGCCAAAGTAGAGGCCGCCCGTGAGCTCGCGCACGATCAGAAGGTCGACACCGTCCAGACGCTCGGGACGCAGGGGCGAGGCATCGCGCAGGGCATCATAGATGTGGACGGGACGAAGATTCAGATAGAGCCCCAGGTTCTTGCGGATGGCTAGGAGTCCCTGCTCGGGGCGGACGGCACCTGGCGTGGGGTCATCCCACTTGGGTCCGCCCACAGCGGCAAGAAGGACCGCATCCGATGCCTTCGCAGCCTCCAGGGTCTGGGGAGGAAGGGCCGAGGGAGTAACGCCGGCAGCACGGGTGGCGTCGATGGCGCAACCGCCTATCAGCTGGTCCTCGCACTGAAAGTCAACGTCGTAGGCCTCGCCGACGGCAGCCAGAATTCGTTTGGCCTGGTCCATGATCTCGGGGCCAATGCCATCGCCAGGAAGGGTGCAGATCCTATAGCTCGTCTTTGCCATGTCTATGCCTCCTGAGCTTTCTGGGCCATGATCCTCTTGGCACGATTGACCAGGCCGCCCTCGTTGATGATCTCCTGGATGAAGGGCGGGAAGGGCTGTGCCGAGAAGGTCTGGCCCGTGGTCTCGTCTTGCACCGTACCACTGTCGGCATCGACCGAGACGACGTCCCCGTCCTTGATCGCGTCAACGGCCTGGGGACACTCCAGAATCGGCAGGCCGATGTTGATGGCATTGCGATAGAAGATGCGAGCGAAGCTCTTTGCCACGACCACAGAGACGCCAGCCGCCTTGATGGCCACAGGTGCGTGCTCGCGAGAGGAGCCACAGCCAAAGTTCTCCTCGGCCACGATGATGTCGCCTGGCTTCACGCGCTGGACGAAGCTGGTATCCGAGTCCTCAAGGCAATGTTTGGCCAGCTCTGAGGGGTCACTCGTGTTGAGGTAGCGCGCCGGAATGATGACATCGGTATCGATGTCGCGCCCATACCTGAAGGCCGTTCCCTTGAACTTCATGGCTTGTCCTTTCATTCTTCCTGCTGGGTGGGGAGGAGGGCATATGTATCTCGGCGCTCAGACAGTGCGCTTCGCGCAAACTCGCACTGAGACAAACTGGCCCTCCCCTCTGTCCTATTTACAAAACTCCCAGTCCTGTAGTTCCAAAGTCGTTCTTGTATGGGCGCGACACCGCTACGCCATCCATCCTGGCGCAGGGCTACTAACGTGTTTTTTTCGTTCAAACATGTCAGCAAAGCACTGGATTACGTCACCCATACGTGTGAGAAAACCTCTCCCCCACACTTCCCTTAATCGATCTGGCAGCCCTGGGGGATGCGCTCTCCTGCTGCCGTCACCTCCGAGTACGCACTCACGAGCCGCATCGCACACAAGCTGTCGGCTGGAATTTCTTACCTCGTGGGGGTCTGGAGTCTTGCGGGATGCGAGTTCGCACAGCGCTGTTTCAGCAGCACGTAAGACCCCAGACCCCTCTCGGGCAGGTTAATCCAGGTCGGACGGCAGCGCGATGTGGCCTGCGACGGCGGATGCCGCAGCGACGGCGGGCGAGGCCAGGTAGACCTCAGAGCTGGGATCGCCCATTCGGCCAACGAAGTTGCGGTTCGTCGAGCTCACGCACTTCTCGCCTGCCGCAAGGATGCCCATGTAGCCACCCAGGCAGGGACCGCAGGTGGGCGTCGACACGACACAGTGGGCATTGATGAAGACGTCCATGAGCCCCTCGTGCACACACTGGAGCCAAACGGCCTGCGTTGCGGGAATCACGATGCAGCGCACACCATCCGCCACAGTGCGGCCTCGCAGAACCTCGGCGGCAGCGCGCATGTCCTCGATGCGGCCGTTGGTGCAAGAGCCGATGACCGCCTGGTCGATCTGGATGTGACGGCTCTCGGCCACGGGGTGGGTGTTGGAGGGCAGGTGGGGCCAGGAGACCGTGGGCACGATGTCTGCAGCGTCGATGCGAATGACCTGCTTGTACTGGGCATCGGGATCGGGGTGGTACTCACGCATGGGATGCTCGGCGCGAGGCTCCACATAGGCGCGGGTCTTGTCGTCCACCTCAAAGAGGCCGGCCTTTCCGCCTGCCTCGATGGCCATGTTCGCTATGGTCAGACGCCCCTCGATGGAGAGGTCGCGGATGGTGGAACCAGCAAACTCCATGGCGCAGTAGAGGGCGCCATCCACACCAATCTGACCGATGATGTAGAGGATGATGTCCTTTGCCGAGGCACCAGCCGGGAGCTCGCCATCAATCTCAAAGCGGATCGTCTCTGGCACCTTGAACCAGGCTCGGCCCGTGGCCATGCCCACGCCAGCGTCCGTGGAGCCAACGCCTGTGGAGAAGGCGCCCAGGCCGCCATAGGTACAGGTATGGGAGTCGGCGCCGATTACCAGGTCGCCGGGGACGACGATGCCCTTCTCGGGCAGGAGGGCATGCTCGATGCCCATGCAGCCCTGCTCGAAGTAGTGACTGATGCCCATCTCGTGGGCAAAGTCGCGCGTGACCTTGGTCTGCTCTGCGGACTTGATGTCCTTGTTGGGTGAGTAGTGGTCGGGCACGAGAAAGATCTTGTCCTTGTCCCAGACGCCGGCACCGATCTGACGCACGGTCTTGATGGCAATGGGGGCAGTGATGTCATTGGCCAGGACGCCGTCCAGGTCGCACTCGATGAGCTGGCCGGGAACGACCTCGTCCAGCCCGGCGTGGTCCGCCAGGATCTTCTCTGCCATGGTCATTGGTCGTGCCATGTGAACCTCCTTGATCTTGGTGCGGCCTGGGCCGCCACCGGTCCGTCTTTCTTATTCCTTGGAGAGGAGCGAGTCCACGAACTGACGGGCACCGCGAGCCGAGCGGCCACCGCGACGGGTGGCAAAGCGCTCTGCCAGCAGGTTGAGCTCGGCCTCATCCATCTGAATGCCGGCATTTGCAGCAAGCTGGTGAACAATGTCCAGGTAAGTGGTCATGTTTGGCTTGTAGAAGGTCAGGTGGATGCCAAAGCGGTCGGACAGGGAGACGATCTCCTGCAGGGTGTCGTTGAGGTGGACGTCGTCACCCTCGCGCTCCGAGAAGGTCTCCTTGACCAGATGACGGCGGTTGCTGGTGGCATAGATCACCACGTTGGCGGACTTTGCCGACACGGAGCCCTCCAGGATGGCCTTCAGCGCCGCGAAGTTGTCGTCGTCGCCCGCAAAGGACAGGTCGTCGATGAAGATTACGAAGCAGAGGGGGTTCTTTGTCAGCTCGTCCAGGATGGCGGGAATCTGGTGGAGCTGGTCCTTGCTGACCTCCAGGATGCGCAGACCCTCGGGGGCCAGCTCGTTCACCACGGCCTTGACCGTGGAACTCTTGCCCGTGCCCGCGTCGCCCGTGAGAAGGATGTTCGCCGCGGGCTTGCCAGCCAGGAGGGCGCGCGTGTTGTCCAGGATGACCTTCTTTTCGCGGTCGTAGTCCACCAGGGCACTGAGGCGGATGGGGTCAGGGTGGTGGACGGCGACGATCTGCCCTGCGTCATCCAGGCGAAAGACGTGGTAGCGGGCGTAGATGCCGTAGCCAAAGCGACGGATGTCCTTGAGACGGGCGCGGTAGGTGGCAGCAAGGTCCAGAGGCGTCAGTTCGAAGCGGGCCAGGCTGGAGCGCAGGGGCTCGTCTACATTGACCAGGAGGTCATCGGGGGTGACGCGCGCCAGGTCCGAGAATACCTTGAGCTCTTCCTGGGCCGCGGCCACCAGAGAGGGGCGAACCTCCTTGCCGGCGCCGATCCTCCTCAGGTAGACGTTCTCGTCGTCCAGGACGACTTCCTGCAGGTAGCAGGCCAAGGAGCAGCCGCCCGTGGCAAAGAGCTCAAAGACGAATGCAGAGTAGGCCTCCGCCAGGCGCTGACTGGAGGCGTCACCCACGACGCCCGAGGCAAGGCCCAGGGTGTCCACCAGGCGCGCCACCACAGGGTTATCGGTGACCGCGCGAAAGACCACCAGGGTCCGCATGCGTACGTACAGTTTTCGCAGCTCTTCTTGGGTCATGCAGTTCACTCCCTTGGGATGTGACAATAGCGCCTGGCACCTTTGTCACATTTTGGGACAGAGGTGCCTGGCACCTTTGTCACATTGCGCCTGGCACCTTTGCCACGTTAGTTCAGGACGGCACCCTTGGCGCCGGAGGCGACCAGCTGGGCGTAGCGCTTCAGGTAGCCCGAGAGCTCCTTCTTCTTTGGCACAAACTCACTCATGCGACGATCGTACTCATCCTGCGGAATCTT
Source organism: uncultured Olsenella sp. (assembly GCA_900316105.1). Lineage (GTDB taxonomy): Bacteria > Actinomycetota > Coriobacteriia > Coriobacteriales > Atopobiaceae > Olsenella_F. Next base: position 6,605 of record ONBR01000021.1, read on the forward strand.
GAGCTCGATCTTGCAGTTGGGGATGTCGATGGAGATGATGTCGCCCTCCTGGACGATGCCGATCGGGCCACCGGATGCCGCCTCGGGCGAGACATGACCGATGCAAGCGCCGCGCGTGGCGCCGGAGAAGCGGCCGTCGGTGATGAGGGCCACAGACTCGCCCAGGCCCATGCCCATGATGGCCGAGGTGGGATTGAGCATCTCGCGCATGCCAGGACCGCCCTTGGGGCCCTCGTAGCGGATGACCACGACATCACCGGGCTGAATCTTGCCGGCGTTGATGGCAGCCTGGGCCTCTTCCTCGCTCTCGAAGACACGGGCGGGACCCTCGTGGGTCAGCATGGAAGGAGCCACGGCGGAGCGCTTTACCACAGAGCCGTCGGGAGCCAGATTGCCCGAGAGGACCGCAATGCCGCCCGTGGGCGAGAAGGGATTGTCGGCCGTGCGGATGACCTCGGGATTATTGTTGTGGGCATGGGCGATGTTCTCCCCCACCGTCAGGCCGGTGACGGTCATGCAGTCGGTGTTGATGAGACCAATCTTGTTGAGCTCGGCCATGACAGCAGGCACGCCGCCCGCCTCCTCCAGGTCCTCCATGTAGGTGGGGCCGGCAGGTGCCAGGTGGCAGAGGTTGGGGGTCTTCTCGCTCATGGCATTGGCGTGGGCGAGGTCGATCTCGAAGCCACACTCGTGGGCGATGGCAGGCAGGTGCAGCATCGTGTTGGTGGAGCAGCCCAAGGCCATGTCAACGGTCAGGGCATTCTGGAAGGCCTCGCGGGTCATGATGTCACGAGCGGTGATTCCGCGGCGCAGCATCTCCATGACCTGCATGCCAGCGTGCTTTGCCAGCTGGAGGCGGCGACTGTAGACCGCAGGGATGGTGCCGTTGCCAGGCAGGCCCATACCGATGACCTCGGTCAGGCAGTTCATGGAGTTGGCCGTGTACATGCCCGAGCAGGAGCCGCAAGAGGGGCAGGCCTTGCACTCGAACTCGTGGAGCTTGTCCTCGTCAATCTTTCCTGCCGTGTAGGCACCCATGGCCTCGAACATGGAGGACAGGGAGGTCTTGTGCCCATCGATGTGGCCGGCCAGCATGGGGCCGCCGGAGACGAAGGTCGTGGGCAGGTTCAGGCGGGCGGCAGCCATGAGGAGGCCGGGGACGTTCTTGTCGCAGTTGGGAATCATGACCAGGGCGTCAAAGCCGTGGGCCAGGGCCATGCACTCCGTGGAGTCAGCGATGAGGTCGCGTGTGACCAGGGAGTACTTCATGCCGGTGTGGCCCATGGCGATGCCGTCGCAGACGGCGATGGCAGGAAAGACCACGGGCATACCGCCAGCCTCGGCGACGCCCATCTTCACTGCCTCGGTGATCTTGTCGATGTTCATGTGGCCGGGCACGACCTCGTTGAAGGATGACACGATGCCCACCAGGGGGCGGCTTACCTCCTCCTCGGTCCAGCCGAGTGCGTTGTAGAGGGAGCGGTGTGCCGCAGCCTCGGGTCCAAACTTCAAAGAATCGCTTTTCATGGTCTCTCCTTTGGGTCTGCCCAGGGGGCAGCTTGCTTGCGTTTCCGCTGATGGTTGCTGGTATTTGGCAAATCTGGGACGGTCAGCCGCCGGTCATCGAAAGCCGGGACGGCCGCTAGCCCACGATGGCAAAGCCCTCCTCCTCGAGCTTGGCCTTGATCTGGTCGATCTGTGCCTGGTCACGGGTCTCCATGCCCACGCGCAGGGTGCATGCCGAGATGGGCAGGTCGGGGTCGGACAGGTCGTAGTCCACGGAGACGACGTTTGCCCCCTGGCTGGCGATGATGGTGCTCACCTGGACCAGCTGACCCGGCTTGTCAGTCAGGTGGATGGCCAGGGTGACCTTGCGGCCGCTCATGGCCAGGCCGCGGTTGATCACGCGCGAGAGGATGTTCACGTCGATGTTGCCGCCCGAAACCACGCAGACCACGCGCTTGCCCTTGAGCGGTAGCTTGTTGAACATGCAGGCCGCCACGGGAGTGGCGCCGGCGCCCTCGGAGACGACCTTCTGCTTCTCCATGAGGTTCAGGATGGCGGCGGCGACCTCGTCGTCCGAGACGGTCACGATGTCGTCCACGTACTTCTGGCACATCTGGAAGGTAGTCTCGCCGGGGACCTTGACCTGGATGCCGTCGGCAAAGGTGTCGGCCGTGTCGGATGCCGACCAGGCACCGGCATGGAAGGCGTCGGCCATGGCAGAGGCGCCCTCGGCCTGGACGCCGTAGACCTTGCAGTCGGGCTTGAGGGACTTGACCGCGCAGGCGACGCCCGAGATCAGGCCACCGCCACCGATGGGGACGACCACGGCGTCAACGCCGTCCAGCTGGTCCATGATCTCTAGGCCCACGGTGCCCTGGCCGGCAATCACGTCCTCGTCGTCGTAGGGATGGATCAGGGTGGCGCCAGACTCCTCCTGGTAGGCGGCGCAGGCGTCGTGGGCATCGTCGTAGGTGCCCTTGACCAGGCGCACCTCCGCGCCCAGGCGACGGGTGTTCTCCACTTTCATGATGGGTGCGCCGTCGGGCATAAAGACGATCGACTTTGCGCCAGCGCGGGTGGCGGCCAGCGCCACGCCCTGGGCATGGTTGCCGGCGGAGCAAGCGATGATGCCGCGGTCCAGCTCCTCCTGGGAGAGCTGGCTGATCTTGAAGAAGGCGCCGCGGAGCTTGAAGGAGCCAGTGACCTGAAGGTTCTCGGTCTTCAAGTAGAGGTCATCGATACCGGGAACCAGGTTGGGGGCGGCTATGACGTCGGTCTTGCGCGCGACGCCCTTTAGGACGTAGGCAGCCTGATATATCTTGTCGAGTGCCAGCATGGGATTTGCTTCTCCTTGGGTCGAAATCGAGCTGATCGGAAAGCGCCACTTGAAAGCGCCACTTTGGGGGTGGCCCCTTTGGTGGCAAAGTGCCACGTAGGGGGCTTCCCCCCAAGTGGCAAAGTGGCATGCGCTAGACGGCGAGGAAGTTGGTGATGTGCTGGCCTGCGGGGACCATGGGGCGCACCATCTCGTCGGGGTCGATCACGGCGTCGATCACGTAGCCGTGGCCAGACTCCAGGGCCTCCTTGAGCGTCTCCTCCAGCTCGGCGGCGGTGCTCACGCGCTTGCTCTTCAGTCCGTAGGCCTCGGCCAGCTTGACCCACTCGGGCGGCCGGTCCAGGGTGGTCTGGGAGTAGTGCTTGTCGTAAATCAGGGTCTGCCACTGGTGGACCATGCCCAGGACCGTGTTGTCAAAGATCACGGTGATGATGGGCAGGTCGTAGTGCTGGACCGTGGCGAGCTCGATGCAGTTCATGCGGAAGGACCCGTCGCCCGTCACGTGGATGACGTGCTTGTCGGGGTTGCCCACCTGGGCGCCGATGGCTGCACCCAATCCAAAGCCCATGGCGCCAAAGCCTCCCGAGGTCACCAGCTGGCCGGGGAAGCGGTAGTGGAGGTGCTGGGTAGTCCAGATCTGGTGCTGACCCACGTCGGTAGCCACGATGGTGTTGGCGGGCATGATGCGCTGGATGGCATCGTTTACCTGCTTGGGCGTCAGGTGGTCGCCACCCTCCTCGTAGAGGGTCTCGGTGGGATAGGAGAAGACGAACTTCTTCCATTCCTCATGATGCTGCTGGTCCAGACGGGCATTGAGAAGCTCCAGCACCCTCTTTGCGTCGCCCAGGACGTGGTGGTCGACGGGGACGTTCTTTCCGATCTCGGTGGAGTCGATGTCCACCTGGACAATCTTTGCCTGGTCGGCAAAGGTCGAGGGCTTCAGGGCCACCCGGTCGGAGAAACGGCAACCGAAGGCGATCATGAGGTCGCAGTTGTCCACCGCGATGTTGGATGCCTGCGAGCCATGCATGCCGATCATGCCCATGGACAGGTCGTCGTCGCCGATGAAGCCACCGCCGCCCATGATGGTGATGGAGACGGGCGCGTCGATCAGGTGGGCGAACTTGTAAAGCTCCTTGTGGGCCCGGCTGCGGACCACGCCACCACCACAGATGATCATGGGCTTCTGGGACTCACGAATCATCTGGGCCAGCTTGTCCACGTCGTCCAGGTCTGGCTTGCGGGTCTCCAGTCCTCCCATGAGCCGCTTGGACAGCTGGTTGGGAATCTCGAAGACGTGGTGCTGCTCCACGGGCAGGTACTCGTAGGTACCCCGGGTCTGGGTGACGTCCTTGGTGATGTCGATGAGGACGGGGCCGGGCCTGCCGGTGCGGGCCAGGAAGAAGGCCTGGCGGACGACGTCTGCCAGCTCGTTCACGTCGTTCACCTGGCGGTTCCACTTTGTGATGGGCTTGGTGACACCGATGATGTCCACCTCCTGGAAGGCATCCTTGCCCAGGAGGGCCTTGGACACGTTGCAGGTGATGGCAACCAGGGGCGAGGAGTCCAGGTAGGCCGTGGCGATGCCGGTGGTGAGGTTTGTGCAGCCAGGCCCGGAGGTGGAGAAGCAGACGCCTACCTCTCCGGTGCTACGGGCGTAGCCATCCGCCGCATGGACGGCAGCTTGCTCGTGACTGACCAGGTAGTGGTGGATGGCTGGCGTCTTGTACAGGACATCGTAGACGTCCAGGATGGTGCCTCCGGGATAGCCGAAGATGCTGTCCACCCCTTGTTCCTTGAGGCACTCGATGAGAATCTCTGCTCCGGTGAGCTCCATGGGCTCTTTCCCTCCCCTATTTCGCTCGCCCTTAGGGCGCGTACTATGGCGTAGCCAAAAGGGAGTACCCCCTTTGTCATCAACCTTGCGTGCGGGGACTCGAGTTGCCAAGTCCCCGCATGCAAGGCGTCCGGGCGGCCTGGCCCGGACGGCCCTGCAAAAACTAGTTGTTCAGGAGCTTGTCCTCGTCGTTCCAGGCATAGAGGGCACGGATCTGCTTGCCCGTCTTCTCCATCAGGGTCTCGGCCTGCTGACGACGCATGGCCTTGAAGTGGACCTGGTGGCTCTCCTCGGACATATCGAGCAGGAACTCCTTGGCGAACTCGCCGTTCTGGATGCGGCGGAGGTTCTCGCGCATGCCCTCACGAGCCGCATCGGTGATGACACGGGGGCCGGCGGTGTAGTCGCCGTACTCGGCGGTGTTGGAAATGGAGGAGCGCATGCCAGCAAAGCCGGACTCGTAGATCAGGTCGACGATCAGCTTCATCTCGTGGATGCACTCGAAGTAGGCATTGCGAGGATCGTAGCCTGCCTCGACCAGGGTGTTGAAGCCAGCCTCCATCAGGTCGGTCACGCCGCCGCAGAGGACGTTCTGCTCGCCAAAGAGGTCGGTCTCGGTCTCGGTCTTGAAGTCGGTCTCCAGCAGGGCAGCACGGGCTCCGCCGATGGCAGCGCCGTAGGCCAAGGCGATGTCAAAGGCATCACCGGTGGCGTCCTGGTGGGCGCAGACCAGCATGGGGACGCCCTTGCCGTCCTGGTAGGTGGAGCGGACGGTGTGACCGGGAGCCTTGGGGGCGACCATGATCACGTTGCAGTCGGGACGGACCTCGATGCAGCCGTAGTGGATGTTGAAGCCGTGTGCAAAGGCAATGGTCTTGCCGGGCTCCAGGTTGGGCTCGATGTCCTTCTTGTACATGGCGGCCTGGTACTCGTCGTTGATCAGGATCATGATGATGTCAGCCCACTTGGCGACCTCTGCGTTGGAGACGACCTCCAGTCCCTGCTTGCGGGCCTTCTCGGCGGACTTGGAGCCAGGGCGCAGGCCGACCTTCACGTCCACACCTGAGTCCTTGAGATTCAGCGCGTGGGCATGGCCCTGGGAGCCATAGCCGATGACCGCAACGTGCTTGCCATCCAGCTTGGAAACGTCAACGTCCTGCTCGTGATACATACGGAATGCCATTGGTCTTTCCTTCCTGTGCGTCTAACGTTCTGTCTATCCTACGAATACTTTCCTTTGCTATATCCACGCCGCCAAGCCGCGACGGCGGAATTGCCTGTGATGGCTGGGCATACGCCCACCGGCTCAGATGTTGGGCGATGCGCGCATGGTGCCCATCCCCCTCTCCAGCGACACGACTCCCGTACGGCAGACCTCCAAGATCCCGAAGTCACGCATGAGGTCGATGAAGTTGTCAATGCGCCGGGACTGGCCCGCGATGCGAAAGACGATCGAGCTGCGCGTGTAGTCCACGATCTTTGCGTGAAAGGCGTCAGCCGCGTCCAGCACCTGGGACCGCGTATCGTCGTCGTTGGCGACCTTGATCAGGAGGAGCTCGCAGCTGATGGAGTCCTCCAGGTTCATCTCCTTGTAGGAGATGACGTCGGGGAGCTTTGCAAGCTGGGCCACCAGCTGGTCCTTTGCCCGGTCCTCGCCCTCGAACTGGACGGTGATGCGCGAGAGGCTCTCCGTCTCGGTCTCGGACACGGTGAGGCCCGTGATGTTGAACTGGCGGCGACGGAACATGCTGGTCACGCGGTTGAGGACGCCGTACTCGTTGCGGACCATGATGGCAATGCTGTAGGTATTCATCCAGCTACCTCCCCATCCTGGCCTTGACGTCGTCCATGTTCACGATGAGCTCGTCCAGCGAGGCACCGATCTGCAGGACGGGGGTCACGAACTCGTCCTTGTCCACGGGGCACTCGATGAGGGTGGGACCGTGGGTGGCCATGGCATGCTCCAGGGCGCGGCGGAAGTCCACCGGTGTCGTGGCGTGCATCGAGTCGGCACCCAGGGCACGAGCGATCTGGACGTAGTCCACGGGACGGTCCAGCGTGGTCTGGGAGTAGCGCTGATGCTTGAAGAGGGACTGCATCTGGCGGACCATGCCCAGGACGCCGTTGTTCAGGAGGACGACCGTTATGGGCAGCTGGAACTCCGCTGCGGTCATGAGCTCGGCCATGTTCATGGCAAAGGAGCCGTCGCCCGTGACCAGGATGACATGCCTGCCCGTAGCCAGGCTGGCGCCGATGGAGGCACCCAGACCAAAGCCCATGGTGCCCAGCCCACCCGAGGTGATGAAGGTCCTGGGCACGTCGAAGCTCAGGTACTGGGCGGCCCACATCTGGTGCTGGCCCACGTCGGTCACCACGGGCATGTCGGACTCGCGCAGGCCGTTGATGGTCTTCATGATGTTTGCGGGAGTCAGGGTCTCGCGGTAGTCGGCATAGCCACGCTCCTGGGCCAAAAGCTCACGGACGGTGCGAAGCCACTTCTCGTGGGTATTGGGCTCCAGGAGGGGCAGGAGCCTGCGAAGAGACACGCCCGCATCCCCGTGGACGTCCACCTGATCCTCCACGGTCTTTGAGAACTCGGACGAGTCCAGGTCGATGCGGATGACCTTGCCGTTGGGGGCAAAGGTGCCTATGGCCCCGGTGGAACGGTCGTTGAAGCGGCAGCCTATGGCTACGAGACAGTCGGTCTGGCTCATGGCCTTGGTGCAAGCGAAATGGCCATGCATGCCCTCCATGCCCAGGAAGCCCGGGGTGTCGGTGGGGATGGCCGAGACGCCCATGAGCGAGCAGCCCAGGGGTGCGCCAATGCGATTCGCCAGCTCCACCACCAGGTCACCGGCCTCGGCGGCGGTGACGCCACCGCCAAAGTAGACAAAGGGCCTCTGGGCCTGGTTGATCGCGTCGGCGGCAGTCTGGAGGGACTCCCGCCTAGGCTCGATGGGAGGCGTGGGCACCACGGGAAGCCAGGGCTGGTAGTAGGCCAGAGCGGTCTGCACGTCCTTGGGAACGTCCACCAGGACGGGGCCCTTGCGGTCGCTCATGGCCAGCTCAAAGGCCTCGTGAAGGACCTCCTGCAGACGATTGACGTCGCGAACGAAGTAGTTTTGCTTGGTGATGGGTAGGGTGACACCGGTGATGTCCAGCTCCTGGAAGCCGTCGGTGCCGATGACCCCGCGGGAGACGTTGCCCGTGATGGCCACCAGGGGGATGGAATCCAGGAAAGCCGTGGCGATGCCAGTCACGAGGTTGGTGGCTCCAGGACCAGAGGTCGCCAGGACCACGCCGCAGCGGCCGGTGGAGCGAGCGTAGCCGTCAGCCGCATGGCAGGCGTGCTGCTCGTGAGTGGTCTCCACGTGCAGGATCAGGTCCCTGGCATCATAGAGGGCATCGTAGATGTCGATGACCGTACCGCCGGGATAGCCAAAGACCGTGTCCACGCCCTGTTCGATCAGGCTGCGCACCAGAATCTGGGCTCCCGTCATGGGGCCGTCATAGGTCTTTCCCAGAAAGACCGACTCGTCGCTCCTGGGTTTCCTCTCCTCCGTCATGTGCGCCTCCTCTCATGTCGTTTTCGGGTGTGCGGTGGTCGGTTACATGCCCTGGCGGGAGCGTTCCATCATGATCATGCGGTTGATGGCATTGACGTAGGCCTTGGCGGAAGAGACGACGATGTCGTTGTCGGCGCCGCGGCCCGTGTAGACCTTGCCGTCGGTGCCCAGGACGCGGACCGTCACCTCGCCGATGGCGTCGATGCCACGGGTGACCGCCTTCACATTGAACTCCTGCAGGTCGGAGCCCTTGCCAACCACCTGGTCGATGGCCTTGTAGGCGGCGTCCACGGGACCGGTGCCCGTGGAGCAGACCACGTGCGTCTGGCCGTCTTCGTCGGTGATGGTGGCCGTGGCGGTGGGTACCAGGGGATCGCCGCAGGAGACCTGCAGGGCATTCAGGGTGTAGATGGCCTCGATGTCGCGCTGGCGCTCCTGGACCATGGACTCCAGGTCCTCGTCGTAGACTTCCTTCTTTTGGTCTGCGATCTCCAGGAAGCGCTCGTAGACCTTGTCGAACTCCTCCTCGGGGAAGGTGTATCCCAGCTCGGCCAGGCGATGCTTGAGGGCGGCGTGACCAGAACGAGCCGAGAGGATGATCTCGGAACCGGCAGCACCCACGTCGGCGGGGTCGATGATCTCGTAGGTGTCGCGGGCCTTGAGGACGCCGTCCTGATGGATGCCCGAGGAGTGGGCAAAGGCGTTGGCGCCGACGATGGACTTGTTGGCCTGTACCTGCATGCCCGTGATGCGGGAGACCAGGTGGCTCGCACGGGTGAGCTCTGGGGTCACGATGTCGGTGTGGGCATCCAGCTCCCGGCCATGCATCTTGATGGCCATGACGACCTCCTCCAGGGCGGTGTTGCCGGCACGTTCGCCCAGGCCGTTGATGGTGCACTCGATCTGGCGGGCGCCGTTCTTTACGCCTGCCAGGGCCAGGGCGGTGGCCATGCCCAGGTCGTTGTGGGTGTGGACCGAGATGATGACGTTCTCGATGCCACGAACGTTGTCCGCCAGGCCCTTGATGCGGCGGCCGAAGTCCTCGGGCAGCTGGTAGCCCGTGGTGTCCGGGATGTTCACGACGGTGGCGCCTGCCTGCACCGCGGCCTCGATCACGCGCTCCAGGAACTTCTGGTCGGCACGACCGGCGTCCTCGGCATAGAACTCCACGTCGTCCACGTACTTGCGGGCGTACTTGACGCAGTGGATGGCACGTTCGATGCACTCGTCCTCGCTGATCTTGAGCTTCTCGTGCAGGTGCTGGGGAGAGACGCCCAGGCCAGTGTGGATGCGGGGCCGCCTTGCGGTGGAGAGGGCCTCGGCGGCGCGGTCGATGTCCTTTTCCACAGCGCGGGTCAGGCCTACGACCACGGCGTCATCGCCAGCCAGACGACCGATCTCCTGGACGGAGCGGAAGTCACCGGGACTGGATATGGGGAAACCGGCCTCGATCACGTCGACATGCATGCGCAGGAGCTGCTGGGCAATGATCAGCTTCTCCTCGGTGTTCATGGAGGCGCCAGGTGACTGCTCGCCGTCGCGCAGGGTGGTATCAAAGATGTGGATCTTGCGGGTCATGGGATGCTCCTTTGCGGTGTTTGCGTCTGGTGACGCTTGGCACTTCCTTCGAACGCTGGGTAGGAATCAATCCTGCTTGCAGACGTGTCAGGCATACGATGCTGGGTCGCGACTCACGCTCGGAGCTCTGGGAGACCGATTTAGGGATTCGCACCCTTAGGCATGTACGCCTAAGCTAGAAGGAGGCCCGCTAGGGGCTTAATAATGGGGAGAATGACGGAAATCGACTGGGAAGCAGCAAGGGTCACGTCGCCGAAGGCGCGTGCATCTCCCTTGTACCAAGCGCTTCCGAAGTCCTGCATCCTAATCCCCTCTGCGATGATTCGCAAGAAAAAAGTGGCAATCGTTACTAGACGATTGCGATTGAGTGAACTATGCCATGAAAAGGCTGGGGTTCCACAGTTTGACACCATGCATTAACTGGTTAGTAACACAACTTTCAGGAATTCCAAACGACAATGGAATTTCATCAGGCATGCCAGGGGGAAGCACCAACTCGCCACACCCATGTCAAAGTCCCAAAAAAGAGGACCTTTCCTCTCTCTCAATGTCACCTTAATGTGTCAGTATGGAACCGAGGTCAAGACAAAGGGGCCACAGAAGGGGGCACTGACGGTGAAATCCGTTGCCAAAGCAGATGATTCCAGCAGGTCAGCTGCCAATTCGTCCCTGGCGGAGGAGTTCCTGCACTCGCAGCGCTTCATGAGGGCAGTTGCCAGAAACAATGCCATTACCAGCATCGCAATATCGAGCATGCTCGCCCTAGTTGGCCTGATCGGCCTTGTTAGCTCAAATACCTACCTCAGCCATGCGTCGGCCTTCAGTGTGGTTTCCCCGTCGCTAGTCTACATCCTGCTCATGGTAGTGAACCTTCCCTACCTCTATGCAGGCATCACCCTTAGGACCGCCCTCGGGCGATCCAGAGTCAGTCCCCGCCTTGCCCTCAACGTCAACTATGCCTTTCTCCTGGCAAACGCCTTTCTGTCTGGCATGACCATCTACAGCACGCAGACGGGCAGCAGCTACTTCCTGGAGATGGTCGTGGTGATGACCCTCATCTCCATCCTCCCCTACCTCAGGCTATGGCGCGGCATTTCCATCGTGGCCGTGAGCGCCTTCACATCCGCCGTCATCCTGCTCAGTCCCAAAAATGGCATAGCCCTGCAGGACTTCTATGACGTCAGCATCTTCTACGCCATCTGTATCTCATGCATGATTCTGCGCCGCAGGTGGTTCGACCGCTCTGCCCTCCTATCCGAGCGCCTGCGCAGGACCAGCCGGACCGACGAGCTCACGGGTCTCTACAATCGCGCGGCCCTCAGGGACGACTTCTCGCTCTTTGCGACCCCAGACGTCTGCATATCGATGATTGACATCGACGACTTCAAGACCCTCAACGACCAATATGGTCACCTCTACGGCGACAAGGTCATCGCACAGTTGGGCGCCTACATCCGTCAGAACTTCAAGGACAAGGATGCTCGCTGCTACCGCTACGGTGGAGATGAATTCCTCCTCATCACCCAGAAGCTGCCAGCCGAGGTACTGCAAGACAGGCTATTGCAACTCCAGAGAACCTATCGTGACAGCATCCTCACGGACTGCCCAATAGGGGACCAGCTGGCATCGGGCAGAGGAAACGCCGGTGCAAGCCAGGACAAGGAGACTCCCCATACCCTGAGCATCGGATTCTGCTTCGGTGACCTGCAGAACGAGCACGACGTCCGCAGCTGCCTGCGCACGGCAGACGACTGTCTCTACACCGCAAAGTCCTCGGGAAAGAGCCGCCTCATCGGTAGGTAGTTCCAAGGCGCGGCCGACACAAGCAGCCTGAACTCCGGCTACTACGACCCACGTACCGGTCTTCTGACCTTCGCTGGTCTCAGGAACAAGATCTCTGACCTTCCCCTGGCAAACACCGACTGGTCGATGGTCTTCTTTGACATCGACCGCTTCCAAGACGTCAATAGGACCCTTGGTTTCAGGGAGGGCGACCAGGTGCTGGCAAAGGTCGCAGAGCTTCTGGCCCAGAACTTCTCCATCGAGCAGATCTGCCACTACGACTCGGACCACTTTGCCGTCTTTTACCAAGGAACCAATCCCGAAAGGCAAATCCGCACGGTCCAGGAGAGCATCGCTCACTACCTCCCCCACTTCTACCTCTTCCTTCGCGCAGGCATCTACGTGCACAGGGCAAACCAGACTTTCCCCAAGCTCAACGTGGTCGCCGACTATGCCAAGTACGCCAGCGACACCCTGCGCCGCCAGTACGCCATATCCCTACGCTACTACGACGACGCCCTCGACCAGCAGCGCCTGCAGGAGGCATTCGTCCTGGGTCACTTCGACGAGGCTCTGGCGAGCGGGAACATCCTGCCCTACTTCCAGCCCATCGTTGACACGGCCACTGGTAGCTGCGTGGGCTACGAGGCCCTTGCCCGCTGGAAGGATCCCGAGCTGGGCATGATTTCACCTGCCGTCTTCGTCCCTGTGCTTGAGCACTCCTACGACACCTTCCGTCTGGACTCATACATGCTCGAGGAGGTCTGCAAGCGCATAGCCCGACAGACCCCCGAAGCCCAGGAGAGGCTCTTTGTCTCCTTTAACGTCTCGCGCAGCGACTTTGATACAACGGACGTCCCCTCAGCCATAGAGAAAATCGTGGCAAAGTACCAGGTTCCAAAGGGCTGCATCCGCGTCGAGGTGACAGAATCCATGATCGAGGACAGCGCCAGGATTCGTCACACCGTCAAGGAGATTCGCAAGATCGGCTATAAGGTCTGGCTGGATGACTTTGGCAGCGGGGCCTCCTCTCTCAACGTCCTGAAGGACTACGAGTTCGACGGGGCAAAGCTGGACGGCAAGTTCCTCGAGGGATTCGAGGACTCCGAGAAGGCGCACACGATCATCAGGTCGCTACTCGACCTCTGCCACTCCCTGGACATGAAGACCGTGGTAGAGGGCGTGGAGACCGAGGCTCAGGCGGACTTTGTGAAACAAAACGGTGGCGACCGTATCCAGGGCTTCTATTACAGCAAGCCCCTTTCGGACGAAGAGCTGCTGACATCACCCCTCGGCAATCTCCTTCGCAGATAAACTCACCAATTGGGACCTTCGCAGCCACACTGGCACAGGGATAGAATAGCCTGGACTGTCCATGATTTCGCCAAGGGTACACCATGAAGCAGCGCACCTACAGGGCATATAGCCCCGAAGAGCTCGACCAGGTCATCGCGCGAATCAAGCGTGAGGTAGTTCTGTCCTCCCCCGAGCGTACGCTCATCCTGGCCCATGAGACCAGACCGAACACGGATCTTATCCGCCAAGACCTGGCCACCTTGGGCAAGGAGTTTCCTGGCTACCAGATCATCGGTGCCACCATGATGGGGCCGACGATGATTGGCGTATCCGTCTCCTCCATCGAGGTGGTCGAGGGACTCGAGCTCAGCGTCATCACCTTTGAGTCCAGCTCCTTTACCGTTCTGCGCTACGACTGTACAAAGATGTCCTCCCCACAGGCGGGCAGACTTTTCGCCAAGGACCTGGCAGAGGTCGAGGATGCCAAGGGCGTCTTTCTCATATGCGGAGGAGCCGGCATCAGTCCGGATGCCTTCCTTGTTCAGTTGGACACCAGCCTTGGCAGCATCCCCATCTTTGGCACGCAGTCAGGCGTCTGGGACTCCTATGGCAACAAAGACCAATTGGTCTTTGTGGACGGCATCGCAAAGGAGGACCTCTTTGTCGCGGTCGTCCTGCAAGGACGGGACCTGCACGTACAGACGGGCTCGAGCTTCGGCTGGCGCCCCGTTGGCAAGGAGATGCGCGTCACGGCAGGTACCGCAGGCGGATACGTGGCCGAGATCGACCATGTGCGTCCCATGGACCTCTACAAGCGCTACCTCCACATCGACTCCTCCCAGCCTGACTTTGCAGACTGCTGCTCCTTCCCAATCGTCTTCAAGGAGGGAGACGACCTCATAGCCCGCATCCCCCTTCCCAATGGAGACAAGGGCCTCTACCTGGGAGCCAGTTCCCCCGTAGGCTTGCATGCCTCGCTGGCCTACGCGCGCGAGAAGGACCTCCTGCAGGACTCTCTGGACCTGGCCAACGAGCTGGCGCAGTTCCAGCCCCAGGCCCTCTGGGGGGTCTTCTGTCCCAACCGCAGGGTCTTTTTGGGCAATAGCCTGGCCGACCGCGAGATAGGCTACTTCCGCCAGGTATGCCCTGGCCTCATCACGTCCTGCGGATACTGCGAGATACTCTTTGTCAATGGACGGGGCACGACCCGCAACAGCACTGCCGTCCTCGTAGGCCTTCGCGAGGGAGACCCCACGCAAAGGAAACCCAACCGCATCGACGACCCCGGCATCAGCCATGCCGCGTCCCCCAACACCCACCTGGGCGGCATGCTCGTGTCGCTTCTGGAGGAATCCACCAAGGACCTGCAGGAAGCGGCGTTCGTGGACGGCATGACTGGCCTGCCGAATCGTGCCGCACTGGAGCACTGGGTGACAGATGTCTCGCAAAGGCTCAATCCCGGTCAACCCATCACGGCGATTCTCTTTGACATCGACAACTTCAAGAGCATCAATGACAGCTACGGCCATGATGTCGGCGATACCGCCCTCTGCAAGATCGCGGATGCCGCTAGCAGCTTCTCTGACGAGCATGCCATCATGGGCCGCTGGGGCGGAGACGAGTTCCTGGGCATCACCGTCGAAGCAAACGAGGTCGAGGTCGCACAGGTCTTTGATGACATGCGTGGCAGGCTATCCATGATGGACTTTGGTCCCATAGGGCACGTCACCCTCAGCGCCGGCATCTCGTCCATGGAAGCGCAGGTAGACAGCTTCACGAACCTCTACAAGCGCATCGACCGCGCCATGTACCACTCAAAGCACATGGGCGGCAATCAGGCAAGCATCTACACCAACGCCTACAGGGACGAGATCAACGCGCCGGCAGACAGGATCAGCCTGGACATCCACACCCGTAGCATGTACGAGCGGTCTCCCTTCCCCATCATGATCTTTAGGCTGAGCAGCGATGGCTTCAGGCCCACGCTTCTTTCGGACGGCTACTGCAAGATGGTGGGAAGCTCCCGGGAAGGCATGCTGAAGTACCTGCGTTCCCGCAAGCTGACCCGCATCCACCCCGCTGACGCAAGCCGCCTTCCCGACTTCATGGACAACCTGACGGAAGGCAAACCTGACAGCATCATCTTTCGCATGCTCATCGGGGAAGACTATCACAGCTTGTTGGCGACGGCCGTCGCCCAGGGATTCCCCGATGGCACGCGCCTGACGGTCGTCTACTACATCGACCTGACGAGCGCCTCCGATGCCATCGGCGACGTCGCGAGCACCAACGGCGCTCCCACATCCGCCCAGGCCGCTACGGAAAGAGACGGCGCCAAGACCCTCTACCGCTTCAGCCCAGAGGCCAGGGCAACCCTGGAGTCCCTGCGCTTCCCCCTAAGCGTGTTGCAGCGTACCGACGACCGTTACCAGGCAGTACTCGTCTCCGACGGCGCCTGTAACCTCTTTGGCGAGACGCGCAGCTCGCTCATACGCTACCTCTCCAACAAGAGCTACCGAAAGATGCACCCCGACGACGCAGGCAAGCTCATAGCTGCAGCAAGCAACTTCGCAAACACCCCAGACCAGAGCCTCGTCTGTCGAATGCTGATAAGGGGCAGCTACCACCCGATCCTTTTCGTCCAGAAGCGACATTTCATGGAAGATGGAACTCCCCTCTTCTTCATCACCTACACCGACCTCGAGGAAACCGCCGCAAGCGCGGAAGAGGGAACGAAGTCCTACCTGACCGCCCAGAAGGACTATCTGACACAGGACCCCATTACGGGCCTGCCCAACGGTCGCTACTTTGACAGCTTTGCCCAGGGAACCATCCGCGAGATGTTCGCGCGCAAGACGAAGCCATCTGCCGTCTTCTTCAATGTGCGCGAGATGCGGTCATACAACGACCTCAACGGCTACGGGCGGGGTAACGAGCTCCTTCGCCTGATCGGTCAGTCGATCTCGGAGTCCTTTGACCAACACGACCTGATCGTTCGCCAGGGGGATGACCATTTCGTGGTGATAACCCGCACGCAGGACGTAGAGGACCGCGTGCTCCGAGCAAACCAGCTCCTCGCCCAGAAGGCAAACGTTGACCGAGAGCGCCTGGCAGCCGGCATCTATCACATCAAAGAACCTGACGAGGATGCCACGGCCGCGGTGGACAAGGCGCGCCTGGCCGTGGGCTTCATTCGCGACAACCTCCAGGTCCAGGTGCGTGTGTATGACCAGATGGTCAGCGACTACTATCGCTACCGCGACTACGTCCTGACTCACTGGCGAGAGGCCATCAAGAAGGACTGGATCAAGATTTACTACCAACCCGTCCTGGACGTGCTGAGCAACAAGGTGGTGAGTCTGGAGGCACTCGCTCGCTGGGTTGACCCCCAGCTGGGCGTCATCTCGCCGGGTACCTTCGTGCCCGTTCTGGAGGACCGTCAGCTCATGTGGGAGATGGACCTGCACATACTGCGCCTGGTCTGCACCCACCTGGGAAGGCGCCTGCGCCTGGGCAAGGACATCATTCCCGTATCGGTCAACATCTCGCGAAACGACCTATCGGTACCTGACCTGCACGAACGTATCAAAGAAGCCATTGAGGAAAATGGACTGAGCCCTCGCGACGTGGCAATCGAGATCACCGAGTCGGCACTGCTGGACCACGAGGACATCATCCACGAGCACCTGCGCCTCTTCCATGAGGCGGGTCACCGTGTGTACCTGGATGACTTTGGAAGCGGCTATAGCTCCTTCAACACCGCCCAGGAGTTTGACTTCGACGTGCTGAAGATGGACCTGATGTTCCTGCGCGCGGCAAACGAGAAGACCCCCGTCATCCTTACCAACATCGTGGACATGGCAAAGCGCCTGGGCATGACGCCACTCATGGAAGGCGTCG
The DNA here is from genome assembly GCA_900316105.1 of uncultured Olsenella sp. Taxonomy (GTDB): domain Bacteria; phylum Actinomycetota; class Coriobacteriia; order Coriobacteriales; family Atopobiaceae; genus Olsenella_F. The sequence goes on from ONBR01000021.1 coordinate 23,406, forward strand.
AGACCGAGGCGGAACTGGACTTCCTCAGGGAAATCGGCTGCACGCTCGTGCAGGGCTACCTCATCTCCAAACCCCATCCCGTCGGCTCCATGGACAAGATCCTTCCAGAACGGGGCATCGAACCCGCCTCCCCTGAGGAGCGTGACTTCTATGCCGAGACCGCACGCGTGAACATCCTGGACGCAACGACCGTATCGGAGAGTCGCATAGCCCCTCCCCTTAGGGACGAGAACCCCGTGTTCATCTTCCTTAGGCAGGGCGACGACATCTGTATCCTCTACTCCAACGAGGCGGCAAGGAGCGTCGACTCGCTAGCCAGGGAGCATGGTATGGAAGTCCTGGAGCAAGCCATCACGTCAGGCGGGAACTACCACGAGGTCATAACCGAGGTCATGGACGAGGCCCAAAGGACGGGCAAGGAGGTCCACCACGAACTCGATACGCCCAAGCTCAAGTCTCGCCTGACCTTCAGGCTCATTTCCAGCCATGGGGAGCTGAGCTCCTACCTGGTGGTTGCAAGCGATACCTATCTGCCCCTCATGCCCAATCAGGACAAGCTTGTCTCCTCCCACTGGAATCGTGTGTCATAGCCGTGGTCGAAGGCTGAACTCGCACCTGGAACGATTTGTCGACGATTGTGTGACGCTTTTTTCATACTGTGCAATGCTGACTAGTCATCTTTATGAGAGTGCTAGTATGCAGAGAAAATCAGACAGATTTTAGTAAAACTGTACGATTTTCTTAAAAAGAGACGAGGGTCGAGCATGGGATCGTATGTCGAGCGTGAATGGTGGGGCAGGCGTGAGGACAAGGACATCTATGGCAAGCTCTTTCTGCCCGACGGCTTAGAGGACGGCCGCCCCCGCGCCACCGCCATCTTTAGCCACGGGCTCTCCACCAACCACGGTGACATGGAGCCCTATGCCCGTACCGCCGCCGAGCGTGGCATGGTAACCTACGTCTTTGACTTCTGCGGGTCAGGTCAGTACAGCCGCTCCAGCGAGCAACCCGGAGGCATGTCACTCTTTACCGAACAGCATGACCTGGAGTCAGTGGCCTGGGAGCTCTCGCGCGAGCCATTCGTGGACCAGAACAACATTTTTCTAATGGGTGCAAGCCTGGGCGCGACGATCACCCTGATGGCGGCTCGCGCCAATGCCGACCTGGTGAGCGGCTGCGTCCTCCTCTACCCCGCCTTCAACCTCTACGACGAAATTCACAGGTACTGTCCCAATCGTGACATGCTGCCGGATTCATTCCCCATCATGACCACCACGGTGAGCAAGGCCTTCCTGCAGAGCTGCTGGGACTACAACTTCTACGACCACATAGGTGCCTTCCCCCACGATGTCCTGATGTTCCATGGTGACGCGGACACGGCAGTGCCCCTGTCCTACTCACAGCGTGCCGTGCAGGTATTCCCCCATGCCGAGTTGCATGTTGTGCGCGGGGGCGGGCATGGCTTCCACGAGCCAGCATACAGCGAGGTCGTAAACCACGCTGCCGACTGGTTGGTGGCGCACATCCACAAGTAGACCTGGAGACTTCTGGAGCTTTTGACTGCCTGATAGCGTCTGAGGTGCGAGGCAATCCCTCCCCCACTGCCTATTTGTGGAGACAGCTACACAAATATCTGCCAGCTAGTTGACAGTCAGACGGCAAGGCCCTATATTATCTTCTTGCGCTGAGAGGCGCTTCCAGACATTGCGGGGTGGAGCAGTCTGGTAGCTCGCCGGGCTCATAACCCGGAGGTCGT